>NZ_JBHXNK010000004.1:0-324669 GCF_042719755.1 Nocardia sp. NPDC058519 | reverse complement strand
CGTCGGACACAACGATCTCAACAGCAGAAGGCCCACGATTCGACACGCAAACAGGCTAACAATTTATCTGGCTTATTTCAGGCGTGACACACTAGTCCTCATCCCCGTACTCGGGTTCGGGCTCGTCCATCCACGCCTGATACGCCCGGCTCTTCAGAGATTGGTGGATTGCGCTCGGAGTCATGCTCAGTTCGACGACCACTTTCGGGAGGTCCCACCGGACGGTCGCCTGGGGGCCCGGCTCGAATCGTGAGGGTGTCCCCAACAGGGGACTCAGCGCGGCGATCAGGTCCGCGAATCCGCCATCCAACAGAGGGCGCACCTGCGTCATCGGGGTACTGTCGTCGGCGAGGTCGGTAGCGAATGCCGAGATGTAATCCATCGTGCGGAGACGCCCGGACATCCTCGCCTCGGGGCGATCGACGCGAAGGTTGGTGCGTAGCGACGCGCCGTTTTTACCCAGTTCAACAATCTCCCATCCGGCTGCCGCGCAGAATGGTTCCAGGTCGTCAACGGCCCAGGACCAATCGAATTCTGTGGCGAGACGGGCCATGCGGGTGGCGCCTTCGATGTCGACGTGCATGTGTGAATGCTACTTTCTGCTTGAGCGTGGTCTCCGACGGCCCAATCGGGACGGCGAGGGTGTGGTGTGGTCATCGGATGTGGGCGCTGTAGGTCAAGACCCTGGCGGTTTCGCGCGGGTCGACATCGGTCGTGGCCGGTTTGGGCATGCTGATGTTGACGACCATCGACTGGTCCGCCTTCTTGTCGGTGTTCGCGGGCCACGCGAGTCCGGTGAGAGGCGCGAGGACCGGCAGCGCGAGCGCGGTCCACACGTTCAGGTTGTCCAGGCCCGAGAGCATTAGGTCGCTGATCCACGGCGCTCCACCATTGGGTATTTCCGCCGCGATCGGCTGTGCCCCCGGCGCGATGCCGGGCTGCTTGAGAGTGAACGCCTTCGCGGTGCCGGGATCGAATCCGTAGGCGGTGATTTTGTTGGTTCCAGGTTCGGTGTGCACGAGCAAGTAGTCGAAATCCTTGCCCTCCAGGAGCTGCTGCGCGAGCTTTGGGTCATAATCCTTGAGTGCCTGCAGTGCTGCGGAATTCGGTCGAAGGAATTCGTCCTGGGCGTACGGCAGGGTGCCTTGCTCCACGTTAATCTTCTCGCCAGTGCCGGGATCCACGACGCGAGTGCTGAGACTATCGGGTTTGTTTCCGCCTTTGTACTCCAACAGAACGACACGCCTGTTACCTGCAGCGTCCGTCCAAACGCCGACCCTGTCCGCAGTGTAGGGGCCGGAACCTCGGTAAACAATTTTGATGCCAGCCACCTGCTCCGCGAAATAGTCACCGCCGATCTCGCCTCGCAGCTCAGACAAGCCGTCGACACCGCCTTTATTGATCGTCAGATCCTTGGCGAGCGTTTCTACGGCTTCTATTTCGCCCGTTACGTACCGACCCGAAAGGTTCTGTAGACTCTTTTCGAGGTTGCTTTTTGACAGATCTTCGATGGTAAGTTTTCTAAATGATCCATCGGCGAGCTGTAGTCTCATGCCGCGACTATCTATCAGGTTTACAAGTCCAGCTTTAGCAAGATCGCGTGCTGACTTGTCGAGATGCTGTAGTGCATTCACTTCGTCGAGCATGTGTTGTTCGTACCCAGGCAAACCTGTTTTTATGGTTGCGATAGGATTTTCGATAAGCTGTCCGTGCATGACGACATCAGAAGGCGCCATTGCCCATTGTGGCATGGAAACCTTGACTGGAAGTGATTGTCCCGGAACCTTCTTGTACCATTGGCCGTTATTTGGTCCGCGGTAAACACCGACCGGCCAGTGCCCAACAGGCGTTTCACCGGTCTTGCCGGTCCAAGGAATACCCGTTTCCGGGTTAGTTCCAGTCCCATTTCCGTGCTGACCGGGGCTGCGTCGTGGCATGGTGGTGCCGGGACGACCCAATTTCGGCCTCATGAGGATGATCGGGTCCTCTAGCATGTCGACGGGGAGACCCCATTCGTCGAATTTTTGCCAGGGATTGATCGGCCACCCGGGTCCGCGCGTTGGCGGGATGGTGTGTGGTGGGGCGACAAGGGCGGGGACCGGTATCGCTTCCTGCGTGTTCCAGGGCAGCTCGTCAGCTTTCGGGTATTCGAGGATGCCGGGTTGTGCCGGCTTGGGGTTGATGCCGGGTGGGGTGAGTTCGCCGGGACGAATACCGTCGGGGAGGATGGGTCTTGGACCGTCTGGGATCGCCAGTGACGCACCTGGTAGCAGTTTCGCGCCGAACCCCGACAGGCCAGCGGCGGCCGCCTCGGCCCGGAGAGCGGCTTCTGCTGCGGTGAGGGACGCGGGTGCGGCCTCGAGCCCCTTTTCGGCCCAATTGCCGATCCCTCGGCCGGCTCTGCCGACGCCGCGCCCGATCAGGGTGCCGACTCCTGGGACGAAGGTCAGAACCGCCATAGACCCGCCGAATGCGGCTTGTCCCCAATTGCCGTCTTCGATGCCCTCGGTGAGGTCGTTGAGGCCGGTGAATTCCCCGAGCAGGTTCCGGAAATCCGCCTCTTGCATCCCCTGGTTGACGTTGGGGTATTTGTCATCGTCGGGGTCGTACGGGGTGGTATCGGCGATGAGTGACTTGCGCGGGTCGGTCGGATACAACTTGGGTGTGTCCGCGAGCTGTTGGGCCTGTTCAGGAGTCAGGAGCCCAATGCCGGCCTGTGCGAGTCGATTGCGGGCGTCCCTGGCTTCGAGGAACAGCACCGTATTCCGTGCTTCCTCCGCGGTGTAGCCCCGGCCCATGAGCAGCCTGACTTCGGCTAGACGGTCCGAAGTCGCGACCCACGGACGCTGGAGCTGGGCCGTGGCCTGATCGTCGTCCTGTTGTTGCTTGGTGTAGGCATTCAGGGCGAGCCGGGCGGTGGCCTCCTTGCGCAACTGATCGCTGCGGGCATCCAACGTGCCGGTGGTGGAGGCCAGGCTCAGGTCATTGGCCAACTGAGCCGCGCTGTACCCGAGTCCAGGCAGCACGGTACTGCCGTCGGCGAAGTCCGGCAGTGCCGATTGGTTCCAGTGCGCATTGAGTCGGGCCGTGGCGGCCTGCTTGGCAGCCGTCTCCGCGGCCAGGCCAGCCTCGGTGTATGGGCCCTGAACTCGGGGGCCATTGAGCAACGCGAGATCGCGGTCGCGCTGCTCTGGGGTGTAGGCGGAGTCCGTCGCGAACAACCCGGCCGCTTGCTGTGGCGAGATCGCTGACTTCGGACCCGACACGACGGGCGTGCTGAGGCCGGGACCCGATATCGTCGCCTCGTTTCCCGTCAACCCGTTCGGCAACCTCACCGACTCGTCCTTGACCGTCGGCCCGCTGGGTAGGTCGAAGCTCTGACCGTCTTTGGGCTGGTGTTGGGTCAGCGCAATGACGTCCTCCACGCCACCGACCGGTGGCGCTTGCTGGGGTTTGGGCGGATCGTTGCTCGGTATCAATCCGGCCTGCTGATATTGCTGCGCCAATTGCTGCTGTTGAGGGGTCAGCGTCGTTACCGCCGGTGACGTACTGTCCGGCACCGTCGGGGCAGGAGCGACCCGGGGCTTGCCTTCGCTCTCAGCGATCGACGGGCCCTGCACAGGGACTGCCGCCGGCGGTGGGACCCGGGGCTTGCCTTGGCCCTCAGCGATCGACGGACCTTGCACGGGAGATTCGGGTGCCACAGTGTGTACCTCGGTATTTCATGAAAGAGGCCGCTCCCACACGGGGAGCGGCCAAGGGGCGGAAATAGGCACGTGCCGTGCTCGATCGACGTCATCGGGCACGGCACGAGTTGTCGGAACTGGCAGTCACGCGGTACGAAGAAGCCGTCCGCTACGGGCGATTCCCATGAGGAACTGGGCGTGACAGCCGAAATATGTGCACCCACAACGGAATCGGGTGTCGCTACTGTTGAACGGTTAGTCAGCGCGGGGATCGTGTTGCTTGCGGCGAGCAATAGGTCAGCGATTCTGGCCGAACCGGATCCGGTCAGATGGCACACGATCCGGTCGGCAGCCACATCACCGATGCCTGGGCATGAAAAAACCCAACCCCGGCTCGGGATTGGGTTGATGTCGCGATTCTGACGATGTTCAGAAGGCCCGCACGGCTGACAACCTATCCGATCGGATGTGACAATCCGAAGAAAAGTGTACAACAGTGCAGGTAGAACGGCTTTCGCGCGACTTATGCCCGGGGTAGGGGAGCAACCGGCAGAAATCCGGCGGTAGCGAGCAGGTCAGACGTTTGCGCTGTACGAGCGGGGCCCTTCAACGCCATGCTTCAGCTGGCGATCTGTTGCCTGCTCAGGTCCAGGCGGGTGTCCATGTCGAGTCGGAATCGCCCGTATGGGTTGATATTCGACCAGAACAGCGGCGACATCGCACGTCGCTCGGTATCACCCACCAGATCGTGGAACTCAGGCGTTTCCAGCACCGCCTGGAGCAGCAAGGTATTGATGTGGACCAATGCTGACTGCAGCAGGTGTAGCGCCAGCATCGACACCTCAGCGTGCTCGCGGTCGGCGCCGGTGAGCTGGGAGTCCTTGCCGTAGAAGACGACCCCGTTGGCGGAGTTCCAGTTCTCCACCACCTGTAACCCGCTGTTGATCTCCCGGCGCAGGTCTTCCGATGCCAGATAGTCACAGGCGAAGATCGTACGAACGGCCCGCCCCAGCTCCTCGAGCGCCTGGTAGGTGGGGTGTTTCGGGCCGCCACGGGTGAATCGTCGCAGGATCGATTCCGACTCGGCTGTGCCCAGGCGTAAGGCGGTGGCGTACTTGACCATTTGGTCGTACTGCTGGGCGATGAGGTCCCACCGGATCGGGCGGGTAAGCACCGGTCCCAGCTCCCCATAGACGCTGGTGTCGTCGGGCCGGTACAGCCGAATCGAGCCGATGTTCTTGAGCCGAGGCGCCAGCTTGAACCCGAGCAGCTCGGTGAACGCGAACCCGACCACGCTCGCGCCGTGCGTATCGACGTAGTTGGCTTCGATCTCCGCGTCGGTACAGTGCCGCAGCAACCCTTCGATCATCGCCGCCACTTCAGACGACGAACATGACTTGAGCTGGGAGTAGATACACACGTTGCGGCGCTCGACATGCCAGTAGATCATCACCCCATGCCCGCCGTAACGCTGGTGATATTGGGTCATCAGGTTCGACTCCCACGACCCGAACTTCTTCGAATCGCTCGCGCAGGCGGTGCCGGTGCCCCACCAGCTCGGATCTCGCGCCTCGAACGTCGCGTTCACCAATTTCGTCGTCGCGCGGCGCAGATTGTCGCGGGTGATGAAGTGTCGGCGCACATGCCGCAGCGCCGCCTCGGATTCTTCGTGTTCGCCGGTGTTCACGATCGCCCGGATACCCATGTTCGTGCCCAACGCGAACAGATCCAGCAACAGTCGGCGGCGCAGAGTGCCGCGGTCGATGACCTCGCGAGAGGCTACCGAGGTGAACTCGGCGGTGAAGTCGGTGAGGAAATCTGCGTCTTTGAGGACATCGAGCAGGTCCAGGGTGCCCCACCGGCGGGCTACCTCGGCTTTGATCTTCTCCAGGTTCTCCGGCTCAGGGAGTTTGTCCAACTTCGGCACGCTGATCCACTGTTCACCACGTCGCCGTGTCAATCGGACTCCGCCGGTCGTGTTCTCGGTCAGGCCACGGTCGAGCCGGGTCAGTGCCTCGCTCATCCGAGAGCGGAGCCCGTCGATGAACTGGGTCGGGTCCAGGGGCTTGCGGATCGCCGCGTAATGCACCTCGCGGGCGGTATCGAAATCTCCGGGCAGGTCATCTTCGGGGTTGCGCCACCGGTTCGCGCCATCGGCGTAGATCTCACGGCGGCGGATCGCGTCACGCAACGCGACCAACACACACAACTCGTACGGGATCCGCTCGACCCGGCCCTTTTCGTCGACCACCGCCTCGCGCCACGCCTTCGGCACCACCCCGTCCACAGGGGCCAGGGCGTGCTGGTCGTAGAAGCGGACCTTGCCGTCGATGCTCGCGTAGCGCGCAAGCAGCTCGATGGCAACCATCACCGGCCGGTAGGCGGTGTTGTTGCAGCGGAAATCCAAGGCCGCCAACAGAGCTGGCAGCATCCGCCGATAGTGGTTGGAGTAAGAGCTGCGCAGCACCGTCCGCACCCGTTCCTGGAACACCTGGTCGTTGGCCTTGGCTTCCTTGACCAGCTCCCGCAGAGTCTTCTCCCCGACCACTGGGTACAGGGCTTCGCGCACGATGTCGTCGGGATGGTCGACCGCGGCCTGCGCCAGCCGGAATAGGATATTGTCCTTGCCACGAACCCGGCGCAGATCCTCGGTCAGTTCCTTCTCCACCCGCCGATCCGCCCGCGTATTCACTTTGTGGACCAGCTCGATCAGCAGATCGACCAACGCGTCGGTGATCTCAGCCGACCGCATCGAGCACAACGCCGCCAACAACGTCAACCGGATCGGCTCCGGCATGCCGCGCAGATCCGATGGGAACGACCGCGCCGCCCGTGCCCGCCAGCCATCGACCAGCTTGTCGCTGGCATCGGCGAACAAGTCCACTGGAAGCGAAAGGGCGCGCACTGAGGCGAGCTTGTCCACCTCACGTAGGAGTGTCTCCAGGCTGACTTTGCCCGGGTCGGACTTCAACTCCGCCAACAACCCCCGGCCGCTGGACAAGGGCGCCGCGCCGACCGCGACCAGCTCGTTCAGCCTCTCGATGGATGTCTCGCCGAGCCGGGACACTGTGCGCTCGCAGAACTTCTTCTCGAACTTCGCACGGGCCGACCCGATCAGCCTGTCGATCCGTCCAGGGGTCGGCGGTTCGATCCGCTCGGCTCGGCATTGGATCAGCGCAGCTTCCCGCAATTGCTCGTCCCGCAGCTCGACCGGACATACTTCGGCTGCCAACCATCCGGTCAGCTTGTCCTCGTCGCCGATGCTGAACTCACGGAACCCGAACGCGTCCCGGATCTGCTCACGGTGATACTTCGCCGACCTGCCCTCCCAGGGATAGGTCGTGAACTCACCCGGATCGACCTTCAACTGCTCGGCCATGTATGCGACCGCAGCCGCTGGCACTTCGTCCGGTTGGCGTGGAAACCGGGCTTTGAGCTCGAAGAACTTCAGCAGCAGCCCGAACCCCAACCGGGTAGCACCCGACTTGTTCTTCACCAACTGCCAGTCGATGCCGACCAGCGTCCATGACCCGATCAGGTCCTCGGTCGACCATTCCTGACGCACATACGAAACCGTAAGCCCCCCAACGTCCTACTGGCGCGTCACTTTGCACTTGATGACAGCTTCAGGATTCCGGGGCCGACACGGAGCCCTCGTCTGACGCGGAAATGATCAAAGCTGGTGCGCCCGAAGCCATTCGCGTGCGACCTCGCCGTCCCCGCCGGTAATCGCATGGCCGACCGGCAGCACATGATGGGTCACCATCGCTCCGGCACGACGCAACCGTCGCGACAGCCGCAGACCATCCCCGGATGATCTGCGGCTGTCGTTCGTGCCGTCGACTATCAGCACCGGCGTCCCGTCCAGTCGATAGGGGAGATCGTGGGCGAACGGTGCCAACGGCCGGAACAGGATCGCCCCCGCCAGCAGGCCGGGATGACTCCTCAGCAAGGCTGCGGTCATGATTGCGCCGTTGGAGAAACCGATGGCGACAGGCCGTTCTGTGAGGTCGTAGTCGGCGCAGGACTCTTCGATGAATTCCGCAAGGACCGGAACTCTGGCCGCAATGTCTGCCTCATCCACTCGGCGATCCGGATGCCGACGAAAGAAGGCATACCCGCTGTCTGTGGCGACTGTTCCACGAATGCCGAGCTTCGTTGCACCTGGTGCGAGGTCGTCGGCCAACGGCATCAGATCGGCCTCCCTGCCGTCTGAGCCGTGAAGCAGAATGAGCGGCGGTCTGGTGGGATCGGTGCCGACGTGGAATCTGTGGGCGTGTGTCATCGGGTGAATGCGCCCGATTCCGCGGCGAGGGCGGTGGTGGTGGCTGTGCGGTCGGGTAGGTGGGGGTCGGGTGGGGTGCGTAGCAGGACCAAGTGGTGGTAGATCGGTGCGGTGGCGGCGATCAGCAGGGCGCGTGCGTCGACGTCGGGGGGAAGGTCGCCGCGGTGGATCGCTCGCTCGACGATGATCTCGGACTGGGTGTAGCGGTCATCCCATAGTCGCCGTAGCGCTCGGGCGGCTTCCTCGGATCGGAACGAGGCGGCGATCAGTGCCACCGCGAGCGACGGCTCCTCGGTCAGGGAATCCTGGATCTCGTGGTTGAGCGCCGCGAGGTCGCCGCGTAGGGAGCCGGTGTCGCGGGGGTGCCATGGCTGGTCGCTCGCCGCGTCGAAGAGGTCGGCGAGCAGGCCGCCGACGTCTTGCCAGCGGCGATACACCGTGGCGCGGTGCACGCCTGCGCGGGTCGCGACGGCGTCCATGTTGAGTGCGTCGTAGCCGTGTTCGGCCAGCTCGGCGGTGACGGCGTCGAGCACCTGGGTTCGGATGCGGGCCGTTCGGCCCCCTGGGCGGGAGCGCGCCGGGGGAGCGGGCTCGGAACTATCCGATGCGGATCTCATTGTCGGCACACCGATCGCTTGACGGGCTGGTGCTGTCAACGTAGCTTAGTGCGACAGTTGTCGTATTAGGAAGCCTTTGGTGTTCGACCTCCACGGGCACCCGATAGCTCACGCGCCGAAGGAGTTTCGCTGTGCCCGACGATTCCACGCCTGTTCCCGCGGACCCGACCGTGCTGCACCCCATGTCGGACCAGCCGCGGGTCGTGCTGCTGAAGCCGCTGATCACCTCGCCCCTCATCGAGGTCGGCGAGTACTCCTACTACGACGACCCCGACGACCCGACCGCGTTCGAAACGCGCAATGTCCTCTACCACTACGGGCCGGAGAAACTGATCATCGGGAAGTTCTGCGCGCTGGGCACCGGAACGCGGTTCATCATGAACGGGGCCAACCACCGCATGGACGGCCCGTCGACCTTCCCGTTTCCCACCATGGGTGGCTCCTGGTCGAACCACTTCGACCTGCTCACCGGCTTGCCGAGCCGAGGCGACACCGTGATCGGCAACGACGTCTGGTTCGGCAACGGCACGACGGTGATGCCCGGTGTGCGGATCGGCCACGGCGCGATCATCAGCACCGGCTCCGTCGTCACCACCGATGTCCCCGACTACGGCATCGTCGGCGGAAATCCGGCCCGCCTCATCCGAACCCGCTACGACGACAGCGATGTCGCCCGGCTACTGGCGGTGGCGTGGTGGGACTGGCCCGCCGAGCACATCACCGCACACGTGCCGACGATCATGTCGGGCAGCATCGACGACCTGGAAGCCGCCGCCGAATCCCGGAAATGAGTGAAATGCCCTCTCGCCCAGCCGATATCGCGATGGTCGGCATCCCCATCGTCAGCCATGTCCTGCCGAGCCTCGAGGTCATCCGTGAGTTGGTGGCTCGTGGCCATCGCGTCACCTATGCCAACGACCCGGCCGTCGCAGACCTGATCACCGGCGCCGGTGCCGAGCTGGTCGAGTGCACCTCGACACTGCCGGTGGCCGACAACAACTGGCCCGACGACCCCGTTGCGGTGATGAACCTGTTCTTCGACAATGCGCTACTGGCCCTCCCGCAACTGCGCGCGGTCTACGACCACGACCCCGCGGATCTCTATCTGTACGACATCGGCGCCTATGCCGGACGCGCCCTCGCCGAAGCCCAGGGCCGCGAGATGATGCAGCTCTCGCCCACTTTCGTGGCATGGAAGGGCTACGAACCGGACGTGGCGGCACACCTGCGCCACCTACCGGGTGCCGACGCCTACCAGGCGAGGTTCGCCCAGTGGCTCGCCGAGTGCGGTGCCTCGACCACCGACGTCGACGACTTCTCCGGTTCGCCCGCCGATGCACTGGCGCTGATTCCCCGAGCGATGCAACCACACGCCGACCAAGTCGACTCCGACACAGTGACTTTCGTCGGCCCCTGCTTCGACACACGCCAGTCAGCGGGTTGGGCGCGCCCCGCCGACGCGGAGCAGGTACTGCTGATCTCCCTGGGTTCGGCGTACACCCGCCAACCGGAGTTCTACCGCCAGTGCCTGAAAGCCTTCGGTAACCTGCCCGGCTGGCACGTGGTCCTGCAAATCGGCAAACACACCGACCCGAACGAGCTCGGCGACATCGCGGCCAATGTCGAAGTGCACTCCTGGGTTCCCCAGCGGGCGATCCTGGAACGAGCGGACGCTTTCATCACCCACGCCGGTATGGGCGGCTGCGGTGAGGGGCTGCTGGCGGGTGTCCCGATGATCGCCGTGCCGCAGGGGGCCGAGCAGTTCATGAACGCGGACCGGCTCGTCGAATTAGGCGTGGCCCGCCGCATCGACACCCCGGACGCCACCGCCCAGAACCTTCGGGCCGCCCTGGACGACTTGGTCGGCGACCCGGAGGTCGCCCGCCGCTCGGCGCAGCTGCGCACCGAAACAAAAGCCGAAGGCGGGACCACGCGCGCCGCCGATCTCATCGAAAACATGCTGGGCTGAACCGCATCCAGCGGTATCCCCCGTAATTGCTCGGGCCCTATTTGTGGGTCGTCGAATGAGACAACCATCCCATTGTGCACAGCGACATTTCATGGCCTGCCTCATGGAGTCGGCCCGCTACCGACGCTGTGACCTGGGGTGGGCCGTCTTCGATGGCAGAACGAACGTGTGACTTGTCCGGTGCAGGTGGTCCGCTCGACTTCCCCTTTGTGCGAAACGGCATTTTATGTCCTTTCCGGCGGGCCCATAGCGTCGCATTCATGGATTGGAATCGTCAGTCGGCAGAAGAACTCGCGACCTCTTTGCGTACCGGTGAGGTGACATCGGTGGAATTGACCGATGAGGCGATCGCCCGGATCGAGCGCGACGACAAGGTGATCAACGCGATCTGCGTGCCGGACTTCGACCGTGCTCGGGCCGCCGCGCAGCGGGCCGATCAGGCGCGCGCCCGCGGTGAGGATCGGCCGCTGCTCGGTATTCCGGTGACGGTCAAGGAGTCCTACAACATCGCTGGGCTGCCCACGACCTGGGGCATGCCGCAGCACGCAAACTATGTACCGACCGAGGATGCGGTACAGGTGTCACGGCTCGAAGCCGCCGGCGCGGTGATGCTCGGCAAGACCAATGTGCCGTTGGGACTGCAAGATATCCAGAGCTTCAACGAGATCTACGGCACCACCAACAACCCGTGGGATCACACCCGCACGCCGGGCGGTTCCTCCGGTGGATCGGCGGCGGCCTTGGCGTGCGGATTCGGCGCGCTGTCCATCGGTTCCGACATCGGCGGTTCGCTGCGCACCCCGGCGCATTTCTGCGGTGTCTACGCGCACAAGCCGACACTCGGTCTGGCGGCGAACCGCGGAATGGTCGCACCGCCCGCCTCGGCATTGCCGGTCGATCTCGACCTCGCCGTTGTCGGTCCGATGGCGCGCACTGCCCGCGACCTCACCCTGCTCCTCGATGTCATGGCCGGACCGGACCCACTGACACACGGTATGGCGTACAACCTGACGCTGAAGGCCCCGCGACACGAGCGGCTCAGCGATTTCCGTGTCCTGGTCCTCGACGAGCATCCGCTCATCGCGACCGGGCTCGCGGTGCGGGCAGGCGTGAACCGGGTGGCCGACGCGCTTGTCGACGGCGGTGCCCACGTCGAACGGCGCAGTCCGTTGCTGCCCGATCTGACCGAAGCCGCGGCGCTCTACATGCAGTTGCTGTTCTCGGGCGCCGTCGCGAGCTTTCCCGTCGAAGCGTACGAACAGCTTCGGACCCGCGCCGCCGGACTGAGCACCGACGACCGGGGTCTCGTCGCCACCCGGCTGCGCGGCATGGTTTTCACCCACCGCGACTGGCGCGAGGCGAACAACGGTCGCGAACTCCACCGCCACGGCTGGCGGCAACTCTTCGCCGAGTTCGATGCCGTGGTCTGCCCGATCACCCCGACTCCCGCATTCCCCCACGACCACCACCCCGATCTGCTGGCACGCCGAATCGACATCGACGGCGTCGAGTACCCGTTCCTCGACCAGCTCGCCTGGGCAGGTCTGGCCACCATGCCCGGCCTACCCGCCACCGCCATACCTACGGGCAGGTCCGCCGAGGGCCTGCCGGTGGGAGTGCAGCTCATCGGTCCGATGTTCGAGGACCGCACCCCGCTGCGGCTGGCCGAACTGCTCGAGCAGAAGATCGGCGGCTTCCGAGCACCATTTCGTGAGTAGGTTCGTACAGGATGAATACCGAAGCCGGCATCGAACCGGAAATCCGCACGGCGGCCGGAGTTGTGCGTGGCAGGCGGGAGGGCGCTCTGGCGGTCTTCCGTGGCATCCCCTATGCCGAGCCGCCGGTCGGCTCGCACCGATTCCAGGCTCCCGTCCCGGTGCGGCGGTGGGACGGGACGCGCGACGCATCGAAGTTCGGTCCACCGGTTCCGCAGACGACCCACGCGGGCTCGGTGATGACGGCGGAGTTCGGTAGTACCGCAGATGGTTCCGCCGACTGTTTGACGCTCAATGTGTGGTCACCCGACCTCGGTGATGCCCGGCTTCCGGTGATGGTGTGGATCCATGGCGGTGCCTACCTGGAAGGCTCCACCGGCAACCCGGATGCCGACGGTGCGACGCTCGCCGAAGAGGGCGTGGTGATGGTCAGCGTGAACTACCGCACCGGAGTGGAGGGTTTCGCCCACATCACCGGTGCCGTGGACAACCGCGGCATTCTTGATCAGGCCGCCGCACTGCGGTGGGTGCACGACAACATCGCAGGCTTCGGTGGAGATCCGGGCAATGTCACCGTCTTCGGTCAATCCGCCGGCGCCGGCTGCATTGCCGCGCTGCTGACGATGCCGACTGCAGCCGGGCTGTTTCGTCGTGCGATCGCCCAGAGCGTCCCGGGCACCTACTTCTCTCCACGGCTCGCCGGCGCGATTACCGAGACGATCGCCGCAGAACTCGGCACCCAGGCCACCCTCGGTGAACTGGCCCGTATTCCGCCGCGGTCGCTGCTTGCTGCGACGGACACGATCCTGCGGAAGATGCCCGGATTCGTCGACTCGTGGGGACCTATGGCGCTGACGCCGACACCGTTCTCACCCGTCGTCGACGGTGACCTTCTCCCGCATGCTCCGTGGCGCGCGCTGGGCGGTGGCAGCGCCCAGCGCGTCGACCTGCTCGTCGGGCATACCCGCGATGAATACCGGCTCTACGCTGCCCATCTCGATGGTGAACGAGCTGAGAAGCGGCTGACCGCGACACTCGATCGTCTCGCGCCCGCTCCGGATGGCGGCCGTGCTTACCGCGCCGCATACCCTGACGCCACCGCGGCGCAGCTGGATGAACTCGTCAACGCCGACTGGTTGTTCCGGATGCCCAGCCTGCACCTTGCCGACGCTCAACACACCGGCAACGGGAAAGCGTGGACCTATGAACTGGGCTGGGGCTACAACCGGGAACAGGATGCCTCGCACAGTCTCGACTTTCTGCTCGTGTTCGGCACGCTCAGCGTCGATGATGTGCGCAATCATCCTGCCGCTTACCCGAACGCTGCCGTAGAAGCAGTCAGCGTCTCCCGCGACATGCGCACCGATTGGGTGAATTTCGCGACCACCGGCAACCCTGGCTGGTCAACCTATGACCCGCATGCGCGAACCACCCGCGTCTACAACGCCGAACCGAACACCCAGCCCTATCCCGAGGAGAATTCGCGCCGCATCTGGTCCGCCCACCGGTTCGACACTCTGGACGTCGTGAACTGAAAGCCCATCCAGAGGCGTCGTTTTCGCCATCTGCGAATCAGGTCCAGACGTACCGTTGCGGATCCATGCGTTGCCAGGCGCGGCGCATTTTGGCGTAGGCCGTGCGGCGGTAGTGGGTCCAGGTGTAGCCGCCGGCGCGGAGGGCGCGGTGGTGGCCTGTCCACACCAGGAGCACGACGACAAGGAACAGGATGCGGTGGATGAGCATCGTGAGGTGGTAGCGGGTGCGGGACCGGTTGTGCAGCAACACGGCGAGACGTTCACATTGCAGCCGCACGTGGGGTACCTCGTCGGCGAGGATCTGGGCGCAGACCGCGCGGAGAACCGGCGAGCCGGTGGCTCGGCGGATCGCGTTGTAATAGAGCATCGCCAGGGTCTCGACCATGACGACGGGCGTGGTCCAGACCTCGATGTCGGTGATGCTGTACCGGAGTCGCCGAAATAGGGTGTCGCCCCAATCGGCTTGTCGGCGTGGGATTCCCGCATCGTCCAAGATGCGACCCAACAGCGCGCCGTGGCGTTGCTCTTCTCGGATGAACAAGTCGATGACGTCGCGGTATGCGGGGTCGCCGGTCGCTGTGGCGTATCGGTCAGCGGATGCGGCCAGGTGCCGTCCGTCCGATGTTTCGCCGAGCTGCCAAGCCTGCAGTGAGCGGCGAATCGGTGCCAGCTCTGCCGGACCGGCTCCGATTCCGTTCGTCTGCCACGGAATGGGCCGCTGCCGTGTCGCATTCCGCTGGAAGTAGTCCAGCCATTCCTCGGTGGAGCGCACTCGGCGCTCACTCACCCGCGAGCCCGTCGCCGACGGACTGATTCGTTCCCCCACGATTCCCCCTCTATCGGCCTCCACTCCTACCCGAAAGGAGACATCGCCGCCAGATCGAAAGCGTCGACGATCCCGACGGTGGCCGCCTGCTGATCATTTTCGGGGCGGTGGACAATACTGTTGCGTGGGCGTTCGCCGAATCTCCGAGGGTGAGAGGACGAAGTCATGACGAGCAGGCTCCGATCGAATGTGGCGGTTGCTGTTGCGGTCGGCCTGAGCGCGGGCGCGCTCTGCGCGACGGCCCCCGCCCTGGCCGCCGACACCCCCACCGTGGTGCTCGTGCACGGCGCGTTTGCCGACACGACCAGCTGGGACGGTGTCGCCGCGGCCCTGCGCGCCGACGGCTACCGCGTCGTGGTCCCCGATAACCCGCTGCGCGGTCCCGCCAACGACGCCGCCGCCGTCGAACGCACGCTCGCGACGATCGACGGACCGATCGTGCTGGTCGGACATTCCTACGGCGGCACGGTGATCACCAACGTCGACGACCCCGATGTGACCGCGCTGGTCTACATCGCCGCGTTCGCCCCGCAGCAGGGTGAGCCCGCCCAGTTGGCACTGGATCCGATCCGCTTCCCCGGCAGCCGCCTGCTGCCGCCGGTCCTGCAGGTCGCCGTCGTCGACGACAGCCAGGGCATCGCGGGCAAGAACCTCGACGGCTATGTCGCCCCCGCGTCGTTCCACGAGGTATTCGCGCAGGATGTCAGCGATGCCACCGCAACCGACATGATCGCCCACCAGCGCTCCATCGCCGTCGCGGCGAACATCGAACCCTCCGGCCCGCCCGCCTGGACCCGGATACCCAGCTGGTACCTGGTCTCCGGCGCCGACCGGGTGATCCCGGCGACCTCCCAGCGCTTCATGGCCGACCGCATCGGCGCCCGCACCTCCGAAATCCCCGCCTCCCATGCCTCCTTGGTCTCACAGCCCGCTGCGGTCGCCGCCGTTATCGAAGAGGCAGCCAGGCACTGAGGCACCGGCACTCGGGGAACCGTCTTCGAGTGTGGTCAGTGGCGTGGCCTGACCCAACCGCCGAACGCCTGCTCGAGTGTGAGGGCCGCCGCGATCGAGAGGTGATCGCGGTTCGGGCCGGCGACCACCTGAACCCCCAGTGGCAGATCATGGGTGCCGCGGCCGAGCGGAACCTGGGTGACCGGCAGTCCTGCGAGGCTGAACGGCGCGACCGTGTTCGTGCGCCATGGGCGCCCGGTGGTGCGACCGTGGCGGGGTGCGACCGTGGTCAGGGTGGGGTGCAGGAGCAGTCCGTCGCCGATGGTTTCGGTGATCTCGGTGGCAGCGTTGTGTGCGGCTGCGGTGATGCGCCGGGCGGCCGGGGTGGGTAGTCGTGCTGCGATCAGTTCGCCGAGTGCCAGGAGCCGGGTGGCGAGTGTGTGGTCCCCACGGGCGGCGGTGAGCTGGCTTACCGCGAGGATGTCGGCGCCTTCGTTGCGCATGATCTCGGCGAAGCTGATCCCGGTTTCCTCGGCCAGCACGATCGTGGCGAAGAGACCGATCATTCGCAGTGAACGCATCGGTACGTGGGTGACCTCGGCGCCGACGTCGGTGAGCGCGGCGGCGGCCCGGTCTCGTGCTGCCAGCACCTCGCGGCCGACCCCGGGGGCGAACGTCTTGTCGAGCAGCACCACGCGAACACCGCGGAGCGAGGTCGTCGCCGGATCACCGAGGGTGACTTCCTGTATCAGTGGGTCGGTCCCGTCGGGGCCCGCCATGATCTGCAGCAGCGGCATGAGATCGGCTGCGCGGCGGGCGATGACCCCGTTGGAGCACAAGGCGGCGACCCCGAAGGGCGGTGGCCAGGCGCCGGTGGTCGGGAGCAGGCCGGTCGTGGGACGGTGGCCGAATACACCGTTGCAGAAGGCGGGGATGCGGATAGAGCCGAGGGTGTCGGTGGCCAACCCGAATGGGGATCCGCCGCTGCCGACGGCGGCACCCTCACCGCCTGAAGACCCGCCCGCCGTGCGTGTTCGGTCGTGCACATTGCTGGTTCGCCCGTAGACCCGGTTGGTCGACTCGATCCACATGCACCCCTCGGAGGTGTTCGTCAGCCCGAGCACGATCGCGCCCGCGTCCAGGACTCGTTGCACCACAGTGGCATTGGCGGCCGGCCGCAGGTGCTTTCGTGCCACGACACCCGCCGTGTTGGGCAAGCCGGCGACCGCCAGGGATTCCTTGACGGTGATCGGTACGCCGAACAGCGGCGGCAGGTCCGCAGGTCCGGTCGCGAGGTGGGCGTCGGCGGCATCGGCCTGCTGTCGCGCGGTGTCGTAGCAATCGACGACCACGGCGTTCGTGGCAGGCGCGAAGCGTTCCAGAACGGCGATGTGGGCGTCGATCACCGCACGGACGGTCACCTCGCGAGCGCGGATCGACGCGGCCAGGCCGATCGCGGACTCATCAGTGATCGTCATGCCGTCTGGGCGGAGCATCATGCGTTACAGTATTACGCACTCTGTCAAGTAGTAGCGCGCCATGTCATGCCAGCGCGTCCAGCCGCGGGTCAGAGGGCGAGCATCGCCGCAGCGACCTGGTCCGCCGCGTCAGCTCGCAAGGAGGTACCCATGTCCTCGAGGACGAGCAGTCGCGCCGCGGGGATCTCGGCGGCGAGGACCTCGCCGTTGCCGACCGGGAAGAACGGGTCGGCGCGACCGTGCACCACCAGCGTGGGCACGTCGAGCTCACCGAGTCGCTCCCGCCATCGCGGGGCGCAGTCGATCCGCGAGAACACCATCCCGAGCTGATTCGCCTGGTGCACCGCGGGATCGCTCGACGGCGTCCGGTCCCAGATTCGAGCCGCAGTCGCCCGCGCCTGCTCCGCATCGTCGCCCAGCAGCTCGGCACCCTCGGCGGCGAACGCCGCTACGGCATCCCGGTCGGTCCAGTCAGGTTGCGCGTGGGAGAACAGCGCGCCCATGACCGCGCGGTCGTGGTCCGGCAGGTCGTCGTCGGCCGGTCCCGGCGCCACCGGCCGGGTGCCGACGAGGGTCAGTGCCGAGAACACGTCCGGGTAGTCCAGCGCGGCGACCTGAGCGACCATCCCGCCGACACCGACACCACCGAGATGAGCGGTCCCGGCACCCAGCACCCCGACCAGCGCGGCCGCGTCGGCGCCGAGATCGCGCAGGTCGTAGGCCGGATTCTCCGGGTCGAGGGTCGTCGACGCGCCGGAGTCACGCAGGTCGTAGCGGACCACACGCCGCCCGCCCGACGCGAGCCGCTCGCACAGCGCGTCGGGCCAGGACAGCATCGTTGTGCCGCCGACCAGCATGACCAGCGGATCGTCTTCGCTGCCGAAGCTCTCGATGCCGAGGTCCACACCGTTCGCCCGTACCGCGCTCATGCCACCTCGAAATGGTCTCGTCATGCCTGGACTCCTGTCAGTCGGAACACTCAGAGGTTCCGACGACAGAACCACCCGGAACTCATCGGTGCGGCCTGTATGGCGCATCCGCCGCGCCACCACGTTTCCGTAGCCTGAACCAGGTGGGAGTTGCGGATATCGGCTGCGGGCCTGGTGTGGGTTGGGATTTCGCGGATCCGTCCGCGGCCGCGCCGTCGGGTGCCGCGATCATCGGATACCGCGATGTGGCCGGCGGCGGGCTTGACTTGCGGGTTGCCGCGACGACGGCGGTCGCTGTGGTGATCGAGTTCGGGGGTCGTGACCTGATTGTCGGCGAGGCTGGTGGTCAGCAGTCATTGGGCGGTTTCGTCGTCGGACTTCCCATGGCGGCCACGCGCATTCGCAGCACGCGGGCAGAGTGCGTGGAGGTTCGCATGTCGCCGATTCGGGCGCACTCCCTGTTGGGTATTGCCGCAACCGATCTGGGGCGTGGCGTTGTCCCGTTGGAGGAGCTGTGGGGATCCGAGGTTCGGCGACTGCGGGAGCAACTCGCGGATGCCCGGACCTGGGAGGAACGGTTCGCCCTGACGAAATCGTTTCTGGCGCAGTGCGACAGGCCGATGCGGACGCCGGATCCCGAGGTGACCGCCGCCTGGCAGCGCATACTCGCCTCCGGTGGCCAGGTGAAGGTCGGCGAGCTCGCCGAATCCCTCGGATGGAGCCGCAAACGGCTGTGGGCGAGGTTCGAATCCCAGATCGGTCTGACACCCAAGCGGGCGGCGATGCTGGTCCGATTCCGGTGTGCGGTCGCCGGTTTGCTGGCGGGCCGGCCCGCCGCCGACGTCGCCGCGGTGTGTGGGTACACCGATCAGGCTCATCTGTGCCGGGATGTGTCGATCTTCGCGGACCGCACACCGGGGGTGCTGCACGCGGACAATCTGCCTGTCATCGCCCTGGATCGGTACCGGGCATGGGGAACATTTTTCCAATCTCCGGGGTGACCGATCGGTCGATAGTGATGTTCATGGAAGCCTCAGCACTAAGTACTGGTGAGCAGACAGCGGCGATGAGACTGCTGCTGGCTTGCGGTGTCATCGCTCCGCTGCTCAACATTGTTGTCATTCACGTCCTCGGGGCCATACGCCCTGACTACAACGCCTGGGTCGTCCCCGACAGCAACCTCGAACTGGGGCCTGGCGGGTGGATGCAGATAGCCAACTACATCGTCACCGGAACGCTCCTGCTCGCCTTTGCCCTCGGGACGAGGCAGCTTCTGCGTACCGGACGTGGTTCCACCTGGGTGCCCATCCTGCTCGGGATCTATGGCTTCACCTTCGTCGCCATCGGGCCGATCCTTCCCGACCCGTCGCTGGGTTACCCAGTAGGAGCCTCGGAAGCGCTGACCGTCCACGGCGCCGTTCATAGTCTCCTCGGTCTGGTTCAGTTCAGTTCGCTGACTGCGGCTTGCTTCGTGCTGGCACGGCGCGATCAGGCGCTCGAAAACCGCGGCTGGTCCCGGTATTCGGTTGCCACCGGCCTACTGGTCGCCACCTCTTATGTCGCCTTCGCCCTCACCGCCAAATTGGTAGACGGGGGACCAGCAGGGCTCATCGAACGGATCGGGATCATCGCTAGTGGCATTTGGATTGCCCTCCTGGCGATCCGCCTGCTGAGCGAGCCGGTCCCACGCGCGTCTGCCGAATAGGCGAACCCTCGAGGGGCTGAACACAAACCGGTCGACTCGGCCATTCCCCGCGGCCTCCGAGGACCTCATTGTGGTCCTCGGCGCCGTTATGGACGCCCGTACCACCGGGCACAGTTTTCGCTGTGTTCCGTTTACAATACGTAGCGTTGATGCCAACCAAACGTAAACGTAAATAATCCGAGGTGTTTGGGAACCGGCTAGCTGGCTGACCGCCGATAATGTTCACTTATCGGCGGTCAGGACCGAGACCTCTGGATTCAAGTCTTCAAGAGGCGACACGGGTTTCGTTTCGTGCAATACGTCCGAAAATGACGAAACCAACGCTACGATTCTCCTGTGTCGAGCAACTGCAACTATCCGGGCTGCGCCCGCCCCATTACCCGCGCCGGCGGTCCGGGTCGTCCCTCTGAGTACTGCGATCACCCCGACCACACGCGGTGGCGGGCGTGGCGGGAAAGGCAACGGCAGCAACAGGAGTCCGAGAGTGCGGCGGCTACTGTCACTGTGACGGCTCAGGGGCCGGTGACGGTGGCGCGGTTGCGGGCCGATGAGCTGCTCGGGCAGTTTCGGGGGCTCGCCGAGCAGCTGGGGACCACGTTGAACGCGGCAGTGGCCGAGCTGCAGACGATCGGGGATCCGTCGGTGGCCGAGGCGCAGGTCCAGGCTGTGCAGGCCGACGCGGCGCGACGGATCGCCGAGGCGGAGATCGCGACGGTGGCGGCCGAACAAGCACGGCGCGAAGCCGAAGAGGCACGCGCACTGGCGGAATCGGTGGCCGAAGAGGCGGTGGCTGCCGCGGAACAGGCGGAGCACGCGGTGAGTGAGTCGCTCGCAGCCAGGGATGAGGTCGTGGCCTCGGTGGACGCGCTCACCAGGCAGGCAGCCGAAGACGTGTTCGCCGCGCGCAGCGACGCCGAGGCGCAAGTGCGTGCGGCGCAACGACAAGCAGCCGACGACATCGACAAAGCCAAACAAGACGCCGACGACAGTGTGGCACGCGCCGAACATCGCGCCGACACCGAAATCGCCCACCAGCGCCGAGACGCCGATGCCCGGATCGCGGCCGCGAACGCCGAACGCGACCTGGCGATCCAGCGGGCCGCCGACGCCGACCGTGCCACCGAACGCGCCGAACAAGCCACCGCCGAACGAGTAGAGGCGGCCGCCGAAGCACGCGAGGAGTGGCGCCGGGCCCGCACCGAACTCGACACCGCGCGTAGCGAACTCGACCGCACCCGCACCGAACTCGCGGAATTGCGCCGCACCACCAGCATCGAAACCCAGCAACGCCGCGACGAATCGGTGGCCGCACTGGAACAGGTGCGCACCGAAGCCGCCGAACGATGGGCCGCGCTCGACGATGCCCGCAAGCAAACCCTGGCCCGTGCCGAACGCGCCGAAGCTCAGCTCGACGAACTCCTCGCCACCACCCGCACCCCGGTGCCCGCGAACATCAGTGGGGTATCGGCGGCGGTGAGTAGCGACCTGGACTAGCGTCACGCACATGACCGAGCAGCCCGGCCCTCTCGAATCGACCCGTGAGTTCGCCGCCATCGACATCGACGACATGCTGAACGCCGAAGAAACCTACACCGGCCCGACGTCACGAACGCGGCTGATCGCGCTCCTGGTGGTGGCGGCGCTGGTCCTGGGTGCCGGTGCCACCACCCTCGCGATCCTGCTGGCCTGACCCCTCAGGCGGGCCGAGGCATCGGGGTGTCGGGCTCGCCGGAATTGCGCAGTGCGACGATCTGTTCGGGCACCCAGTAGATCCGGCCGAATTCGAACGCCTGATACATCCCGTCGTCGTGGGCGGTCTCGTCGGAGGCAGGCCAGCCGAGCTCGCCGTTCTCGGACCCGGTTGCCGCCCAACGGGCACCGATCGCGCCGTGCACCCAGTACGCGGGTTGTGCGGCGCGCCGGTAGACGGTGCCGCCTTGAAAAGCCTGCGCCAGCCCGGGTCCGGAACCTCGCGGATCGGGCAGTTCGGTGTGCTCGGCGGTCGGGTAGCCCAAGGGGCCTGTCTCCCGCCCCAGCTCGACGTACTTGGCCATGACCGTCGTCGGGATGGCGTGGGCATCGGTGGCCGGATGCCAATAGACGTAGCCGTGCTCGAATTCGGCGAAACGTCCCACCCCGTCCGGGGTGGGGAGTTCGCCGTCTGTGCGGCGCGCGCCCAACCACGGGGACGCGGCGGCACGGGCATCGATCGCGGTCTGCCCGGTCCCACCGGCGAACGAGGCGACGTGGGCCGCGAACACATCCCACGGGAAGTTCGGGCCGACATCGGTATGCGAGCCGATACCGAGAGCCCTCGTGACGTACTGGTGATCGGAGATACCGTCGGCGACGTGGTAATCCGGCCCGATCACCTCGGTCGAGTGCCCGTGCCGGTGCGCGCTGCGCACGGCGAGGTACGCCGCGATCCGCAGATCACCGTCGATGCTCAGCCACCGCTCACGCGACCACGCGATCCGGCTGCCGGCGAAGCACAGATTCACGGTGAAAGGGTTCGCTGAGAGCACCGACCACGACGCGAGTTCCTCCGGCACCACCCGCACCACCACCGCGTCGCGCAGCGTGTAGTGATAGGACACTCCGTTGGCCGGGTTGTTCAGATACGCGGCAAGGGATTCGGCGGTGCCGTTGCCTTCCTGGGTGTGCAACAGGAAGTTGGTGACCCTGGCGCCGTCGCGCGGGGAGTGCGAGGGTCCGAGGCGGTCGATCTCGGTGAACTGCGGTACCGATGCCGAGCGGTCGATCGCCCACTGCCCGAAGTCGGGGGCGAGGATGTCGTTGACGTCGACGCGGGTGCCGTCGATGAGAGGTCCGGGGTTGCTCGGGGTGTCGATCACCCGCTGGTAGAGCACGGCGCGCGGTTCCCGTTCGGTGCCCGACCAGGCACGTGTCTGCCACGCCCAGCTGAATTCCCCTCGCGCCCCGATCACCCCGTCCTCGATCGCCCACGCGCAGACCCGGGAGTGCCCGTAGATCCCGGTCCATGCCGTACCCAGCACCGCATTGACGCCGCGGAAGAACTCGACGGCCGTGCTGTTCCACTGTGACAGCGAGATGTCCTCGTCGACGGCGAAGAAGATCGGTGCGTGTCGAGGCGCGCCCACGCTCAGGTGGGTGGCCAACGCCTGTTCGGCCATCTGGCGACCGCCATCGAAACCGGTGGTCCAGTCCGACGGGGTCGCGTTGCCGGGTTTGCCGTATTGCCAGATGGAGACGATGTCGAGCCCGGCAGTGGTGAGCGCGCGAGCGTAGTCGGCGGTGATCGGTTTGGCACCGAAGTTCGCGCCCGGCCTGCTCGGTGAGATGTAGGCGAGGACCGCCGAATGGCCCGCCGCGGCGATCGCCCGCGGATCGATGAGCCTGGCCGCGAAATCGACAGCTGTAGACATGATTGACCCCCTGTATGACTGCGTATCCGATGGAATTCCCGAAATGGTGGAACTATCGCGATGATTTACGCTGGTACCCGAGGATCGATACCTGGGTGAGGATCTCACCGTGCACCATTCTAAACGAAACACTCACTCCCGCACCGTCGTTCACCAACGAACAGGGTAGTACCCGAATTCTGGAGTAGTTTCACTCACGCACCGCGGCCGATGGGCCCGCTAACCTTTCGCCATGGTGGCGCAGCTGATGTGGGGGATCCCGACGCACGGGTTCTTCGTCGCGCTCGGTGTCGCTGTCGCCGCGGTGGTGTTCGTGGCCGAATGCCGACGACGTGACGCGCTGCGCGAGGAGTCGCTGGTCGCGGTCACCGGGGCGTTGGTCGGTGGGGCGATCGGCATGCGGTTGTCGAGTCTGGCCGAGACCCTGGATCCCTTCGAGAGCTGGATGTTCGGTGCGCGCAGCGTGCTCGGCGGCCTACTCGGCGCGTACGTGGGTGTGTTGATCGCGAAAAGGATCATCGGATACCGGGAACGAACCGGTGACCTGTTCGCACCCGCGGTGGCGCTGGGCATGGCGGTGGGGCGCGTCGGGTGCTTGCTCACCGAAGCACCGGGTCGGCCGACGAGCCTGCCGTGGGGAATCCACGCGCCCGCGACGGTGCCGCAGTGCCCCGGGTGCGTGGCCGGTGTGGCGATGCACCCGAGCTTTCTCTACGAAATCGTGTTCCAGCTCGCCGCTTTCGGCGCACTGTGGTGGTTGCGCGACCGGATCAGCACGCCGGGGGAGCTGTTCACCCTCTATGTCGGTGCCTATGCGATCTTCCGGTTCCTGGTCGAGTTCACCCGCGCCAATGACACGGTGTGGCTGGATCTGACGCGCCCGCAATGGTTCCTGCTGCCGGGACTGGTCCTGGTCGCGGTGCGCTGGAGCATCGGCTACCGGCGCGGGAACTACGACGGTGTACTTCGACGAAAGGTCGTGGCATGAACTTTCCTCCCGGACCACCACCGAACATGCCGCCCCCACCACCACAGCAGGGCGGGAAGCCGCCTGGGCAGGGCGGTCAGGTCGCGGCGATGGCGTTGGCGGGTGCGATGGCGTTCATCGTGGCCAACGCGATGGCGGGATTCATCGTGTTCATGGTCGTGGCCTCCATGAACGACGACACCGCGACCAAGGCGCTGTTCGGGCTCACTGCGGTGGTCAGTGCGGCGGCGGCCTTCGGGGGTGGCTGGTTGTTGATCCGGCGCAAACGGCCCGCGCCCAAGGGGTTCGGGATGGGGCTGATGATCGGGTGGTCGCTGGTCACGGTGTGCACGGCGGGTCTGTGCACGGCCATCAACCCGGAGCTGTACACGGGGATGTTCGGGATGGCGCGATGACCGGGATGCCGTTGCGGGGCGATCGAATCCTGCGTTATGTCACCGCGTTCTGCCCCCGCTGTCACGATGAACACCCCGAGACACCGCTGCCCGACGTCGCGCGCCTGTCGGGGTGGTTGGCCGAACGGGACGGCAAGGTGTTCCTCGAACGAGGGTGTCGCACCCACGGCATGGTGCGGACCCTCTACGACGAGGACCCCGAAATCCTGGCCTACCTCGAAGAGTGGACGGCCCCGACCAAAGCGCACCTGCCCGACACCGCGGGCAATTTCGATCCGGTGCCCTCGGCATACCTGCGCGGGCTGCCCGAGATGCAGACCCAGCACACCTGCATCCTCCTCGAGGACATCATCGACAGCTGTAACCTGCGCTGCCCCACCTGTTTCGCCGACTCCTCGCCCGAACTGCGCGGCGTGGTGGCGGTCGAGGACGTGCTGGCCAATGTCGACCAGCGTCTGGCCCGCGAGAACGGGCGCCTGGACGTGCTGATGCTCAGCGGCGGCGAACCGACCCTGCATCCGCAGTTGCCGCAACTGCTCGCCGAGCTGACCGCACGGCCGATCACCCGGATCCTGCTCAACACCAACGGTCTGCGCATCGCCGTCGACGACGAGTTGCTGGCGCTGCTGGGTGCGCATCGCGACCGGGTCGAGGTGTATCTGCAATACGACGGGGAAACGGCGCAGGCATCACGGCATCACCGCGGTGGCGACCTGCGGGCCCGCAAACAGCAGACGCTGCAACGGCTTTCGTCGAACGCCATCTTCACCACCTTGGTGATGACGGTCGCGCTGGGCGTGAACGACGACGAGATCGGTGCGGTCCTGCGCACGGCGATGGACACACCGTTCGTGGGCGGGGTGTCGATCCAACCGCAATTCGGTTCCGGGCGTTCGGGATCGATCGACCCGATGGACCGGCTCACCCACACCGGTGTACTGCGCCGACTCGGCCCGCAGACCGGCGGCCAGGTCACCTGGCGTGACCTCACCGCGCTGCCGTGTTCGCATCCGCACTGCTGCTCGGTCGGTTACCTGCTGCGTGACGACGCGGGGGAATGGCGGTCGCTGGTCTCGCTGATCGGGCACGAGCGGTTGAAGCAGCAGCTGGGGCTCGTATCGAACCGGATCGCGGACTCTGCGCTACCCGCCGAACTGCGGGTGGCGGTGCAGGAGTCGCTGCTGGGATTGCTCTCGGAGCAGTCGTCGCTGTCACATCCGGAGATCGGGCGGGTGTGGCGCAATATCTGCGAGAACTGTGATCTGGGGATGTCGACCCTGCTCACGTTGGCGTCGTCGGCATTGCCCGGGCGGCGCAAACGGTTGCGGACGTTGCTCGGGGAACGGGTTGTGCGGATCACGGTCAAACCGTTCATGGATATGTCGACGATGATCGAGGAACGTCTCACCCAGTGTTGCGTGCACGTCGGGACCCGCGCTGACGCCGATCAGTGCGCGCCGTTCTGTGCGGTGCAGGCGTGGCCGGCGCTGTCGCGGCAGCGGTTGTCGGCGGCGGCACCGTCCGGGCGGGCGTTGTTGCCGGTGGAGGTGCGGTGAGCGCGCGCGGGGTCTATTACGAGGAGGCGGTGCGCGGGCAGCAACCGCACGATCCGTTGACGTTGTGTGTGGTCGCGACGGTGGCGTTGCTGACGTGGCTGGTGGGGCCGTGGGCGGTGGCCGGGTTCGGTGCGCTCGCGTTCGTCGGCTATTGGCGGGCGTGGCGGGCCGGGTTGCGGCGCAGTCGATGCTGGTTGCGCGATACACGGCTGGTGCTGGTGTATGTCGGGGCGATCGCCGTGGTCGGGGTCGTCGCCGCGCTGTGGTGACGGTGTGTCGCCGAATCCGTTGCCGCAGAACAGTAGCGGGCAGACGTGGTGCACGGTTGACTGGTAACCATGGCCTCCACTCGATCCAGCAGGCAGCGCCGATCAGGGGTGCCCGCACCCGCGGTCCCGCCGGGCGAACTGATCGTCATCACCACGCCCGCCGGTCCGGAGATCACGCCGATCGCTTTGCGCGAGAACCGATCCGTCCGCGCCAGGGTCGATGAATTGCTGCCCGGCACGGCACGGCTGGTGCCGATCTTCGGGCCGGACAACCGACTCGCGAACAGACTGGCCGACACACCGCAGGCGCCGGTCGCGGGGGAGTACCTCAGCTACTACTCGGTGCACGGTGAGCTGGGTGACCTCGGTGAGCTTGCCCACCGGCTGCGTGCGGACGACACCGTCGCCGCCGCTTACGTGAAGCCCGCGGCCGAACCACCGCTGGCACCCCTCGCGGCGAACATCGTCGCACCGCGAGCACCCGCTGTGACACCCGACTTCCGGGTCAGGCAGGCCTATCTGGACGCCGCGCCGAACGGCATCGACGCGGTGTGGGCGCACGGTCGGCCCGGCGGGCTCGGCACCGGCGTGCGGGTGATCGACGTCGAGGGTGCGTGGCGGTTCACCCACGAGGATCTGCGCCAGAACCAAGGCGGGATGATCGGTGGCACCGCATCGGCCGATCTGGGCTGGCGCAACCACGGCACCGCCGTGGCCGGGGAGATCAGCGGCGACCTCAACGCCGTCGGCGTCACCGGAATCGCACCCGAGGCCCACATCAGAGCCATCTCAATCTTCGGCATCGGCTCGGCCGCCGCGATCCGCTCGGCGGCCGACGCCCTCGACCCCGGCGACATCGTCCTCATCGAATTACACCGCCCCGGACCACGTTTCGACTACCGGGGCACCCCCGACCAGCGCGGCTACATCGCCATCGAATGGTGGCCCGACGACCTCGCCGCCATCCGCTACGCCGTGAGCCGCGGCATCGTTGTCGTCGAAGCGGCGGGCAACGGCGGCGAAAACCTCGACGACGCCGTCTACGACACCCGCCCCGGCGACTTCCCCACCACCTGGCACAACCCGTTCCGCCCCGGCCCCGCCGACTCCGGCGCCATCCTGGTCGGCGCGGGTGCTCCACCACCGGGCCTGCACGGCCGAGACCACGGCCCCGCCCGCTCCCGCCTCGACTTCTCCAACCACGGCGCCCGCCTCGACGCCCAGGGCTGGGGCCGCGAAGTCACCACCACCGGCTACGGCGACCTCCAAGGCGGCCCCGACGAAGACCTCTGGTACACCGACGAATTCAGCGGCACCTCCAGCGCCTCCCCGATCGTCGTCGGCGCCATCGCCGCCTACCAGGGCATCCGCACCCACGGCCCCGGCCGCGCAACCCCCGACCAGATCAGAACCCTCCTGCGCACCACAGGCTCCCCCCAAACCTCCGCCCCGACCCGCCCCACCACCCAACGCATCGGCACCCTCCCCGACTTGCGCGCCATGAACGCGAAAGGCTGATCCGCGATGGCTGTCATCCACCAGACCACCGTTACCCCGGCCAAGCTCGATATCGTCGCGGCGTGGTTGCCGAGTCGGCAGTGGTATCAGGGCGCGATTCCACAGATACACAAAGCCGGCGGATTCCGGCTCGATGATCCTGCCGGCGAGGTGGGTATCGAATTCATGTTGTTCGTCGATGATTCCGGTGCTGACCAGGTGTTGTATCAGGTGCCGTTGACCTACCGCGGGGCACCGCTCCCGGGCGGTGACTCCGCGCTACTCGGCACCGCCGAGCATGGAGTACTCGGCCGCCGCTGGATCTACGACGCCACCCGCGATCCGGTAGCGATCGGTGCCATCGGGGCTCTGCTGACAGGTCGGACGAGGGCGCAGGCTCAGAGCCTCAGCGACACGACAGATCCGACGGTCATGGTGACGCAGGCCGAACGGAAACTCGTTGACGGTGATATCGGCATCGGTGTGGACGGCGTCGCCCACACCGACGTTCCTCTAGGGTTCGCTGTCGTGCGATTCCATCGCTCGCCCACAGCCGTGCGACTCGGCGGGGCAGGTTCGGTCTCAGCGCCCTCCGTGCTGGGCCCGGTCGTCGAGTTGATCACTGTGCTGACCGACTAGGAGTTGCTGCGGCTCTGCGACGCGCCACATCGGGTCGAAAACCAGATGTGGCGAGGCCGGGTGGCGTGGGAGGGTACGAGGATGGCATCGGTGAAGAGTGTTTGCGTTCGGGCGGGTACTCAGGCGGACTCGGCTGCGATCACGGGGTTGCAGGAGGCCGGGTTCGGTATGCGGTACGGGGGTGATGAGAACGAGTTCCGGGGGGATATTTTTCCGGTCGAGCGGTCGTTGGTCGCGGTGGAGGGTGACCGGATCGTGGGGCATACGGTGGATCGGACGATGACGGTCACGGTGCCGGGGGAGCGCTCGGTGCGGGCGTGTGGGGTGTCGGGGGTCGCGGTGGCGCCGACGCATCGGCGGCGGGGGATCTTGCGCGAGCTCTATGAGGCCCAGCATGCTCGGACCGAGGCCGATGGGTTGCCGTTGACGATCTTCACTGCCAGTGAGGGCACGATCTACGGGCGGTTCGGGTATGAGGTGGCCATTCTCGACACCGCGGTGTCCATCGATACGCGGCGGGCAGAATTCCGTTCCACCACACCGGATCCCGGTGGCGTCACCTTGGAGACACTGACCGACACCGCCCCGCGGATTCGCGAGATCTACGAGCGCTGGCAGAAGGTGACGTCGGGGGCGCAAGATCGTCCGGATGCCAAGTGGGACCTGTTCTTCGCCGATGTGGAACGTCACCGCGACGGTGCGACGACACTGTTCGTGCTGCTCCACGCGGACGGCTACGCCCTGTATCGGCGCGCTAGGCGCGAGGACCGTGGCATCGCGGCGGTCTGGGAATTCCGTGCCGTGACCCCCGACGCGCACGCCGCACTGTGGCGAGTGCTGCTCGGCATGGACCTCGTCGACACCGTGGAAGCCGAGATCGCCGACGATGATCCACTGGCCTACATGCTCACCGACCCGCGCGCGGTGCAGGTGACCCACCGCGGCGACTCACTGTGGGCGCGGGTCATGGACGTACCCGCCGCCCTGACCGCCCGCACCTACCGCGCCGACCTCGACACCGTCCTGGCGGTGCACGACCCGTTCCGCGGCGCGGGCGGGAACTTCGCGCTGCGGATCCGCGACGGCATCGCCGAGTGCGAGCCGACCACCCGGACAGCGACTCTCGGTTTCGACATCAACATTCTCGGCGCCCTCTACTTCGGTGGGCAGCGCGCGAGCACTTTCGCCGCCGCGCACCGGATCACGGTCGAGGACCCGATGGTGCTGCGCGCGTTCGACGAAGCGTTCACCGCCGACCGTGCCCCGCAATTGGGTTGGTTCTTCTAGGCTCTACAACGACGGGCGCGTTCGCCCGAGGGTCACGGCTTCGGGAGTACGGTAGGTAGCTGTGGATTCGCACGATGTCGATTCTTCGGTTCGGGTGCGTGGCGCCCGGGTCCACAATCTGCGTGATGTCGACGCCGACATGCCGCGAAATGCCCTGGTCGCGTTTACGGGAGTGTCGGGTTCGGGCAAGTCGTCGCTGGCTTTCGGGACCCTCTACGCGGAATCGCAACGCCGATACCTGGAGTCGGTGGCACCGTATGCCCGACGGTTGCTGCACCAGGTCGAAGCTCCTGACGTCGACAGTGTCACCGGCTTACCGCCGACGGTGGCACTGGCGCAGCGCCGGTCCTCGCCGTCGTCACGATCGACCGTCGGCACCGTCACCGCGATCTCGAACACGTTGCGCATGCTCATGTCCCGCGAAGGCGACTATCCCGACACCCCGGCCAGAACCGGCCCTGGGCACTACCCGGAGGGCACCAACCGCCTCTACTCCGACGCGTTCTCCCCGAACACCGTCGAAGGCGCTTGCCCGCGTTGCCACGGACAGGGTGTCGTCCACGAAGCCACCGAGACGTCGATGGTCCCCGACCCGTCGCTGAGCATTCGCGAAGGCGCGATCGCGTCGTGGCCCGGTGCCTGGCAGGGCAAGAACCTGCGCGACGTGCTGAGCGCACTCGGCTACGACATCGACCGCCCGTGGCGTGAACTCTCACCCGCCGCCCGCGAATGGATCCTGTTCACCGAGGAGAAACCGGTCGTCACGGTCGAACCCGTGCGTGAACCACATCGCATCCACCGCCCCTACCAGGGCACCTACACCGGCGCCAAGCAGTTGCTGCTGCGTTCGCACGCCGAATCCAAGAGCGAGGCGACCAGAGCCCGTGCCGCCGATTACCTGCACACCGCCCGCTGCCCGCTGTGCGACGGGCGGCGACTCAAACCTGAAGCGCTCGCGGTGACCTTCGCCGGGTACAACATCACCGAACTCGCCGACCTGCCACTGACCGAACTCGTCGAGGTATTGCGGCCTTACACCCCTGGCACGGAGGCGCTGGCGGTACTCACCCAGGATCTCACCTCGCGGATCGATGTGCTGATCGAGCTCGGGCTCGGCTATCTGAGCGTCGACCGGGAAAGCCCGACACTGTCCGGCGGTGAGCTGCAACGATTACGGCTGGCCGGACAGTTGCGGTCGGGACTGTTCGGTGTCGTCTACATCCTCGACGAACCGTCGGCGGGCCTGCACCCCGCCGACACCGCCGCACTGACGAAAGTGCTGGACCGGCTCAAGAATTCGGGCAACAGCGTGTTCCTGGTCGAACACGACCTCGACGTCGTCCGCCACGCCGACTGGCTGATCGACATCGGCCCCGGCGCGGGCGTGCACGGCGGCAAGGTGCTCTACGCCGGTGACGTCGAGGGTTTGCGCGAGGTGGCCGACTCGGTCACCCGGCCCTACCTGTTCGACGAGATCGTCCGACCACCACGCACGGCCCGCACCCCTACCGGCGCGCTGCGATTACGCGCGATCACCAGCCACAACCTGCGAGACCTCGACGTCGACATCCCGCTGCAAGTGTTCACCGCGATCACCGGTGTCTCCGGAGCGGGCAAATCGACTCTGCTGCACGCTGTTTCGACCACCGCCACTGCCGACCCGGGCATTGTGCGAGTCGTCGAAGTGGATCAGGCGCCGATCGGGCGCACCCCGCGTTCGAACCTGGCCACCTACACCGGCCTGTTCGACACGGTGCGCAAACTGTTCGCCGCGACCGAGGCCGCGAAAGCCCGCGGGTACGGCGTCGGCCGGTTCTCGTTCAATGTCGCCGAAGGGCGCTGCCCGACCTGTCAGGGCGAGGGTTACATCACTGTGGAGTTGCTGTTCCTGCCCAGCACCTACAGCCCGTGCCCGGTCTGCCGCGGTGCGCGCTACAACCCCGACACCCTCGACATCACCTACCGGGACACCACGATCGCCCAGGTGCTCGACATGACCGTCGACCAGGCCGCCGACTTCCTCGCCGATGTAGCAGTCGTCGCGCGCGCCCTGCACACGCTGCGCGATGTCGGCCTCGGCTACCTGCGGCTCGGGCAACCGGCCACCGAACTGTCCGGTGGTGAAGCGCAACGGGTGAAACTGGCCACCGAGCTGCAGCGGGCACGGCGCGCCGACACCGTCTACCTGCTCGATGAACCGACAACCGGGCTACATCCGGCAGACACCGATATCCTGATGACACAACTGAATTCGCTCGTCGACAGCGGCGCCAGTGTGGTCGTCGTCGAACACGACATGACCGTTGTCGCCGGAGCCGACCACGTGATCGACATGGGACCGGGCGGGGGCGGGCAGGGAGGCCGGATCGTGGCGCAGGGGACACCGGAGCAGGTGGCGGAGAATCCGGTCAGCCGGACTTCGCCCTATCTGCTGGAACGGCTGACATGACCCACAGCGCGGATCGGACCCGGAATGCGATGCTCGTCGCCGGTGGGTGCTCGTTCGCGCTTGGCGTGGCGCTGCTGCTGTGGCCGGGGCGCGACGAATCGACCCTGGCGATGCTGTTCGGGATCTCGCTGGTCCTGAGCACCGCGGTGCAGGCGTATCTGGCGATGATGGCGCGGATCGCGTTCTTGCTGCGGATGCTGGTGCTGGTCAGCGCTGGGCTCACGGGGATATTGGCCGGGCTGGTCTTCAGCGGCGGCAACATCGAACTGCTTGCCTTGTGGATCGGGATCGGCTGGTCGGTGCGCGGCATCGTGCAGGCGCTGGTCGCGGCGTGGGACGACAGCATCGTCGACGGCTGGGCGCACGAAGTGTGCGGGCTGGCCACCGCCGCGATCGGCATCGCCATCATCGCGATCACCTTCCAGACGGTCACGGGTCTGGCCACGATGGCCGGTGGCGGGCTGGTCGTGATCGGTGTCATGGAACTGCTCGCCGGGGGGCTCGGGCGGGCGGCTCTGCAGGGGGCGCGCGGGTCCTCGACCGAGGATCAGGTGCCGCCGATTCGGGCCGCGACCGAGCTGTAGTAGCGAATCACACACTGCGAGTTCGACATTCGAGGTTTACGCGAACTCGGGGACAACGCGACGTTGCGGGAAGTCGAGCGAGCGCTGAACTCTGTGTGCACCCTCGCTCACGGCTGGGGTAACTGTGCTGCGCGCCGGTAGCGTGGCCCGCGGCGTGCGCACGGGTGTTCGGCGCGCCGCGTCCGCAGCCCGATTGTGAGCCCAGGAGAAGTGTGGTGTCGCGCGTAGTCCCCGGCGTAGCCGCCGATGCCGTCCAGCGTGAAGAGCTGGCGATGCGGCGGATGACCGAGAGTTTGGTCGAAGACCTGTCCGAGAACGTTCCCGTCGACCAGGTGACGTCGGCGGTAGGCGCCGCGCACCATCGTTTCACCGGTAAACCGATCCGGGAGTTCGTGCCGATTCTGGTCGAGCGGATCGTGCGCCGTGAACTCGCCGATCCCGATCCGACGGTACGGGTCCCGGCCCCCGCGGCCGGCGTGCGGGCCTCCGAGCTCATCGCGCGAGAGTCGAACACGACCGAGGAGCAGCCGAAGCGGTTGGTGAGCAGGCGTTCGGTGGTGCCGTTGTCGATCGGTGCGGTCGTGGTTGTCGGCGCCGTCGTGGCCGGAGTCGTGCTGTTGCCCGGCGGTGCTGATGCGCCGGCCGCCGCCCCGGTGGCGGAACCGACCGTGGTTCGTGGTGTCGTCGGGTCGGAGAAGATGTCGTTCTTCGCCGACGAGCGCGTGGTGAAGGTGCTCGCCGACAACGGTATCCGCGTTCAGGTCGAACCGGCTGGTTCGCGGCAGATCGCGACCACCGTCGACCTCGGCGCCTTCGATTTCGCGTTCCCGTCGAGTATTCCGGCCGCGGAACGAATCCAGCGTCAACGCAACATCACCACCAAATACACGCCGTTCTCCTCACCGATCGCCATCGCCACCTTCCGGCCGATCGCGGACCTCCTGACCGCAGCCGGGGTGATCAAGCCCGGTCCGGTCGCGACGTTCGATATGAACAAGTACCTGGAGTTGGCCGGAACCGGCGTGCAGTGGGACGACCTGCCCGACAACACCACCTACCCGGTCGCCAAGAACATTCTGGTCTCCACCACCGACCCGCGCAGCTCCAACTCCGCGGCCATGTACCTCTCGATCGCCAGTTATGTCGCCAACGACCACACCATCGTGCGCGGCGCCACCGCCGAACAGCACGTGTTGCCCGCCCTGTCGAAACTGTTCCTCGCCCAGGGCTACACCGACAACAGCAGCGACGGACCGTTCAACCAGTACCTCACCAACGGCATGGGCCCGACTCCGCTGGTCTGCATCTACGAGGCGCAGTTCGTCGAAGCGGCGGGCGAGGGCCGGATCAAGCCGGACATGATGCTGACCTACCCGACCCCGACGGTCCTGTCGAGCCACACCCTCGTCCCGCTGAACGCCATCGGTGACAAGATCGGCAAACTGCTCACCGACAATCCGGAACTGCGTCGTCTGGCCGCCGACCACGGTTTCCGCACCGGCGACACCGCCCAGTTCACCTCGGTTGCCGCCGAGCGTTCGGTACCTGTGGCCGCCGACCTGATCGACGTGGTCGACGTGCCGGCCTACGAGACTCTCGAGCACCTGCTCGACGGGGTAGCCAACTCCTACAACTGAAACCGTCCCACACCGGTGCCGCACAGCTCTGAGCTGTGCGGCACCGGTGTATTTCGGCTCGTGCCGGTCGTTCTGGCATGCTGGAATCGTCGCGATCCGCCGCCGGGGACTTGACACAGATTCAGTGCACGACTGTACACTGAGGCTTGTCAGATGCCCGAGCTGGCCTGCACTGCGAACGGAGTCCCCGGAGATGGACAAATTCGATCCCGGTCGAGAACTGATCAACGAACTGTCCGTCGCGGCGCGCCGAGCGGGAACCGCGATCGCCGCCATCTTGGGCGACGCGGGACGCGAGAGCGCCCGCGAGCTGGTCGACCTGGCGCACGAGGGCCGTGAACTGGTCGCCGGAACCCTGCGTGCTCGCGCAGACGAGCTTCGCCGCCGCCGCTGAGGGATGTCCCGTAAGTCCAAATTAGAGATGGCGAGCGATCCACCCGCCAGGGATCAGCAACCGTGGGCGAGGTTGGCCAGCGTCGCTACCCCAGCCATCGCGACGCCCACCCCGCCACCACATAGACGGCAGTCCCGCAAGATCTTCCACGCGCCGCAACTGTGCGCTCAGGCGAGCGAACGTGGCCAGCCGCAGCCCGGAGAACAACTCCACCATCACTGGGTCAGCTGCTCAACGACTTACGGGACAACCCTTAGGTTCAAATCGTCGCAGAGGTCATGAACCGCGATCGCCTGCACTTGAAGTTGGTGTAGTTCCACCCTTCTTGCCCACCAGCCGTCACCCCTGGGTAAATCAGTCGATCGGTCGAGGAGAGAACCAGTGGTGGCGGTGTAGAGCCAGGATTGGTATTTGTCCCAGGTCCAGCCGCGGCGGGTGATGTGGCGGTCGACTAGTCGGCGTGAACGGTCAGGGCTCGGAGGCGGCAACGTGTGTCACCGCGGAGGGCGCCTCGAGCATGGGGTACGCCGCGGCCGCCGGTGGCTTGCTTGTGGCCGTGCCGGACGACCGCGACGAGCCCGGCGCGGACAGTGTCGCTCCGCGCACCAGAACCACCCAGTAGCCCACGAGGACAGCGCAGTAGATCGAGTGTGTCACGGCGGCGGTAACGCTGCTGTGGGGCGGCAACTCCACGGTGAACGACAGCGGGAAGGCCGGCACCGCGAGCGCGATGGCGGTGAACTCGGCGCGGCCGAGCGTGATCAGCACGAGCACGCCCGGCCACAGCAGCATCAGGTAGTTGTGCCACGCGATGGGCGAGAACAGCAGGGCCGCGGCGAGTACCGCCCACATGGCGGTGCCGCCCGGGTCGATGCGGTCGCGGTGGCGCCCACACCACCACAGCGTGCCTGCCAGCACCGCTAGCCCGAGTACCGCCCCGATCGCGGAGGGCAGTCCGAAGCGCACGGCGAGCCCCGGCAGCGATGCGTTGTCCACCCAGCCCGACACCGGCTCGGAGAAGGCGATGCGCAGCCAGCCCGCCGCGCTCGACGGCCCGGCGACGAGCACCCCGATCAGCGAGGCGACAGCCGCGCCTGCGATTCCGGCCTTGAACGGCAACCACTGCCGCTGCACGGCCGCGAGCAGCAATAACGGTGCCAGCGACGGCTTGAGCGCCACCACGATGCCGAACAGCACGGACGCGAGCACCGGCCGCCCCCGCCGCTGCGCGATCCACCCGGCAACGAGCCCGACCAGCAGCATCGGGTAGATCTGGCCGAGCATCAGCGTTCCGTACAGCGGCGAGGACGCGAGCACAGCCAGCGTGGCCAGTGCGGTGACGGCCGGGCGCAGCCGCAGTTCCAGGCATACCGCCAACACCGAGCCCAGCATCATGAGCAGTGTCAGCACCGCGAAGGCGCGGTAGGCCGTGACCACATCCAGCGCGGCGAACGGCGTGAGCAGCATCGAGACCAGTGGCGGGTTGAGATTGCTCAGCTTCGCCGGAGTCTCGTAGATGTCGATGCCGTGGGTGAGGGCCACGGCCGAGTTCCAGAAGGTGTCGAAGTCGACGTGCACCGCGTAGGTATCGCTGGACAACAGCGGTGCCACCACCGGGTAGGGGTTCAATACGCGCAGCACCGTCTGCACGATGGACGCGAGCACGAGCAGACCTGCCACCACCCGTATGGCGGCGGTGAGATGGCTGGACTGCGCTACATTTTCTGGTGACACGGCTCCCGACGCTATCCGTACTTGTCCGGTTTTGTAGAACTGCGCTCGCCGCCGCTGCGTCCGGATGCACGATGCCGTGGTGCAATGCGCCGTCGTGCCGCGCTGGAGCTCGTCGTTCCTTCGCCTGCAGCAATACTGCCTGCCCGCAGACAGCCTTGGGGCGGGGTCGGCCGCCGGGACCCTCGAGGCGCGATCGGCTGAGAGGACGCGGCATGGACGGTCAGGACTCGGAGTCGGGAGCTTGCGTAGCCGCGGAGGGCCTTGGGCATACACGAAGCTCAGATGCGGGGCAATTGGACGGCCCGCCAGGTCTGATCACACACGTTGACGGGGTCCGTCGAGGACGACATTGCGGGTCTCGGCGTCAGCGTCGGTGAATGCCAGCAACGCGTGAGCTTCTTCGGTGACGGCGACCGCATCGTGTGTGGTGAACGGCCGGCTATAGGGGCGAATGGTGATTGTCGCGGATCCGTTGTCCCGGCTGATCGTCCAGTCGCCCGCGGTGAATCCGTCGACCAGCAGGATCTGCGCAACGGGGCGCTGGGTGCGGTACCCCTGCTCGCCGTGCTCGTCGGTGATCACGCGGGTGCGGTCCGCGTGGGAGAGCAAGACGTTGTCGAAGTCGTACAGAAACCTCGGCGGTGCCGGAGTGTCGGGGTCCGGGAGCACAGCATCGGGTAGGTCGAACAGCTGCTGGCCGTATTGATCCTGAAAAGTCTTCAAGCCCGGCCGTATCCGGTCGACAATCTCGCGCAGTTTGGTGAGGCCGGACCACATCTGCATGTCTTTCACGCCGGCGGGGCCGAACGCGGCCAGGTAGCGCAGGATCATTCGCTCTAGCGAAGGGGCAATGGTGTGGTCGGTGCCGATCCATGCGTCGGCGGTGGTGTGCGCGATCGGCCCGCTGCGGCCCCAGACGCCGCGTGGCGGCACCTGCACCAAGGGCACCTGATTGCGGATGGCGTAGACCAGCGAGGTGGGCGCGCGGTCCGGCCATCGCCTACCGAGCAGCGTGCCGAGTTGCTTGTTGGTCAACGGTTCCGGGGCGAGCAGCTCGACACCGTCGCGAATCAGTTTCGCCATGTCGATGCCCTCGATGGGCTTGCCGTGCGTGTGGTTGCGGTAGAGATCACGATCCAAGACGGGTTGGATCAGCGGACGCAGCGCGCGGGCGTCATCCGGGGTGACCAGGTGAATCGTCGAGCGCATCAAAGCGATTCGAACCAACTCGCGGCCGGTGAGCAGCTCAGCGGCCTGTTCGGGGACGAATCCGGCCAGCCGTGACCACAATCCGATGTACCAGGTGTGCGGGGTCTGGGCCTGCAGCCCGACCAGGTGCTGCACCGCGTCGACGACGGACAACTCGGAGCGGCGCAACAGCAACTGCCGATCGAGGGTGGCGCGATTGAGCGCCCGGCGACTGAGTACCTGCGTCATTCAGTAGAACCTTTCGACACGAGTGGGGTTGGTGGCGGGGCACCAACCCCACAGGGAGACAGTGCTTCGGCGCTGCCTACTCGAGTTCGCTGAAGAATTGGCGGATGTCGGCGATCAACAACTCGGGTGCGTCCTGGGTCGCCCAGTGGCTGCCCCGGTCGAACTCGTTCCAGGACACGATGTTGCTGTGATCGCGTTCGGCGAAACGGCGCAGTGGGGTGAAGTCGTAGGCAAAGCTGGCCAGTCCCGTGGGAGCGGTGGTCTGTTCGGTCGGGTGCTGGGTGTGGTGGTCCTCGTAGTAGAACCGGGCTGCCGAGGCCGCGGTGTTGGTCAGCCAGTACAGCGTCGCGTTGGTCAGAACATGATCATCGTCGAGCGCGGCCAGCAGCTGTGCGGTCCAGGCGAGCTGTCCGGTGGGTGAGTCCGCCAGCGCGTGCGCGATGTTCTGGGGCGCGCTCTCCTGCAGCCGGGCATATCCGGACATGTTGTCGTTGAAGTACTTCAGATGCTGAACGTACTGCTGTTCCGCCTCAGTCAGGTCGGCGAGCTCCGCGGGGTCGCCGGAAGGGAAGGAGAACAGTTGGGTGACATGCACCCCGATCACATGGTCCGGGTCGATTCGCCCCACTTCGGGCGAGACGTGCGAACCGACGTCGTTGCCGTGGGCGCCATAGCGGTCGTAGCCCAGTCGGCTCATCAGCTCTGCCCAGGCCGCGGCGGTGCGGTAGCGGTTCCAGCCCTGCTCCCGAGTGGATCCGGAGAACCCGAAACCGGGCAGCGAAGGGATCACCAGGTGGAATGCCTCGGCTGGGTTCCCGCCGTGGGCACGGGGATCGGTGAGCGGACCGATCAGATCGAGGAACTCGAACACCGAGTTCGGCCACCCGTGGGTGAGGATCAGCGGGGTGGCATCGACCTCCGGCGAGCGCACGTGCAGGAAATGGATGAGCTGCCCGTCGATCTCGGTGGTGAATTGCGGATAAGCATTGAGCTTGGATTCCCAGGCGCGCCAGTCGTATTCATCGCGCCAGTAAGCGGTCAGCCGCTGCACATAGTCGAGCGGGACTCCGTACTCCCACCCCGGCGGCACCGGCCCGGTCTGGACCTGCCCCTCGGTCTCGAGAGTCAGTTCCCCGGCCCAGCGCACCCGCGCCAGCCGCTCCTGGAGATCGTCGAGGTCCTCCTGCGGGATATCGATGCGGAAGGGCGTGATCGCGGTGGTCTTCGATGTCATGTCCGGAACCCTAGGAGGTATTTAGGAACACTTCGTTCCTAATGAAATGGCAGACTGAAGAAATGTTGGACACCTCGGCGCGACTGCTGCGGCTGCTGTCGCTCTTGCAGATCCCGGGCGACTGGAACGGTGCAACCCTGGCCGAACGGCTGGAAGTCAGCACACGGACGGTGCGCAACGACATCGAACGGCTGCGCCACCTCGGTTACCCGGTGCACGCGACCAGGGGAACGGCAGGCGGCTACCGACTCGGCGCGGGCGCCAGCCTGCCGCCGCTGCTACTCGACGACGAGGAGGCCGTCGCGGTGACCGTCGGCCTGCGCACCGCCGCCGGGGGCGGCATCGCCGGAGTCGAGGAAACCGCATTGCGGGCTCTCACCAAACTCGAGCAGGTGCTGCCGAATCGGTTGCGGCGCAGGGTCAACGCGTTGCAGGCATATACCGTCGTAGTTCCGGGCGAGGGCACGGGTCCGCGTGTCGACGCCGAGACGTTGACGGTGATCGCGGCCGCATGCCGTGATCACGAGCGGCTCCGATTCGACTACCTCGACCACAACCACGGCGACAGCTTGCGGGTGGTCGAGCCCTACCGGCTGGTCAACTGGGGGCGACGCTGGTATCTGGTCGCGTTCGATATCGACCGGGACGACTGGCGCACCTTCCGGGTGGACCGCATCACCCCGAAAACTCAGACCGGGCCGCGATTCGCCCCCCGTGAACTGCCGCACGACATGACCGACCGGGTGACCCGCGGCGTATCCGCGGCGGCCTGGCGATTCCGGGCATCGGTGACCGTGCACGCACCCGCCGAATTCCTCACCAGCCGTATCCCCCCGGCCGCGGGCACCATCGAAGCGATCGACGACACGACCTGTGTGCTGCGTACCGGCGCGGACACCCCCGAGGCGCTGGCGATCAACATCGGACAGCTGGGGATGCACGGCATCGAATTCACTGTCGGTGATCCGCCGGAGTTGGTCGAGCTGATTCACGCACTGGCCAACCGCTATCTGCGTGCCATCGCGGGTGCGACGGCGCCGGACGTCGTAGACGGATCAGCCTGAGTGCCAGGCTACTTTGCGGCTCGGGGCAGCTTCAGGATTCCGCTGCTGTGACCTGGGGAAACGATTGTCGTGAAATAATTTTCGCGGCGAGCGATGAGTTCGTTCGGCACGCACCGTCTGTATGAGTGCTACCTGTAGCCGAGATCCGGGAGAGCCTCATGACCGCCAGTTCCGCCGTCACCACCGGCACCTTCGTGGTGCCGGACGCCCGCCTGTACTACGAGGTCCGTGGGGCGGGACCGCTGCTCGTGCTCGTCGGCGCTCCGATGAACGCCGCCTCGTTCGCCGGGGCCGCCGAGCAACTCGCCATCACCAACACCGTCCTCACCACCGACCCGCGCGGCCATTTCGCCAGCCCCCTGGACGACCCGGACCAGGATTCGACGGTGCTCGCCCGCGCCGAGGATCTCGCCCGGCTCATCACCCACCTCGACGCGGGTCCGGCCGTGGTTTTCGGATCCAGTGGTGGCGCCGTCACCGCGCTGGCTCTGGCCCAGACCAACCCCGACCTGGTCACCACCGCCGTCGCCCACGAACCGCCGCTGCGCGAACTGCTCCCCGACGCCGAGGCCCAGCGCGCGCTCACCGAGGACATCATCGCCACCTACGCCACCGGCGATGTGATCGGCGCCTGGCGAAAGTTCTTCGCCCAAGCCGAGATTCCCATCCCGGACCCGATGCTCGAACAGATCTTCGGCGGCGACCGCGATCCTCGGCAGGTGGCCAGCGAACGCTTCTGGTTCGCTCACGAACTGCGCCCGACCACCGCCTGGGTACCGGACCCGCCGCTGCTGCGCTCGATCCCCACCCGCGTGATCGTCGGGATCGGTGCCGAGTCGTCCGGCCAGTTCTGCGATCACACCGCACGAGAACTGGCGGCGGCGCTCGGCGTCGACCCGGTCCTGTTCCCCGGCGACCACATCGGATTCGTCAACGATCCCGTCAGCTTCGCCGCCCGTCTGCAAGAAGTACTCGACGAGCCGTGAGCGTGGTTACTCGCATATGCGGAGGCCGGGGGAGAGGATGCCGGGCATGAGCGAATCGCAGGACTGGAACAGCAAGATCATCGCGGAGTTCCGCGAAAACGAAGGGCGCGTGGGTGGCCCCTTCGACGGTGCGCCGATAGCACTGGTTCATCACCGGGGACGGCGCACCGACCGGCAATTGGTATCGCCGATGATGTATCTGGCCGACGAGAACGACCCCGAGGTCATGTACGTCTTCGCGTCCAAAGCTGGTGCCCCCACCAATCCCGACTGGTACTACAACCTCGTCGCCGCGGGCACAGCGGAAGCCGAGGTCGGCACCGAGACCTTCGCGGTCACCGTCACCGAAGTCACCGGTGCCGACCGTGACCGCCTCTTCGCCGAGCAGGCGCGACGGTATCCCGGTTTCGCCGGATACGAGGAGAAGACGAAGGGTATTCGCACCATTCCGGTGCTCGCGTTGCGCCGGAACTGACCGGATGACGTCGCGGGCAGGGCGACCGGACCGCCCTGCCCGCTACCGCAGTCCTATGCGGTGGTAGTACCGCAGTCCAATGTGTGTGCGGGCCTGGGCTTCCTACCGTTCGATCATGCCTAGCCGAACCTTCACCGTGCCGATCCTCATCGCCGCTCTGATCCTGTCTGCCTGCACGACGAGCGAGGCCGAGCCTGTCGCTGTAACCCGCGTGGACAGCGTGCGCGGCGACCTCGACGCGATGGTCGGCTCGGGCGCCGTCGGTGCCATTGCCACGCTCACCGAGAACGGCGCGAGCACCGTCGTCGGCTCCGGGCTGAGCGATGCGGCCGAAGCGACTCCGATCGCTACCGACGTCGCCCAGCATGTGCGGGTCGGCAGCATCACCAAGTCCTTCACCGCCGCGATCGTGCTGCAACTGGTGGCCGAACACCGCGTCGACCTCGACCGGTCCATCGACACGTATCTGCCCGGACTGCTCACCGGGGACGGTGTGGACGGTCGCGCGATCACCGTCCGTCAGATCCTGAGCCACCGCAGTGGCCTGCCCGAACCGGCCCGATCCCCCGAACTCGACGAACACGAAGCGGCGAAGAACGGCCGCACCTTCACCCCGGCCGAGGAGATCGCACTGGCGCTGGAGCACCCCGCGAAGTTCGCGCCCGGCAGCCGATTCGAGTACACCAACATCAACTACATCGTCGCGGGCGTGCTGATCGAGACGGTGACCGGACATCGCTACACCGACGAGCTGCGCGACCGGATCCTGACTCCGCTCGGCCTGTCGAACACCTACCTGCCTGCCACCGGCGAAACCGGTCTGCGCCACCCCCATCCGACCGGATACACCACGGTCGAGGGGACCGTCACCGACACGACACGGATGGAGCCGTCGGTGCCGTGGACATCCGGTGCCCTGGTCAGCACCGGTGCCGATGTGAATCGGTTCTTCCTCGCGCTGCTGGCCGGTCAGGTCGTGCCCGAGCCCCAGCTCCGGCAGATGCTCGACGGCATCGACATGGGCAACGGTGATGGCATGTCCTACGGGCTCGGCATCGGATACACCCAACTGCCGTGCGGTGCCCAGTACGTCGGCCACATCGGCGGCGTCCACGGCTTCTCCACCGTCGCGGGCGCCACCCGATCCGGCCGCGCGGTCACCATCGTCCACACCGGCGAATCGTCCTCGGTCGATCTCGGTGGGATGCTCACTCACGCGCTCTGTGAGTAAGCATCTAGTTGACCGTCAGTGCCCTGGTGGCACAGGATGCAAATCGGCATCGGGTGCATTGACGATCGCGTCACGGCAGCGCTCGCTCACCGTCCGCAGCGCCGTGACGAGCTCCGGCGGGTCGGTGACGGTGAATTCGATGTCCAGAGCGGTGATCATCCAGGCCAGCGAGGCAGGGGTGTCGGCACCCAGGTGCAGTAGGCAGCTGATGTCGTCGACCGCTTCGAGGACACCCATTCCCGGCCAGACACGATCGGCCAGCTCGGTAGCCGACCCGTGCAGGGTGACAACGGTGCGGCACGGCCACGACGCGACCGACAGCCTGCGTGACAGATAGGTCGCCGCGTCGCCGTCTGGCACCGGGCGCGGGATGAATCGTGGGCCCGTCGGGACACGCGGCTGGAGCCGGTCGATGCGGAACGACCGCCAATCCGCCCGGTCGACATCCCAACCGACCATGTACCAGTGTCTGCTCACATTGACCAACGAATCGGGTTCGACATCGCGGCGCGACGTGTGACCGGCGTGGTCGGTGTAGTCGAACCGCAGACGCTCGTGGCGTCGGCAGGCTTCCGCGATCGTCAGCAACGTCTCGGGCGCCACCCGCGGTGCTTCGGCGGCGACCCGCACCATCGACTGCTGCAATGTGGTCAGCCGATGCCGCAGCCGAGACGGCAGCACCTGTTCCAGCTTGGCGAGCGCGCGCAACGACGCGTCCTCGATGCCGGTGACGGTGCCGCCCGAGGTGGTGCGCAAGCCGACGGCGACGGCCACGGCTTCCTCGTCGTCGAGCAGCAGCGGTGGCATCGACGCACCTGCCCCCAATCGATAGCCCGCGCTGCCCTGCAACGCGTGCACCGGATAGCCGAGGCCGCGCAGCCGCTCCACATCGCGGCGCACGGTGCGCGCGGTGACATCGAGCCTGGTCGCGAGTTCGGCACCGGACCACGCGCGATGGGTCTGCAGCAACGACAGCAAGCGGAGCAGCCGGGCGGATGTTTCGGACATCTCTCCATCATGCCGGGAACTTAGGAACGATACTGACCTAAGTGGTCCCTAGCGTTGTCGGTATGAGCGACATCGACACCTTCCGGATCGACATCCCGCAGTCCGACCTCGACGACCTGCACGAGCGGCTCGCCCGCACCCGCTGGGCCGAGGACCTGCCCGGTAACGGCTGGACCTACGGCCTGCCCACCGCCTACCTGCGCGACCTCGCCGAGTACTGGCGGACCGGGTTCGACTGGCGCGCCGCCGAAGCCGCGCGCAACGCCCACCCGCAGTTCGTCACCGAGATCGACGGACAGCGCCTGCACTTCACCCACGTCCGCTCACCCGAACCGGACGCGCTGCCGCTGGTCCTGGTCCACGGCTGGCCGTTCACCGACTTCGGTGCGACGATCGGGCCGCTGACCGACCCGCGCGCGCACGGCGGCGACCCGCGCGACGCCTTCGACGTCATCATCCCGACCCTGCCCGGTTTCGGCTTCTCCGGACCCACCCACCAACCCGGCCAGGCCGCGACCGAGCGATCCGCGGAACTGATCGCCCGGCTGATGAGCGAACTCGGCTATGAACGCTACGGCGCGCAAGGCAGCGACGCGGGCTCGTTCATCGCCCCACAGCTGGGCCGCGTCGACACCGAGCGAGTCGCTGGCGTGCACCTCAACGCCGCGATCACCATCCCCGCCTGGAACGACGACGGCGCGGGATACACCGAGCAGGATCAGGAAAAGCTTGCCGCACTCCAGGATTGGAGCAGCAACGAGACCTCCGCCTACGCGGGCTTGCACAGCACCCGCCCCCAGACCCTGGCCCACGCGCTCACCGATTCGCCGGCGGGTCTGCTCGCCTGGATCGTCGATGTCGTCAACACCTACAAAGACCCCGCCGCCGCGCTGCCCGAGGACTCCCTCGACCGCGACGCCATGCTCGCCGAAACAGCGATCCTGTGGTTCACCGGCACCGCAGGCTCCTCGATGCGCCTGTACAAGGAATCCCAGCAGTGGGGCGCCGACCTGCCCAGCTCCGGAGTGCCGACCGCGGTCGCGGTCTTCCCCGGCGACACCACGATTCGCGGCATCGCCGAGAAACAGAACAACCTCGTTCGCTGGACCGAATATGACCGCGGCGGGCATTTCGCCCCGATGGAAGCGCCCGACCTGCTGATCGAGGATGTGCGCGAGTTCTTCCGTTCGTTGCGGTAGGGCTCAGCGGCCCCCGGTCACGGCCGGGGGTCATCGCTAACTCGTTGCCATACGGCACCGATCTCGTTCAGCCGCTCGACCGCGTAGGCGGGGTCGAGCAATGCCTCGGGGGTGTGGATGCCCGGTGCGGGCTTTTCGCCGCGCAGGCCGAGCAGCCGTTCGACGCCGAGCGCTATGCCGAGGGCAGTCAGCGGTCGCTGCCCTTCCCGATGGACGAGATGCCGCGTCCTGGCGAGCGCTTCGCCGGTCCGGTCCGTTCCGGCGAGATCGATCCGGATCTCGACGGAGGCGGGTTCGCCGTGACGTCTGCTCGGGGTCTCACCGACCGCGAAGTCGACTCGGACGTTCGATGCGCCGGTTGCCATCGCCAGGCTCGGCACATCGAGAACCGGAATGCTCTGACCGGGCAGCGTGGTGCCGTCGAGGGTGGGTACGTCGGCTTGCGCGTCAGCTTCGGTGAGCCAGGTGAAGACGCCGTCGCGCCGCACCAGACCCGCCGACGTGACCGCCGACCAGCGCTCCAGGTCGGCGATTCCCGCGGGTCCGCCGGTGTCGGTGTCATCGAGCGCGACGCCGACGCGGACCGTGTCGACTCGGTCGAATTCGCGCGCGGAATCCAGTGCGGCGAGCACGGCGATTCCCGCCATCAAGTGGCTGGCGACCAGAACCGGTGCCGCACTCGACCTTTGCGCGCCGGCGACGATCTCCGGGCCGATGTCGAGGAGGCCGCTGGAGATGCTGAGGTAGGGCAGTCCGCGGTCCTGGGCGTAGTGCAGGCCGTTGAGCCGGTCGTCCCACAGTGTCGCGACCACCGCCGAGTAGGTGGTCTCGGCGAGACCGAGATCGCGGCGGGACAGATCGATCGTCACCGCTGTCGCGGTGCCGAGTTCGTCGGCGACCCGTTGCGCGCGACCGAGATCGCGGCCCGCGATGGTCAACGGCAGGGTCGGATACCACCGGCGCAACAGCGCGGCGGTGTCCGACCCCGCCTGTCCCGACCCGCCCATGATCAATACCGATTGCTCCATGGTGAATTCCTCTCCGGCATCTAAGCTACAAGTTGTAACTTACTCTTTGTAGCTAAACTGAGGGAATGGCGCAAGGGAGGACGATGACGACACGATCGGGCAGACTGGCGAAGCCCGCCAGACGCGAGCAACTGCTCGACACCGCGTTGACGCTGGTCCGTGAGCAAGGCACTGATGGCCTGACCTTGGCCACCCTCGCCGAGGCCGCGGGCGTGAGCAGGCCGATCGTCTACGACCACTTCGGCACCCGCCCCGAACTACTGCTCGCGCTGTACCGGCAACTCGACGAACGCCACCGCCTGGCCTCGGAACAAGCCGTCCGCGACGCCACCCCCACCGTCGACGAGATTGCCCGGGTGATGAGTGCCGCCTACTTCGCCTGCGCCACCGACATGCCCGAGTTCGACGCGATTTCCGCCGCGCTGAAAGGAAACCCGGACGTCCAGTCGATCCAGCACGACATGCTCGACAGCTACCGAGACTGGATGGCCGCCACCTTGCAACCGTTCTCGTCCCTCACCACCGCGGCGCTCCGGCTGCGCTGCGTCGGCGTCCTCGGCGCGGCCGAAACACTGGCCGCGGAACTGAACCTGGGCGCGACGTCAGCCGAGGAAGCGGTCTCGGCGCTGACCGATCTGATCGTGGGCAGCATCGGTGCGGGAAAACAGACCTGACAAGACAGGAACTCTCGGGACCGCAGCCCCGGCTGTCGAGAGGTCTGTCACCAGTCGTCCATGTAGCTCAGATACACAGAGATTCGGGCGTCGTCGCGAAGCGCCACCCGCAGGCACGAGTCGTGACGGTCCAACAGCCAGCCCTCCATTCGGCAGGTGCCGTTCCATGAAGCCGAGGCGCCCCTTGTCGGGGTTCCTGAAGTGAATGTCCAGGCGGCGGTGTCTTCGAGGTGAAGCCGGACCTGGGCGGCGATCTCCTCGGGTGATTGATCGCCTCTCCCATCGATGATGAATTCCCGGTCGCAACTGCTGTTCGATGATCGGGCGGCACACCCTGCGTCGATGGTCTCGCTGAGGACGAGGCTCTCCGGTAGCGACCCGATGGCGTCCACAGGTGGTACCCACGCCCATCGCCCCATCGCGAGAACGAGGAGAGTGCCGACGGCGAGTAGGCCCCCGCTCAGAACGCAGTATCCGCCACTGAGGAACCATCCGACAGCTATGCGTGCCTTCGTAATTCCCTGTGGGGCAACATCATCTGTCGTTCCTGCTTCGATGATCGGCGCAGTCATCAGCACGACCATGACCAGCACTGCCAGCACCGCGATCCCGGTGAGCTGGAAATCGTGCCCCAGCCGGCCTGCGCCCAGCGCGACTTGGGCCACCCCTATAGCGGCTAGAACCATGATCCCGACGATTCGCCCCCGGACGGTTTCCGCGACGAGCGACCAGCAGACCAGCGGTGCGACAAACATCGAACAGAGGACGAGCACACGCGTGACAGTAGATGCCGAAACCGACAGGTTTCCGATGACCTCGTCGATGCCGTCCGCAGCCACAACTCCACCAACATTCCTCGAGCCGATTCGAGGTACGGTCCGAGTGTGCCCGTGTTGATCACGCCCTCTGCCGATCTGTACAGCGCATGGGTCGAGGCGCATTCGGAGTGGGGTCCCGGTGCCCATGAGGACGGCTTCGGTCTGCTGCCGAGTGACGATGTCGACTCGGTGGCGGGGTTCGAGAGCTGGGTTGCGCGGCTCACTGCCGCATCGGTGGAGGGTGGCGACGGGCGGTGCTCGTATCGCTGGATAGTCGAGGGGGATCGGGTTCTCGGCGCGATCGCGTTGCGGCACGGGACAAGTGACTTCGTGCAGCGGGTCGGCCACATCGGTTACGGGATCCGGCCCTCCGCACGCCGACGCGGGGTGGCTACCTGGGCATTGGGGGAGATCATCGTCGAGGCCGGATCGGCTGGTATGAGTCGCGTGTTGGCCGTATGTGCCGCCGAGAATCTCGGGTCAGTGAAGACGATCGAGCACCATGGTGGTGTCCTCGAAAGCATTCAGGACACCGAACTCGGTCCGGCACGGCGGTATTGGATCAGGGTCGGCGAGCCGGGCGCGTGAGTGCGCTTGCGGATCGTAGCTGCGACCAGGTTTCGTGCCGGTGCGCAGGTCTGTGTCGATATGCCGCGGGTCGGTTTTCGGCGGCCGGGTCAGTGGCTGGTGGGTGCCGGTGCGGTCGGGCTGGATACGTCGACGCGAGTTGGTCGCTGCAGATCTCCGTGAAATCGTCCTATCGGCCACGTCAGCAGCGGCGAGGGTTCAGCGCGCTGGCCGATCTTGTCCTCGGCAGTCCTCGGGGGCTTGTTCGGAAGGCGGATAGGCGCCGCGCAGACGGTGCATGGTCGCCGTCACGACGGCACGGATGTCCTTCTCGCGCAACGGGGCGGAGAACAGCGCCGAACTGAACGAGAAGCCCTCGATCAGGGTGAACAACAGGAGCGCCTCGCGGTGCAGCGCCTCCTCGTCGACAGCACCGTCGGCCAGCGCATCACGCAGCAGCGAGCGGATCACCTCCGCGCCCGCGAGGGAGGTCGCAGCGATGTCTGCCGCGAGCTCGGGGTCCGTGCGCGCCATGACGCGGTATTCGACCAGGGCGATGTTCTCCTTGCACTCCTGCTCGCTGGTGGGCGCGGCGAAGGCGATGACGTCCGCGATCCGTGTGGCCGGGTCGTCGGACATCGTCGTGGCGCGGCGCACGGCGCGCTGCATGAGGACGCCCAAGGTGAAACGCATGACCTCGCGGACGGTGTCGCCGAAGTAGTACCGGATGCTCCCGATGGCCAAGCCGGTGCGTGCGGCGATCCGGGCGAGGGTCACCGAGCGGAGTCCGTGCTCGGCGATCTCGTCGATCACGGCGTCGGCGACCTGTTCCCGGCGGATATCCGGGTCAACTCTCTTGGGCACGAACCTCACCTTAGCGCTTCTAGCATGCGCATGCTATTTTTTGTTTGGCATGGTCATGCTAGAAGATCTCGTCGCGATGTTCCTTCCTGTCCCCACCCCGGACAGGACCATGACCCGCGGCTCGACAAAAGGAAACGCATGCGATCACGTCTTCGACTCCCGAATCGATCCCGGCGCCTCACGACCGGGCTCGCTGCGGCCGCCACGCTCCTACTCGCCGGCTGTACGTCCGCTTCTCCTGCACCGGGTTCCGGCGCTGATGCGGACCTCGGCGCCTACCTCGGGCAAGAGCTCGACTGGGGCGGGTGCGAGGGCACCGCGACGAGCGCGGCGGACGCCGAGCTGTTCGCGAACCCCGCGCTCGAATGCGCCTCGGTGGAGGTGCCGCGCGACTACGACGAGCCAGAGGGCGCGAAGGTGAAGGTCGCGCTCCTGCGCCTGCCCGCCACGGGCGAGGCCGAGGGCTCGTTGCTGATCGACCCGGGAGGCCCGGGAGGCTCCGGCACCGGCCTCGTCGCGTCGACCGTGCCGCTGTGGCAGGCGAGCCCCGTCCACGAGCGCTTCGACATCGTCGGCTTCGACCCTCGCGGGACCGGATCGTCGACTCCTGCCCTCGACTGCTACACCGACGAGGAATCCGACGCCGGCGACGGGCCGCGATTCGGCGCCGTGTACGACATCACGAGCGCCGAGCAGGCAGTTGAGCTCGCACAGCGCTGCGCCGACGGCTCCGGTGGGGTCGCGAACCTGGTGAACGCCGGGTCGAAAAACGTTGTGCGCGATATGGACATCATGCGAGCGGTGCTCGGTGACGACCAGCTGACCTACCTCGGCTACAGCTACGGCTCCGAACTCGGCGCCATGTACACCACGACCTACCCCGAGAAGGTCCGCGCGGTCGTCCTCGACGGAGCCGTCGCGCCCGACCTGACGGCGAGCCAATTCCGCCTGTCCCAATTCAAAGGCCTGCAGGCCCGGTTCGACGACCTCGCCGCGCTCTGCGCCGAATCGCCCGACTGCGTACTCGGTACCGATCCCGCGGCCACGAACGATCGCCTGCACGAGATCGTGCGGCCGCTCATCGAGACGCCGGCGCCGACGGCCGGCGGCCGCGCCGCCAGCGTCTGGGACGTCTACCTCGGCATCAGCGGTGGCCTGTACTCGGAGGCGAAATGGCCAGAAGTCATCTCCGCCCTGACAGCGCTCGGAGCCGGGCGCGCCGACGAAGTGCTCGCCTTGCTCGACGGCTTCCCTGACCTCGACACCAGCATCGCCGTGCGTTGCATGGACTGGCCCCGCCTGACGCCCGCGGAACACACAGCGCTCGCACGCGAGATCGGGCACGTCGCACCGATGTTCGACCTCGACGTGTTCACGGCGAGGAATTACCACAGCGAGTGCGAGGCGTGGCCCGCACCGCCCACGCGTGACGAGCCCTGGCTCGCCGATGCCGAAGGCCTCCCCGAGACACTCGTCGTGTCGACCACCGGTGATCCGGCGACGCCACACGAGGGCGGCATCGCGATGGCGCAAGCACTCGGGGCAAGCCTGCTCACCGTCGACGGCAAGCAGCACGGCGCCTACCTCCTCGGCGGTAGCGAGTGCGTCGACGACGTGGTCAACGCGTATCTCCTCGAGCTCGAAACCCCGCCCACCGACGCCCGCTGCAGCCTCTGACACGCTCGACTCCGATAGCAGCGCATCCAGTCACACCACCGGGCGACTCCTACTACGGATTCACGTACCAGGTGACACGATTCTTACCGGCACCCCGTCTAGCCGGAGACGCGGATCTGTTGCATCATGTCGTGGTCCTCGTGGTCGAGGTTGTGACAGTGCCAGACATAACCGCGGATCTCGGGCTGCGTATCAGCGGCGCCGTGGCCCATCGCGGCATGTGGCGCCACCACTTCCGCACCGGCCGGTATCCGCAGCGGCTGATCCGGGTCGAAACCGAGTTCGTCGACCGAGGGCCAGTACACGTAGACGCGGGTGACGGTGTCGGCCGGGCAATGCACGGTGTCCTTCCAGCCTGCCTCCCACGGTGCGGGCGGTAGGTCGGGGCCGAAGGCGAACCTGTCGGCGGGCGGGTTCCAGCGCACGCCGAGCTGGGCGGGCGGCGGGTGCGTCGCCCAGTAGGCCGAGCTGAGGATCATTTGACGGGAGCCGATCCGCTGCCTGGCCAGGTGCACGTGAACGGGGTGGTCGAACGGGGTCACATTGACGATGTCCCAACGCTCGACAGTTCCCGCCTCCGCCACTTCGATGTCGTCGGTGAGGAACCGCAGATTGTTGATCGCCATCATCGTCGGGAAGGTCGCGGCCGCGCGGTCGGAGTCGTTCAGACCCATCAGCGTCATTGTGCGTGTGCGGGTTGGATCACCCAGTGGCGGAAGGGGATCGGGCAGGCCGGGTCCGCCGCGCAACACGGCGGGCACCCGACCGGGCGGGCCCTCGCCGCCGACCGTGAACCGCATGATGGGCCGCAATTCCGGGACCATGAACACGGTGTTGCCGAAGTCGTTGAGTTCGGTGTTGATCAACTCGAACTGCTCACCGTCGCGTAGGTCGCTGAAATCAACGAGGATGTCGGCGCGTTCGCCCGGACCCAACCGAACCAGCGCAGTCGGCACGGGGGCGTCGAGCAGTCCGAGGTCGTTACCGATCACCCAGAACGGCATCCCGTTGCTCAGCCCGAAGCTGTAGGTGCGCGAATTGGATCCGTTCAGCAGCCGGAAGCGGTAAAGGGTGCGGCGCACATCGAAGTTCGGCCACGCCACCCCGTTGACACAGGCCACGTCCCCGAACTGGCCGGACTGGTTGTAGCCCTGCTGGATATACGTACCGACCATCGGCTGCAGGCTGCCGTCGGGGTTGAAGGTGCGGTCCTGCACGATCAGCGGGATCTCGAACTCACCGGTCGGCAATCCCAGCGGGTTGTCGGCGGCCCCGGTGTCGTACTCGTCGCGCAGGTAGTACAGCCCAGCCAAGCCGGCCTGGACATTGAGCCGGGTTATGCCCATCGCGTGGTCGTGATACCACAGCGTGGCGGCTTCCTGCCGGTTGCTGTAGACGTTGCGCTGGCTACCGCCGTTGCGCCACGAGATCATCGGGTGCCCATCGGAGTCCGGGGCGTTGACACCTCCGTGCAGATGCACCGTCGAGCGCGGGTCGGTGCGGTCGAGTTCGGTGGTGGCGTGCATCGTGACGTCGACGTGTGGGCCGAGCACGTGGCTACCGAGGTCGTTGCGGAAGGTGATGTGCGCCGGTCGGTCCCGGTGTCCTTCCAGGATCGGACCCAGTACCGGCTGCGAATAGCCCCACGTGCGGGTTTCGGGCAGGTCGCGGTGGTATCGGTGCATGCCCGACATCGAGACCAGTTCGCCTGCGGCGGGCCGGATTTCGGGAATCGGCAGCGCGTCGACGAACGGCTCCAGCGGCGGCGAATGATAGTTGAGCGGGGTGTAGGAGGGCGGCGGCAGCGGAGGCAATGGCAACGGTGCGGGTGGGAAGGGGGTGGTGTCGGCCTGCGCGAACCCCGTGGCACCCAGCGCGAGCGCGCCCACCGCGCCGAACAGGAAGCCTCGCCGCGAAGCTGTCGGCGAGAAATTGAGATGGTTCCTCGAAGCCATCTCGTACCCGACCTCTCTGGTGATCATGCCCGGGATGGTGTGCTGCGAGTCTTCATACATACCACCTTCTGCCGGGTTCCCGCGGTAGCCCGGGGTCAGGTCCACCTGCGTGGTGTATCGAGGTGATCGCCTCGGTCCTCGAGGTTTCAGGTGCGGCAGCTCAGGTCGGTGAGAGCGGAGGTGAGTTGGGGCAGCGTCGCCGCGCTGTGGAAGGTGCCGCCGGAAAGGCGGGCGATCTCCCGCAGGGAGTCCGGGTCGGCGGGAACCCGGACTCGTGCGCGGCCGGTGTGGTCCGGGATCTCGACAACTCCGTCTGCGGTGCCGAGGGAGATCGCGGAGACGGGGGTGTGCACGGTGTTCGCCTCGCGGGCAGCGGTGTACGCGCCGCGGGGCTCGTCGAGGTCTTTGGGGATGGTTTGTTTGCCGTCCGAGATCAGGATGATCCGGCGAGGTCCCGTAATGGGCGCGACCCTGTCGACGGAGTCGATTGCCGTCAGCCCGGTGAATATGCCTTCGCCGGTTGCCGTGCGCTCGGCGAGTCGCACGCTGTCGAGGGCCGTGGTGAACGCGGTGCGATTGGTTGTCGGAGTCGCCTGCACCGATGCGGTGCCCGCGAAAGTGGCCAGACCGAGGTGCGTGCCCGGTGCCAGCCCCTGCGCGTATTCCTTCATCGCTTGCTTGGCGACAGCGAGGCGATTCGGTGCGACGTCGGTTGCCTCCATCGACAACGACACGTCGAGCACGAACATCACGACCGCGTCGCAGAGGTCCGGGCTCGGCGCCACGGGCTCGGCCTTCCCGGAAGTCACCTGCCCACACCCGGAAACGACCACGACGATGCCGATCGACAGTCCTACCATCGCGGTTTGTATCCAGGATCGAAGCACCCGGCCACGCTACCGAACTCAGGCGCTGCGGCGGTAGCGGATCGAGGTCGGTGAGTAGTGCGGTCGTGGGGCGGAGGGGCGCTGGGGAACGGACGCTAGAAGCTCAACTTCTCTTCAGGTCAAGGCCCGGAGGATCTACCTGCGCACAATGGTCGCGAGCCAGGCGGGGGTGGAATCGTGGAAGCGGGTTCGGAGGTGTTCGGGGGCGATGGTCGTGATCTGCCATGCGGGACTGTCGGCGAAGGGGGTGGTCAGAGCCTTCTTGCTGACCGGGTGGGGGCCCGTGTCGGCTCCGATGTCGCTGAAGCACAACACATACAGGGTGGCGCCGTCGTCGGCGACCGAGGCCAGGCTCGCAACGTATTCGATGCGTTCGACCTCGTCGAAGGTGTGGAAGAGGCCGCAATCGAGGATTGTTTCGAAGCGGCGGTACAGGCGTTGCAGGTGCAGGGCGTCGGCCATGGCGAAATCGACGTCGACGTCGCGGTCATCGGCTGCTTGCCGGGCGATGGCCAGCGCCGTTTCGGCCACATCGACGCCGAACACCGGCAGGCCACGGGCGGCGATGAACAGTGCGTTGTCGCCGGTGCCGCAACCTACGTCGAGGACAGGTCCGGAAAATCCGCCCACCTCCGCCAGGCGGACGACAGCCGGTTGCGGGGCGCCGATGTCCCACGGTGCTGGGCCGTCGAGATAGGACGCGTTCCACGGTTGGCCGGCGTGGCGTTCGTGACTGGTCGGTGGGCGGGGGTCGGGCCGGGGAGTAGGCGGCATCAGCGGATGAACAGGGCGGAGCGGTCGGCGAGATCGAGAACCGGCTGGGGGAAGATGCCGAGCAGGACCGTGGCGCCCGCACTGAAGGCCACGACCAGGGTGGTGGCGAACGGGGCGGTCACGGTGGGTGCGTCGGCCGGGGGGTCGGTGAAGAACATCAAGACGATGACGCGGACGTAGAAGAAGGCGGCGATAGCGCTGCAGAGGACGCCGATGATGACCAGTGCGGTGTAGCCGCCACCGGAGGCAGCCGCGAAGACGGCGAACTTGCTGACGAACCCACTGGTGAGTGGCAGACCGGCGAACGACAGCAGTAACAGCGCGAATGCCGAAGCGAGCCACGGGGATCGGCGTCCGAGGCCTGCCCACTGCGACAGCGCGGTCGCTTCGTCACCGGAAGCGTCGCGGACCAGACTGACCACCGCGAACGCGCCGACGGTGCCGAGGCCGTAGGCCAGCAGGTAGAACAGCACGGCCGCGACACCGGCGGTGTCGGCGGCGACGATACCGACGAGCAGGAACCCGGCGTGGGCGATCGAGGAGTAGGCCAGCATGCGCTTCACATCGGTCTGGGTGATGGCCATGATCGCACCGACGACCATCGTCGCTACCGCGACCGCGGCGATGACCGGTCGCCAATCCGAGCTCAGCGCATTCACTCCCACCATCAGCACCCGCATGGTCGCACCGACAGCGGCGATCTTGGTGGCGGCGGCCATGAAGGCGGTGATCGGTGTCGGCGCGCCCTGGTACACGTCGGGCACCCAGGCCTGGAACGGGACGGCACCGATCTTGAACAGCAGACCGACAGCGAGCATCCCGATCCCGAGCAGGGCCAGTGTCGCGTTCTCGGACTGCTTGTCCAGTGCCGCACCGATTCCCGGCAGGGACACCGTGCCGGTCTGCCCGTAGAGCATCGCGACGCCATAGAGGAAGAACGCGGAGGAGAACGCACCGAGCAGGAAGTACTTCATCGCCGCTTCCTGCGAGAGCAACCGCCTGCGGCGAGCCAGCCCGCACAGCAGATACAGCGGCAGCGACAGCACTTCGAGCGCGACGAACATCGTCAGCAGATCATTCGACGCGGGAAACAGCAGCAGACCACCGACCGCGATCATCGTCAGCGGGAACACCTCGGTGGTCGAGACACCGGAACGCACCGCCGCGAGTTCGTGCGCGCTGCCGGGCACCGCGGAAGCCTGCGGAGTGAACGCGTCGACCCCTCGATCCAACGCGGCCGCCGCCCGGTTCCACGTGCCCGGCCCGCTGCGCGCCCGCGGCACCGCGCCGCGCTCGGCGATCAAGAGCAGACCCAGCAGCGCGACCAGCAGGATCGTGCCCTGCAGGAACAACGTCACCCCGTCGATGGCCACCGCACCCACCACCGCCGTGCCCTCGGATCCCGCGAGCAGCACCACGGCCACCAACGCGCCGACAACACCGGCCAACCCGAGCACCAACTGCGTCAGATACCGGTAGGGCCGTGGCACGAACGCTTCGACGAGCACACCGACCACACCGACCGCGAACACGATCAGCATCGGGGCGAGCAGGTGGTATTCGATGCTCGGTGCGGGCGCGATGGCCGCGAGCTCGGTGATGGTCACGGAGTCCGTCCTCATTTGTGGCCGCCCGCGGGCGGGGTGGCCGCACCTGCTTCGGGAGCGCGGACCGTCGGAGCGGGATCGTGCTTATCGATCGTCGACAGGGTGTGTCCCACCGCGGGATCCACCAGATCCAGGATCGGTTTCGGGTAGAACCCGAGCACCAGCAAGGCGACCAGCAGCGGCACCACCACGGCCAGCTCGCGCGGCACCAGATCACGCAGGTGCTCGTTGCCCTGCTTCAGCGGGCCGGTCATCAACCGCTGATACAGCCACAGCACGTAGATCGCGGCCAGCACCAGAGCACCTGTCGCGATCACCGCCGCCACCTGATACTTCGGGAATGTGCCGACCAGGACCAGGAATTCGCTGATGAACGGCGCCAGACCCGGCAGTGAGAGAGTGGCCAGGCCTGCGATGAGGAACGTGCCCGCCAGCACCGGCGCGACCTTCTGCACGCCGCCGTACTCGGCAATCATCCTGGTTCCACGCCGGGAGACGAGGAACCCGGCGATGAGAAACAGTGCGGCCGTGGATAATCCGTGGTTGACCATGTACAGCGTCGCCCCGGATTGAGACTGGCTTGTCATGGCGAAGATGCCGAGGATGATGAATCCGAAGTGCGAGATCGAGGTGTAGGCGATCAGGCGCATCACATCGGTTTGGCCGATCGCGAGCAGCGCGCCGTAGACGATGCCGATCACGGCCAGGGTGATCACCAAGGGCGCGAAAGTGTCCGAGGCCAGCGGGAACAACAGCACGCAGTAGCGCAGCATGCCGAAGGTGCCGACCTTGTCGACGACCGCCATCATGAGCACCGCGCTGGACGGGGTGGCCGAGACCGCCGCGTCGGGCAGCCACGTATGCAGTGGCCACAGTGGCGCTTTCACCGCGAAGGCGAACATGAAACCAAGGAAGAGCGCGTTGAGCACCGCGGTGCTGCCCCCGAGTTCGCCATTGTTGGCCGCGGCGACCACGACACGCAGATCGAAGGTGCCCGCGGATCCCTCACCGAGGCCTGCCGTGGCGGTCAGCACGTACAGCCCGATCACCGCGGCGAGCATGATCAGCCCACCGAACAGGTTGTAGAGCAAGAACTTCACCGCGGCGCGTGAACGTTGTGCGCGGATCGCGGCGTCGGTGGTGCGGGTGCCGAAACCGCCGATGAGGAAGTACATCGGGATCAGCATCGCTTCGAAGAACACGTAGAACAGCAGGATGTCGAGGGCGAGGAACGAGATCAGCACCATTGCCTCGACCAGCAGCATCAACGCCATGTAGATGTGGGTGGTCTTGCGGCCGTCGCCGGAGACGGTGTCGTCGTTCCAGCCCGCCAGGATCAGCAGGGGCACAAGCACCGCCGTCAGCAGGACCAATGCGGTGGCGATGCCGTCCAGGCCCAGGGTGTAACCGACACCGAATGCCGGGATCCATTCGTGGGATTCGACGAACTGGTACTGCTCACCACCGGGTTGGAACCGGACCGTCAGGACGACGGCGAGCGCGAGCACACCGATCGACACCGCGAACGCGATACCGCGCGCCACGGTGCGGCGAGCGGCGGGCACGACGAGCACCACACCCGCCCCGATCGTGGGGGCGAGCCAGAGTGTCGTCAGCCAGGGAAACGAGTTCACCAGAACCTCACCGCCAGCAGGGCAGCGGCCACCAGGGCCGCGCCGGTGAACATGGACAGGGCGTAGGAGCGCACGAAACCGGTCTGCACCTTGCGGATTCGCGCCGACAGCCCACCTATCGTGGCGGCCGTCCCATTGACGATCCCGTCGACGCCCTTCGCGTCGAGGAACACCAGCGCCCTCGTGAGATGGCGACCAGGGCGCTCGAACAGGGTTTCGTTGATCTTGTCTCCGTAGAGGTCGCTCCGCGCGGCTCCGGTCAGCACGCCGACCGGCTCCGGCGCGACCTCGGGGATGGGATCTTCGGCGTACTTGCGATAGGCGATGGCCACGCCGATCGCGACAGCCGTCAGTGCCAGCCCGGTCACCACCGCCGCGGGGATCACCGGTTCCGCGTGATGAGAGCCGACGACGGGTTCGAGCCAGTTCACCAGCGACGAACCCCACACGAACAGTCCGCCCGCGAAAACAGATCCGAACGCGAGCAGGATCATCGGCCCGGTCATCACCGTGGGTGACTCGTGCGGATGGGTGTCGGGCTTCCAGCGGCGCTCGCCGAAGAACGTCATCAGCATGACCCTGGTCATGTAGAAGGCGGTGAGTGCGGCACCGAGGAGTGTGACCACGCCGAGCAGGATCCCGGTGTACCCGCCGTGATCGAAGGCCGCCTCGATGATCTTGTCCTTGGAGAAGAAACCGGAGAACGGTGGCACTCCGATGATGGCGAGATAGCCGAGGCCGAAGGTGATGAACGTGATCGGCATCAGGGTGCGCAGGCCGCCGTATCGGCGCATATCGGTTTCGTCGTTCATCGCGTGCATTACCGACCCGGCACCGAGGAACAGTCCCGCTTTGAAGAAGCCGTGGGTGAGCAGGTGCATGATCGCGAACGTGTAGCCGGCGGGGCCAAGGCCGACGGCCAGGATCATGTACCCGATCTGGCTCATCGTCGAGGCGGCCAGTGCCTTCTTGATGTCGTCCTTGGCGCAGCCGATGATGGCGCCGAACAGCAACGTCACCGCGCCGACGGCCAGCACCGCGGTGCGAGCGTTCGGGGCGAGATCGTAGATCGGATTGGAGCGGGCGATCAGGTACACACCCGCGGTGACCATGGTGGCGGCGTGGATGAGCGCCGACACCGGGGTGGGGCCTTCCATCGCGTCGCCGAGCCACGACTGCAGCGGCACCTGCGCGGATTTACCGCAGGCAGCCAGCAACAGCAGCAGTCCGATCGCGGTGAGGGTGCCTTCGCTCGCGCCGGGGCTCGCCGCGAACACGGTCCGGAAGTCGAAGGAACCGAATGTCGCGAACATGACCATCATGGCGATAGCCAGGCCCATGTCGCCGACCCGGTTCACCACGAACGCCTTCTTGGCTGCCGTTGCGGCCGAAGGCTTTTCGTACCAGAACCCGATCAGCAGATAGGACGCAAGGCCCACACCTTCCCAGCCCAGATACAGCACGAGGAAGTTGTCGGCGAGTACCAGCACCAGCATGGCGGCCAGGAACAGGTTGAGATAGCCGAAGAACCGGCGCTTGGCGGGGTCGTGGCTCATGTAGCCCAGCGAGTAGAGGTGGATCAGCGACCCGACACCGGTGATGAGCAGCGCGAAGCAGATCGAGAGCTGGTCCAGCTGCAAGCTGAATCCGACTTGGAGATCACCGACGGGCACCCAGTTGAACAGTTCCTTGTGCACGGCGCGGTCGGCATCGGGGCGGGCGAGCATGCCGAAGAACGCCACAAGGGCGACGACGAACGAGGCCACTGCGGCCGCGGTCCCCAGATAGGGGCCCCATCGGTCGGTGCGGTGGCCGAACAGGAGCAGGACGATCGCGCCTGCGAGCGGGAGGGCGGGCAGCAGCCACAGCATCGCGGTACCCATGTCAGAACTTCAGCAGGTTGGCGTCGTCGACCGAGGTCGACCGGCGGGCACGGAAGATCGTCATGATGATGGCCAGGCCGACGACGACCTCGGCGGCGGCGACCACCATGGTGAAGAACGCGATCACCTGACCGTCGAGGTTGTCGTGCAACCGGGCGAAGGTGACGAACGCCAGATTCACCGCGTTGAGCATCAGCTCCACGCACATGAACACCACGATCGCGTTGCGGCGCAACAACACTCCCGCGGCGCCGATGGTGAACAGCAGCGCAGACAGGAACAGGTAGTTCTGGGGGTTCACCGCTTGCCTTCCTCGTCGGCCGTCGGGTTGTCGTCGCTGATCTCGTCCTCACGCAGCGTGCCGACCGAGGCCACGGCGGCTTCGGTGTGGGCTCGGGTGCGGCGATGACGCAGGATCGTGCTCACCGAGAGTTCGGCGAAGGAGCCGTCGGGGAGTTGGGCGGGGCTGTCGACAGCGTTGTGGCGTGCGTAGACACCCGGTGTCGGCAGCGGAGTCGCCCGTTCGCCCGCGGTGCGGAAGCGGTCGCGCGACATTTCGCGCTGCCCGCGTTTGGGGGTGAACTGCTCGCGGTGGGCCAGCACCATCGCACCGATGGTGGCCGTGATCAGGAGCGCGCCGGTGAGTTCGAAGGCCCACACGTAGCGCAGGAAGATCAACTCGGCGAGTTCGGCGATCACGTCACGGTCGCCGAAACCGCGGCCGGGGAAGCTGGTGCCGCTGTCGCGCAGAGCCGCGCCGATGCCGCCGATGAACAGCATCCCGAATCCGACCCCGACGATCGCCGCGGCGATGCGCTGACCGCGCAACGTCTCCCGCAGCGATTCCGCGGAGTCGACGCCGACGAGCATCAGCACGAACAGGAACAGCATCATCACCGCGCCCGTGTACACCACGATCTGCACGACGCCGAGGAACAGCGCGCCCTGCGCGATGTAGAACACGGCGAGCGCGATCATGGTGGCGGCCAGGCACATTGCCGAATGCACGGCCTTGGCCGCGGTTACCATGCCCAGTGCGCCGAGCACCGCGATCGGGGCGAGCACCCAGAACAGCACGGCCTCACCGGTGGAGGTGTCGGCGATCTCGGCGGCCAGCACAGTTGCGGTGCTCATCGCAGTACCTCCTGCTCCGACGGTGCGGGACCGACCCGGCCCAGGTAGTAGTCGGCCGCGTCCGTGCCCGGTGCCATCGGGTGTGGCGCCGGAGTCATGCCCGGCTGCAGGGGGGCCAGCAGCTGGTCCTTCTCGTAGATGAGGTCGGCGCGGTTGTCGTCGGTCATTTCGTATTCGTTGGTCATCGTGAGTGCGCGCGTCGGGCAGGCCTCGATGCACAGGCCGCAGCCGATGCAGCGCAGGTAGTTGATCTGGTAGACCCGTCCGTACCGCTCACCGGGGGAGAAGCGTTCGTCCTCGGTGTTGTCGGCACCTTCGACGAAGATCGCGTCGGCCGGGCACGCCCACGCGCACAGCTCGCAGCCGATGCACTTCTCGAGTCCGTCCTCGTAGCGGTTGAGCTGGTGGCGGCCGTGATACCGCGGCGCGGTCGGTACCTTCTCCTCGGGGTAGGACTCGGTGTTGGGCTTCTTGAACATCGTGGCCGCGGTGACCGCGAAACCGGCGAGCGGTTCGAACAAGCCGATCTGGGGCTCGTCGTTCGCGGGCCGTGGTGGCATCGGCGGGACCGGGAATCCGAGGAACACCGACGAGGTCGAGGGCTCCTGTGGCGGCAGCGGCGGTAGACCCTTGCTGCGGCCCGCGCGCAGGAACATCGCGATCATCGCGGCGGTGATCACCAGACCCACTCCGACCAGGATCAGGTTCTGTCCGGGGAGGCCTTCGAGATCGAGTACCCGTGCGGCGGCCACGACCATCACCCACACCAGTGAGGTGGGGATGAGCAGTTTCCAGCCGAGGTTCATGAACTGGTCGTAGCGCAGCCGGGGCAGGGTGCCGCGCAGCCAGACGAACACGAACAGGAACGTCCACACCTTGAGGGTGAACCACAGCAGCGGCCACCATCCGGAGTTGGCGCCCTCCCACAGGCTGATCGGGAACGGTGCGCGCCAGCCGCCGAGGAACAGCGTGGTCGCAAGCGCCGACACCGTTGCCATGTTCACGTATTCGGCGAGCATGAACATCGCGAACTTCAGCGACGAGTACTCGGTGTGGAACCCGCCGACGAGTTCACCTTCGGCTTCGGGCAGGTCGAAAGGCGCCCGGTTGGTTTCGCCGACCATGGACACGCAGTAGATGAGGAACGAGGGCAGCAGCAGGAAGACGTACCAGGTGCCCTCCTGCGCGCCGACGATCTCGGAGGTCGCCATGGTGCCCGACAGCAGGAACACCGTGGCGAAGGTCAGTGCCATCGCGATCTCGTAGGAGATCACCTGCGCCGTCGATCGCAGGCCGCCGAGCAGCGGATACGTCGAGCCCGACGACCAGCCGGCCAGCACGATGCCGTACACGCCGATGGAGGTGATGGCGAGGATGTAGAGCACGGCGACGGGCATGTCGGTGAGCTGCAACGCGGTTCGCGTCCCGAAGATCGACACCTCCGGGCCCATCGGGATCACCGCGAACGCCATGAACGCCGGGATCACCGAGATGATCGGGGCGAGCACGAAGATCGGCTTGTCCACGATGGCCGGGATGATGTCTTCCTTGAGCGCCATCTTCACACCGTCGGCGACGGACTGGAGCATGCCGCCGGGCCCGATCCGGTTGGGACCGACCCGCATCTGCATCCACGCGACGACTTTGCGCTCGGCGTACACCGCGATCAACGGCACCAGCATCAGGTAGACGAACACGCCGAGCGCCTTGACCACCACCAGCCACAGCGGGTCGGTGCCGAAGACAGGTCCGGCGTCGGCCGCGAGGAGTAGCACTCGATCACTCATGACGGTGTTCCTTCATCCTGTCGTCGGCGCGACGCAGGCGCACCACGGCGCCGGGTGTCACACCGAGTTCGGCGGCGACCGTCGAGCCGGGCGAGTGCAGCGGCAGCCACACCACCCGGTCGGGCAGGTCCGTGATCATCAGCGGCACCGAGATCTCGCCGCGATCGGTGGAGACGATGACGTGATCAGCATCGTCGGCTTCGATCTCGGCGGCGGTCGCGGCCGACAGGCGGGCGACCGGCGGGCGCGCGACGCCGGCGAGGTTGGGTTCACCGTCCTGCATGCGACCTGCGTCGAGCAGCATTCGCCACCCCGCGAGCACCGCCGTTCCGGGGCCGGGCACGGGACGGGTCTGGCTGGTCAGTTCCGGTGCCGGGAGGGGGGTGCCGTTCCAGGGACCGAGCGAGTCGAGTTCGGCGCGGGCGGCGGCAGTATCGGGCAGGTTGATCGGGACGCCCATCTGTGCGGCCAGCGATTGCAATACCCGCAGGTCCGACAGCGGGGCGGCGACGCGGCGGGTGGTGTCGAGCGAGGCCGCGGTGAAGGGGCGCGGTCGGCCTTCCCAGGTGCGGAAGGTGCCCGACTTCTCCATCGCGGTCGCCACCGGGAAGACGACGTCGGCGCGTTCGGTGACGGCGCTGTGCCGCATTTCGAGGCTGACGACGAACCGGGCCGCGTCGATGGCGGCCAGTGCGGCCGCCGGGTCCGGCATATCGGCCGGGTCGACACCACCGATGACCAGCGCACCCAGCTGGGCCGCGCTCGACAGGATCGCGGTGGCGTCGCGCCCCAGCGTGACCGGGAGTTCTCCGGACTGCCACCGATGTCGAACCTGTTGGCGCGCAGCGGGATCCACCACGGGCCTGCCGCCGGGCAACAGGCCGGGCAGCGCGCCCGCTTCCAGCGCGCCACGTTCGCCGGCACGACGCGGCACCCAGGCCAGCGCGGCACCGGTGACATCGGCCAGGCGGGTCACCGCCGACAGCGCGCCGGGGCTGCCCGCGAGACGTTCGCCCGCCATGACAATGGCACCCGGCGTATTCAGCATCGCCATGAGTTCGGTGGCATCGGCGGAAGTTTCGGCCATGATCGAGGTGATGAGATCGGCTTCGCCGCAGGGCGGGGTTTGGATGAGCGCGCCGGACATGCGTTCGAGGCCACGGGAGGCGAACGGCGCCAGCGAAATCACCCGCTGCCCGCGTGTCCGTGCGGCCTTGCGCAGCCGCAGGTAGACGATGGGCGATTCTTCTTCCGGTTCGAACCCGACCAGCAGCACGACGGGGGCTCTGTCGAGTGCGGCGAAGTCGACCTGGACACCGCGTCCGGCGATGCGGGCGGCGAGGAATCGTTCCTCCTCTTCCGAGTGCACCCGGCTGCGGAAGTCGATGTCGTTGGTAGCGAGGACCATTCGCGCGAATTTGCTGTACGCGTAGGCCTCTTCCTCGGTGACTCGTCCGCCGACGAGAACTCCGGCATTGCCGATCGCGGCGCTCAGGCCCGCGGCGGCGGCGGTGAGTGCTTCGGGCCAGGAGGCGGGGGCGAGGACGCCGTCCCAGCCGCGCACCATCGGTGTGGTGAGGCGGTCGCGTTCGGTGGCGTAGGCGAAGGCCCAGCGGCCTTTGTCGCAGTTCCATTCCTCGTTGACCTGCGGATCGTCACCGGCCAAGCGGCGCAACACTTTTCCACGGCGATGGTCGGTGCGTTGCGCGCACCCGGAGGCGCAGTGCTCACAGACACTCGGTGTGGAGACCAGGTCGAACGGGCGGGCCCGGAAACGGTAGGAAGTGCCGGTGAGCGCGCCCACGGGGCAGATCTGCACGGTGTTGCCGGAGAAATAGGAGTCGAGGGGCTCGGCCTGGGCGATGCCGACCTGTTGCAGCGCACCACGATCCATCAGTTCGATGAACGGGTCACCGGCGACCTGCTGGGAGAACCGGGTGCAGCGTGCGCACAACACGCACCGCTCCCGGTCCAGCAGCACCGCCGTGGACAGCGGGATCGGCTTCGGGTACGTCCGCTTCTCCCCGTCGAAGCGGGATTCGGCGCTGCCGGTGGACATCGCCTGGTTCTGCAGCGGACACTCACCGCCCTTGTCACACACCGGGCAATCCAGCGGATGGTTGATGAGCAGCAACTCCATCACCCCGCGCTGGGCCTTCTCGGCGACCGGGGAGCTGATCTGGGTTCGCACGATCATGCCGTCGGTGACGGGGATCGTGCAGGAGGCGACCGGCTTTCGCTGCCCTTCCACCTCGACGAGGCACTGTCGGCAGGCGCCGACCGGGTCGAGCAAGGGATGGTCGCAGAAGCGGGGGATCTGCACGCCGATCAGTTCGGCGGCGCGGATCAGCAGGGTTCCGGCGGGCACCTCGATGGTGGTGTCGTCGATGGTGACACTCACCATGTCGGTGGGCACTACCCCGCTACTGCTACCTGGCGCGATGGCTGTCATCGGTCCTCTTTCGCTGGTGCCCACACGGTCGAGGCGGCCGGATCGAACGGGCAGCCGCCGAGTCGCTGATGCGCGAGGTATTCGTCGCGGAAGTACTTCAGCGAGGAGAAGATCGGGCTGGCCGCGCCGTCACCGAGCGCGCAGAACGATTTGCCGTTGATGTTGTCGGCGATGTCGGCGAGCTTGTCCAGGTCGGCTTCGGTGCCATGGCCCGCTTCGAGCCGGCGCAGCAATTGCACGAGCCAGTAGGTGCCCTCACGGCACGGTGTGCATTTGCCGCACGATTCGTGGGCGTAGAACTCGGTCCAGCGCAGGACCGCGCGCACCACGCACGTGGTGTCGTCGAAGATCTGTAAGGCCTTGGTGCCCAACATGGATCCGGCGGCGGCGACACCTTCGTAGTCGAGGGCGACATCGAGGTGTTCGTCGGTGAACATCGGTGTCGAGGAACCGCCGGGGGTCCAGAACTTCAGGGTGTGCCCGGCCCGCACACCGCCCGCGTAGTCGAGCAGCTCGCGCAAGGTGATGCCGAGCGGGGCCTCGTACTGGCCGGGGCGGGCGACGTGTCCCGACAGGGAGTACAGCGTGAAACCGGGTGACTTCTCGCTGCCCATCGAACGGAACCATTCGGTGCCGTGGCGCAGGATCGAGGGCACGCTGGCAATGGATTCCACATTGTTGACCACTGTCGGGCATGCGTACAGGCCCGCGACCGCGGGGAACGGTGGGCGCAGTCGGGGCTGTCCGCGCCTGCCTTCGAGGGAGTCGAGCAGGGCGGTTTCCTCACCGCAGATGTAGGCGCCCGCGCCGGCGTGCACGATCAGCTCCAGATCGAATCCCGAGCCGAGGATGTCGTGGCCGAGCAGTCCCGCCGAATAGGCCTCGGCGACAGCGGCTTGGAGTCTGCGCAGCACCGGCACCACTTCGCCGCGGACGTAGATGAACGCGGTCGCGGCCCGGATCGCATACGCGGCGATCACGATGCCTTCGATGAGGGTGTGCGGTGTGGCCAGCATCAACGGGATGTCTTTGCAGGTGCCGGGTTCGGATTCGTCGGCGTTGACGACGAGGTAGTGCGGTTTCGTCGTGCCGTCGGGGCCGGGGCCCTGCGGGATGAACGACCACTTCATGCCGGTGGGAAAGCCCGCGCCGCCGCGACCGCGCAGACCCGCGTCCTTGACGGTTTGGATCACCTCGTCGGGCGCCTTCCGCAAGGCGGCGCGGAGGCCGTCGTAGCCGCCGGTCGCGCGGTAGCTTTCGAGGGTCCAGGACCGCGGGGTGGCCCAGTGTTCACTGAGTACCGGGGTGAGCGTCGTCATCGCGATCCCCCTGCCGAGTCATCTTCTGCGGCGATTTCGAGCCCCGCCAAGGTGGGTGCGCCCGGTGCTCCTTCGAGCACGCCGGGGCGCTCGTCGGGGAATCCGGCGAGGATGCGGGCGGTTTCACGGAACGTGCACAGTGGTGCGCCGCGGGTGGGACGGACCTGGTGACCCGCTCGCAGGGCATCGGCGATGGCGAGCGCCGATTCTGGAGTCTGGTTGTCGAAGAATTCCCAGTTCACCATCATGACCGGCGCGTAATCGCAGGCGGCGTTGCATTCGATGTGTTCGAGGGTGATGGCGCCGTCGGGGGTTGTCTGGCCGTGTCCGATTTCCAGATGTTGTTGCAGTGCTTCGTAGATGGCGTCACCGCCGAGGATGGCGCAGAGCGTGTTCGTGCACACGCCGACGTGGTAGTCGCCGGTGGGGGTGCGCCGGTACATCGAATAGAAGGTGGCGACCGCGGTCACCTCGGCGCCGGTGAGGTTCAGGTGATCGGCGCAGAAGTCGATGCCGGTGCCGGTCACGCAGCCTTCCTCGGCTTGCACCAGGTGCAGCAGCGGGAGCAGCGCGGAACGGGGGTGTGGGTAGCGGGTGATGATCTCCTTCGCGTCCAGTTCGAGGCGTTCGCGCACGTGCGGTGGATACGGTTCCGGGCGCGTGCTGAGCTTCAGGAGAATCGGTGTGCTGGAAGGCTGTTCTGTAGTCATCGGTCTACTCCGCACAATGAGAGGTCAGTGCCCGGACGGTGTTCAATGCTCATCTGTCCACTCCGCCCATGACGGGGTCGATGCTGGCGACCGAGGCGATGACGTCGGCGACCATGCCGCCCTCGCACATCGCCGCCACCGCTTGCAGGTTGGTGAACGAGGGGTCGCGGTAGTGCACCCGATACGGCTGGGTGCTGCCGTCGCTGACCATGTGCACACCCAGTTCCCCGCGCGGGGACTCCACCGCCGAATACACCTGTCCCGCAGGCACTCTGATGCCCTCGGTGACGAGCTTGAAGTGGTGGATCAGCGATTCCATGGAGGTGCCCATGATCTTGCCGATGTGCTTGTTCGAGTTGCCGAGACCGTCGGGGCCCAGTTCCAGGTCGGCGGGCCAGGCGATCTTCTTGTCGTCGATCATCACCGGTCCCGGCCGCAGCTTGTCCAGGCACTGTTCGACGATCTTGATCGACTCGGCCATCTCGGCGACCCGGATGATGTAGCGGCCGTAGCAGTCACAGCCGGTAGTGGTCGGGATGTCGAATTCGTAGTTCTCGTAGCCGCAGTACGGGTCTGATTTGCGCAGATCGTGCGGCAGGCCGGTGGCGCGCAGGACAGGGCCGGTGATGCCGAGTGCCATGCAGCCGGTGAGGTCGAGGTAGCCGATGTCCTGGGTGCGTTTCTTCCAGATCGGGTTGGCGCTGAGCAGGTGCTCCATATCGCGGAGCCGGCCGGGCAGGAGGTCGAGCAGTTCACGGACTTTGGTGACGCCGTCGTCGGGGAGATCCTGGGCCAGGCCGCCGGGGCGGATGTAGGCGTGGTTCATCCGCAGGCCGGTGATGGTTTCGAAGACGTCGAGGATGAGTTCGCGTTCACGGAAACCGAACAGCATCGGGGTGAGCGCGCCCAGCTCCATGGCGCCGGTTGCGAGAGCCACCAGGTGCGAGGAGATCCGGTTGAGCTCCATCAGCAGCACTCGCACCACGGTGGCGCGTTCGGGGATCTGCTCGGTGATGTCGAGGAGTTTCTCCACGCCGAGGCAGTAGGCGGTCTCGTTGAAGAACGGGGACAGGTAATCCATCCGGGTCACGAAGGTGACACCCTGGGTCCAGTTGCGGAATTCCAGGTTCTTCTCGATGCCGGTGTGCAGGTAGCCGATGCCGCAGCGGGCCTCGGTGACGGTCTCGCCTTCGATCTCGAGGATCAGGCGCAACACCCCGTGCGTGGAGGGGTGCTGTGGGCCCATGTTCACCACGATGCGTTCTTCGGCGCCGCCGTCGATCACTTCGCTGACCTGGTCCCAGTCCTGGCCTGCGACAGTCACAACCGGTGGTTCGTCGCGGCGGAAGTCGGTGTCGGTCATCAGCTGTAGCTCCTCCGCTCGTCGGGCGGCGGTATGCGCGCGCCCTTGTACTCCACCGGGATCCCGCCGAGCGGGTAGTCCTTGCGCTGCGGATGGCCGCGCCAGTCGTCGGGCATGGTGATGCGGGTCAGGGAGGGGTGCCCGTCGAAGAGGATGCCGAAGAAGTCGTAGGTTTCGCGTTCGTGCCAGTCGGTTGTCGGATACACCGAGAACAGCGACGGAATGTGCGGATCGGCATCGGGCGCGGACACTTCCAGCCGTACGCGGCGGCCGTGGGTGATCGACGTCAAGTGGTAGACGGCGTGTAGTTCGCGGCCTTCGTCGTCGGGATAGTGCACGCCGTTGACGCCGAGGCACAGTTCGAATCGCAGGGAGCTGTCGTCGCGCAGCGCGCTCGCGACGGCGACGAGATGTTCGCGCTTCACGTGCAGGGTGAGTTCGTCGCGGAACACCACGACCTTCTCGATCACGGTGTCGAAGGCGATGACACGTCCGACGAGTGCGGCACGCAACGTACCGACGAACGAGTCGAACCAGCCGCCATACGGGGGCGGGGTGCCCGCGGGCAGGGCGACCGGGGTGACCAGGCCGCCGTAGCCGGAGGTGTCGCCGGTGCCGCTGACGCCGAACATACCGCGCCGCGTGCCGATCACCTCGTCCTCGGGCGGTTTCGATTGCGGCTGTACGGGCGATTCCTCCGGAATCTCTTGTCCCGCAGGGCTGTCGGTGTTGTCGGGGGAGTCGAAGGTCATCGCAGCAGCCCCTCCATCCGGATGGTCGGCGTGCTGGCCAGCGCGGCCGTTTCGGCGGCGCGGATCGCTTCCTCGCGGTTGACGCCCATCGGCATCTCGGCGATTTTCGCGTGCAGCGCCAGGATCGCGTTGAGCAGCATCTCCGGGCGCGGCGGGCAGCCGGGCAGGTAGATGTCGACCGGGACGATGTGGTCGACGCCCTGCACGATGGCGTAGTTGTTGAACATGCCACCCGAGGACGCGCAGACCCCCATGGCCAGCACCCATTTCGGCTCGGTCATCTGGTCGTAGACCTGACGCAGCACCGGCGCCATCTTCTGGCTCACCCGGCCCGCCACGATCATCAGATCGGCCTGACGTGGGGAGGCGCGGAACGCTTCCATGCCGAAGCGGGCGATGTCGAATCGTCCGGCGCCGGTGGCCATCATCTCGATCGCGCAGCACGCCAACCCGAACGTCGCGGGCCAGACCGAGCCCTTACGCAGGTAGCCGGCGAAATCCTCGACCGTGCTCAGCAGGAACCCGCTGGGCAGTTTCTCTTCGAGACCCATTATTTCCCACTCATTCCCAGCTGAGGCCGCCGCGACGCCACTCGTAGGCGTAGGCGACAGACACATTGACGATGAACAGCGCCATCGCGGCGAGACCGAACAGCCCGAGCGTGTCGAAATGCACTGCCCACGGGTAGAGGAACACGATCTCGATGTCGAAGATGATGAACAGCATCGCCGTGAGGTAGTACTTCACCGGAAAGCGCTGTCCCGCTGCATTTCCCGGGCCACCGGCGATGGCGTGCGGGGTCGGCTCGATGCCGCATTCATAGGGTTCGAGCTTGGCCCGGTTGTAGCGTTTCGGGCCGATCAGCGACGCCATGATGACGGAGAACACCGCGAACGCCGCGGCGATGGCGCCGAGTACGAGTGCGGGCACCTCGATATTCACGACTGCACTTCCCCTCCTCGCTGGAGCAGGCCGAGCCGTGTGGCCCGGCCGCGGACGGCAGCTTTCGGCGAGACGGGGCCGACAACGTTGTCCGCCGAACGGGGGCTCGCGCAAGGCTGTGCAGCGATGGCGGAGCGTTATACAAGAGCCCGTGCTCGTGTGAGCTAGAGCACAGACTACCGCCGTTTCGGAGCTCCGCCGCACGTTTCCGGGGCGGGGTTTGATCGATATCGGTACCGCGATTCATGAGCGATACGGGGGTAATCGCCAACGGGCATGCGGCAGCGAACCACTGGCATTACCAGTGGTGATAGACAGAAAGGTGCGAAGCGGACTATCCGACGGTTCGGGACGATGCCCGGACGCTCCCGTCAGCGGGCGAGCAGGACCCCGGCGACCGCGTTGGTGAGCTGCATAGGGTCGATCGGGTGCGAGACGGCGGCCTCGGCACGCGACCAGTTGGCCAGCCAGGCGTCATCGGGCCGACCGGTGAGCACGACCACCGGCGGGCACTGATCGATCTCGTCCTTGAGCTGCTTGGCGATACCGAGGCCACCGGTCGGGGCGGATTCACCGTCGAGGATGGCCAGATCGATCCCACCGGCATCCATCTGCTCGATGACCACCGGCGCGGTGGCGACCTCGAAGAAATCGAGCTCGGGTAGATCGGCACGCGGCCTACGGCCCAGCGCCAGGATCACCTGTTGACGGGTATCGGCATCGTTGCTGTAGACCAGCACACGCAGCGGGGTGGAACCTTTGGATTCGGCCACGCTCGGATCGTACGTCCGAGAATGGCGCCACCGTGGCGGGTTCGCCGGATCCGGCAGTTGGCCTGCGGCGCAAGAACCTCCGCCGCAGGCTTTCGGGAGCTACCAGTTGCCGTCTCCGACGGCGTTGTCGCCCAGCGGAATCGTCGGAAGGCCGTATCCGATGGGCGGATTCGGTTGTTCGTCGGCGAGCCAGTTGCCTGTCGGTTGCACGTCGGCGAGTTGGGACGAAGGTGGCAGGTCGTCGGAGTCGGCGGCGTAGTTGTCGAACCAGGGCAGGCCGTTGGCGGCGTAGGCCTGGGCGGTTATCGGGGTGGGTGGTGCCGGTTCACCGGTGATCTGTTGCCATTCGGCGGCGGAGGTGAGGTGGATGAACACCGCATTGTTCCGCCTGCGCCCATACCCATCACCCCAAGCGACCGCGCCCCTGGCGACGACCGTACCGACGGTGCTGACACCCGTCTACCGGGATCAGTGGCTCGCTGCGTCGTCCAGCTCGGCGAGGAGCTTCGCCTTGGAGCGGGCACCGACGAGAGTGCGCAGGAGTTGGCCGTCGCGGAAGAGCAGCAGCGTCGGGGCAGCCATCACTTGGTAATCGCGGGCGGTGAGCGGGTTCTCGTCGGCGTTGAGGGTGCGAACGGCGAGGGTGTCCGCACGTTCGCGGGCGACTTCGGCCAGCACGGGGGCGATCATTTTGCACGAAGGGCACCATGTGGCCCAGACGTCCACGAGGACGAGGCCGGGGTGGGTGAGGACGTCGCGGTCGAATGATTCATCGGTCACCGCAACGGTGCCTGCGATCGCGGAACTCTGGGTCATCATGATTCCTTCAGTTCGGTGGGGCGGTCGCGGCCCGACAGGGGCTGCCGCGCAAAGACCGCCTCCGGCCACGGGAGCCTTCGGTTGGTGCTGTGGCGATGCGCGGCGTCGCGGAGTCGATCAGCGAGGGCGTCTCTGCGGGCGGTGAGTGCTTCGATTTCTGCGTTCAATGCGTCGATGTTCCGCTGGTATTCGGCCAGTGAGGCGGGGCAGTCGTCCACGTGTTCGCTGCCTGTCGCCAGGCAGTCCAGGAACGGACGGGTCTCCTCCACCGGGATTCCCAGACGATTCAGGGATCGGATTTCCTGCACCAGCCGGACGGTGTGGTCGTCGTATTCGCGGAAGCCGTTGGGGTGACGTTCCGGCGCGACCAGCCCCAAAGCCTCGTACCGTCTGATGGCCTTGGGGCTGAGCTGAGCCAGCCGCGCAAGCTCTCCGATCCTCATACAGCGAATGTAAACGCTGCCCCCAGGGGCAAGGTCAAGCATGACGACCAATCGAGGTGCAGCCCGTGTTGCCGGGCGGGTTCACATTGATTGTGAGCGTGTTGTGAGCCATTCTGGAAAGGGCAAGGGACACACCGGATTTCATAGGGGTTGTTGCCGGATGCCGAATGGACTGAAAACGCTTACTCGCTACACGATCGAGGAAGAACATCGGCATCCCGGTTCGTCGGGGGAGTTCTCCGCGCTGGTGAATGTGGTGGCCACGGCGGCGAAGATCATTGCCAATCAGGTGACGCGTGGGGCGATCATCGGGTCGGGGGTCGACGACGAGTCGTCGGTGAGTGGGCGGCTCGATGTGCTGACCGATGAGATCATGGTGGGGCAGACGCAGTGGTCCGGGCATTTGTCGGGGTTGTTGTCCGAGCAGCACGCGACGGTGTTGCCCGCTGCTCAGCGGCGGGGCAAGTATCTCCTGGCCTATGACGCGCTGGACGGGTCGAGCAACATCGACGTGAACCTGCCTGTCGGTTCGATCTTCAGCATTCTGCGGGCGCCCGAAGAGGTTGTCGCCGGCGACGCGGAACCCGCCGAATCCGACTTCCTGCAACCGGGTGTGGAGCAGGTGTGTGCGGGTTTCACGCTGTACGGGCCCGCGACCATGCTGGTGCTCACCACCGGCAGTGGGGTCGACGGGTTCACCCTCGATCGGGAGATCGGGGCGTTCGTGTTGACCCACCCGCAGATGCGTATCCCGCAGGACACTTCGGGATTCGCGATCAATGCCGCCAATGAGCGGTTCTGGGAGCGGCCGGTGCGCCGGTACGTGCTCGAATGTCTGGAGGGAGTGGAGGGGCCGCGCGGGCGCGATTTCAATATGCGGTGGGTGGCGTCGCTGGTGGCCGATACGTTCCACATCCTGACCAGGGGTGGGCTGTATCTGTACCCGCGAGATACCCGCAATCCCGCGCTGCCGGGCCGGGTCTCGCTGTTATACAGGGCGAATCCGATCGCGTTCATCGTCGAGCAGGCGGGTGGGGCGGCGACCACCGGGCACGAACGCATGATGGAGGTCCCCCCGGCCCAGGTGCATCAGCGGGTGCCGTTCATCTTCGGGTCCCGCAACGAGGTGTTGCGTATCGAGCGCTATCACCGGGAACCGGACGCGGGCAAGCGGTTCGACAGTTCGCTGTTCGGGACGCGATCCCTGTTCCGGCCCGCCAAGCACGACCAGCGCACGTAGATGCGCGACCGGCCCAGCACCTTTCGGGTGATCAGGCCGGGTCCTGGTCGCGTTCTTCCTGTTGCCTGCGGGCCTCTCGACGCTGCTGTTCGGCGCGTTCGCGCAGGCCGCGGAGGAAGGCCTCGTCGTCGTCGGGATTCGACGCGACCCGGCGGCCGGGACGATCGTATTCACCGAACCGGGTATTCGAAGCAGGTCGTGACTCGCCGACGGGCCTACCCGCGAACAACCACAGCAGCGCGCCGATCGTAGGGATCAGGACGACGACGATGATCCATCCCATTTTCGGTAGGTGCCGGATGCCCGCGTCGGGGCTGGTAATGATGTCGACCAGGCAATACACCCACAGGGCGAGAGTCAGAAAGCCGATGACGGCGTAAGGCATTCGGCGATTATTCCACGTCGGCTCGCATGGTGGATCCGCAGTGGTCGGCGTGGAGGAGCTCGGCGGGGTCAGTCGGGCAGTAGCGGGACCGAGATCCCTTCGCCGCTGCGCAGGAGGGCGGCTCGGGTGACGGCGGTGGAGCCGAAACGGCGGCGTAAGTCGTCGAGAGTGGCGTCGAGAGTGTTCTCGGCGCGTGCCTCCAGGGGCAGGGTGAGTTGCATGGTGTCGGCGTCGTCGAGGTTGGTCAGCGACAGGCCGATCAGGGTGATGCCGCGTTCGGTGATGAGTGGTTGGGCGGTGTGCAGGAGTAGGCGGGCGGCGTGGCGGATCGTGGCGGAGGTGTCGGTGGCTTCGACGAGGGTGTGGGAGCGGGTGGCTCGGGTGAAATCGTCGAAACGTAAGCGCAGCACCACTGTTCGGCACACGCGGTCGGCGGCGCGCAGGCGGCGGCCGAGCCGGTCGGTGAGGCCGTCGAGATAGGCGGCGATCTCCTCTGGCTCGCGTGGGCGTCGCCCGAGAGCGCGTTGGGCTCCGATCGAGCGCCGCCGTTTGCCGGTTTCCACGTGGCGCGGGTCGCGAGCCCACGACAGCGCGAACAGGTGACGGGCCGCGGCGGGACCGAGGATCGCGCGCAGGTGGGGTTCGCCGAGTTCGGCGAGCTGGCCGATGCGGGTGATGCCGTTGGCGTGCAAGGTCGCCGAGGTGACCTTGCCGACGCCCCATAATCGCTCCACCGGCAGTGGGTGCAGGAAGTCGAGTTCCTTGCCGGGTTCGACGAGGCGTAACCCGTCGGGTTTGGCGACGGCGGAGGCGACCTTGGCGAGGAATTTGTTGCGGGCGATACCCACGGAGATGGGCAGGCCTACGCGCTCTGCCACCTGTGCGCGGAGCCGGTGGCCGATGTCGATCGGTTCGCCGCTGATCCGGCGTAACCCGCTGACGTCGAGGAACGCCTCGTCGATCGAGATCCCCTCCACCACCGGGGTGGTGTCACCGAAGACCGCGAAAACCGCCTTGCTCGCCTCGGCATAGGCCGACATCCGCGGCGGCACGACGATCGCGTGCGGGCACAAGCGCAGGGCCTGACCCGCGTTCATCGGAGTGCGGATACCGAACGCCTTGGCCTCATAACTGGCCGCCAGCACCACCCCGCCGCCCACGATGACCGGTTTGCCACGCAGCCACGGCTGATCACGCTGTTCGACCGAGGCGTAGAACGAGTCGAGGTCGGCATGCAGGATCGAGGCTTCGGCGCGGGACTGGATACGCGGGCGACGCGGGGCGGCGGAATCGGACACGAACATATGTTCGCATCGGGGTATGACGAGTTCGGCCGATCAGGGTGTGGCGGTAGTCCTGGCCCGCAGGTTCTCGGCGAACGCGCGGGCGGCCGTGATGTCGGTGGCGTTGGGGTGGCCCTTACGGATGCCGCCGACGAGGCGCAACGGGAGCATCGTGTCGAAGCCGCGGCAATCGAAGGCATCGACCACGTCGAAGCCCTTCCGTTCGATGCTCTTGGTCAGGCTGGTGACGTAGCGGCGGAACGGTGGTTCCGCGACTCCGCTGGTGCGGAACACGAACGCCTTGCCCCGGTGCCCGGTCGGTAGCGCGGCGATGAATCCGCGCAGTTCCGGGTGGAAATCCATGTAGTAGATCCCCGAGCCGAAGCCGACGAGGTCGCAGTCGGCGAGTTCGGCCGGATCGATGTCGGCGGGGGCGACGACCCGGCCACCGAGAACTTGGCTCATGGCCTCGGCGACGCGCTGGGTGTTTCCGTGTGACACCGACTTGCACACGAGGATGACCTTCATGGGGATGGTCCTTTCGTTCCGCTGCATTGCTGGACACTCTCGGAGACACCGCTCGCAGGCTCAGCGTGACACGGCTGGGGTGTGTCCTGCGTCACCGACTGTGGTCAGGGCAGGTCGGCGGCGATGTCGAGGGTGCGGAGCACATCGATGGACCGCAGTTTGTCTGGGTTGCGGATCGCGTAGAGGCCGGTGATGAGGTCGTCGGCCATCTCGACCACCAGCACCGTGTCCAGCTCGCCGTTCGTCGATCGGGCGAGTACCGCGGGCTGCGCGTTGAAACTGCCGAATTCGACCGTCGCGCCCGCCATCGAGTTCTGGGTCAGCCCGATCAGGAACCGCGCGACGGGCTCGGCGCCGATGATCGGGCGGCGTGCGGCGGAGACGCGGCCGCCGCCATCGGAGATCTCGACGACATCGGGAGCGAGCACCGCCATGAGGGCGCTCACGTCACCGGTGTGGGCGGCGAGCAGGAAACGGCCGATCACCGCGCGGCTGGTGTCGGAGTCGGGTTGGAAGCGGCGGCGCCGTGATGCCACGTGCGCGCGGGCCCGGTGGGCGATCTGCCGCACGGCCGTATCGGACTTGTCGATCATCTCCGCGATCTCGCTGTGGCTGTGCCCGAACACCTCCGACAGGACGAACACCGCACGTTCGGTGGGACCGAGGGTTTCCAGCACGAGCAACATGGCCATCGACACCGACTCCGCCAGCAACACATCGTGGCCCGCGTCGGGCGTGGTGCGGATCGGTTCGGGGAGCCAGGTGCCGACGTAGTCCTCGCGGCGGCGCCTGGCCGAGCGGAGGTGGTTGATCGCCTGACGGGTGACGATCTGCACCAGATACGCGCGCGGATGCGTCACCTCCGTCGCGTCGCGCCAGCGAAGGTAGCTGTCCTGCAACACATCCTCGGCATCGGCGGCGCAGCCCAGGATTTCGTAGGCGATCGTGAACAGCAGCGGCCGGAATGTGGCGAACGTGTCGAGCTCGGTCATCGGGCCACCCCTGCGAACCTCATACGCCGATGATTCCGGGAGACAGCGAGTCGGCGCAACCACGTCGGCACGGAAGGCAATCCCCGCTGGTGAGTCGGAAGACATCGCTGGACACGTCAGCGCGATGTGTCGAGGTCCGGTCGGCCGAACCAGACGGGCAGGTGGGCGAGCAGATCCTGTTGTTCTTCCCCGGTCCAGGCCACATGCCCGTCAGGGCGAAGGAGCACCGCGGGGGCGTCGAGTTCTTCGCTGACATCGATGATGTGGTCGACCCGGTCTGACCATCCACGCACCGACAGGCGCCCGGTCTGGTCGAGCAGGAGTCCGCGGCCCGCGTGCATCTGCGCGTAGAGGCGGCCGCGTTTCAAGGCGATGTCGCGTAGTCGCCGACCGAGCAGTGGATCGCCATGGCCGAAGTCGTAGCGGATCCCGATGGCGATGATCTTCTCGGTGAGATAGCGGCTCACCTCGTCGAAGTCCGTCAGTTGCGACAACAGCCTGCGCACCGCCTGCGGTCCCGGGTCGAGCGACATCAGTTCCATCTGGGCGCGGGTGTTGTCGAGCACGTCGGCGGCTACGGGGTGGCGTTCGGTCTCGTAGGTGTCGAGCAGGCCCGGTGGTGCCCAGCCGTTGATCCGCGCGGCCAGTTTCCAACCGAGGTTGAACGCGTCCTGGACGCCGAGGTTGAGGCCCTGTCCACCAGCGGGCGGGTGGATGTGGGCCGCGTCGCCTGCCAGCAGCACGCGGCCGACGCGGTAGTGCTCGGCCTGGCGGGTGCCGTCGCCGAAACGCGACAGCCAGCGGGGTGAGTGCGCACCGAAGTCGGTACCCGCGGTGGCGATGAGCTGTCGCTTCAGTTCGTCGAAGGTGGGCGCGACCGCACGGTCCTCGGCGACGCCGTCCGCGGGGGCGATCACGCGATAGACCCCGTCGGCCAGCGGCATCGCGCCGAATCGCAGCTGGGTTTTGCGGACTTCGGTCATCACCTCGGTGATCGTTTCCGGTGACGCGGTCAATTCCATTTCGCCGAGCAGCGTCTCGATCCGGCTCGGCTCACCCGGAAACGCGACGCCGAGCAGCCTGCGCACGGTGCTGCGGCCGCCGTCGCACCCGACGAGGTAGCGCGAACGCAGCTGCGTGCCGTCGGCCAGTTCGACCGTGACCGCATCGTCGTCCTGGCTCAGCCCGACCACTTCGGTGCCGCGCCGGATCTCGGCACCGAGCCCGGCGGCGTGCTCGCTGAGCAGCTGATCGGTGAGCGGTTGCGCGATGCCGAGGACATACGGGTGGGCGGTGTCGAGTCGCTCGGGTGCCGGTTTGGGGATCCCGGCGAAGAAGCCGCCGACTGGATGCTTGCGGCCGAGCGCGAGGAACCGGTCCAGCAGGCCGCGCTGATCCATGATCTCGATACTGCGCGCGTGCAGGCCGAGCGAGCGGACGATCTTCGTCGGCTCGGTGTCCCTTTCCAGCAGCACCACACGCACCCCGTGCAGCCGCAATTCGGCGGCCAGCATCATGCCGGTCGGTCCACCGCCGGCAACGATCACCTCGATCATCGAATACTCCCCTTCGACAAGATTTCCGCAGGTTGCGGGCTCGCCGAGAGATTGTGCGGCACGACCGGGGTCTTGCCGCAAGCCCCGGGGTGCGCTATAGATTAGAAGTGGCAAGGAGTGGGTTTCCCTCCTTGCCATTGCCATGCTCGCGACTCTCACCGAGGCAGTGCCGGTACTGTGAAGCCGGTTCGGGCAAGGTGAAGGAGTCGATCGGCGGTGCGTGGTTTCGGGGATCTCGAGGCGGTCCTGATGGATCGGCTGTGGGACCGCGATGTGGACACGACCACGGTGCGCGAACTGTTCGACGAACTCGCGACCGAACGCGACATCGCCTACACCACCGTGATGTCGACCATGGACAATCTGCACCGCAAAGGCTGGCTGGCCAGGCAGCGCGAGGGCCGCGCGTACCGGTACTGGCCGACGGTGACCCGCGAGGAACACAGCGCCCAGCTCATGCACGAAGCCCTCGGTGTCGGCGGGCGGTCCGACCTCGTTCTCAACTATTTCGTCGACCGGATCAGTGACGACGAATTCGCGGGATTGCGCGCGGCATTGCGCCGTGTCGCCACCCGGCGCACCGAGGCGAGCTAGCTCGAAGGTGTCGGAGTGATCTGATCTGATGGGGGTCCAGCTAGATCGGTCACGGGGATGGGGACGCATGCTCAGTGTCGGATGGGATCAGGTGTTCGCCTGGCGGCTGGGCCGTCAGTTCGTCGCGGCACCGACCGCGGGCTCGGTCGAGGATGTCGCGACCAGGTTGGCGGGGGTGCAGTCGCAGGTGGCCTCGGCGGCGGAGACGGCTGTCGCGCTACGCAGTTCCGATGCCCGTTCACGCGGTGTCGGCGCGGCGTTGGGCGCGGGCACACTGATCAAGACCTGGGCGATGCGCGGCACCTTGCACGCGATGGTGCCCGAGCAGGCCGCGGCGGCGCTGTCGCTGATCGGATCGGCGCGCACGTGGGAGAAACCCTCGTGGCAGAAGACATTCGGTGCGACTCCCGATCAGGTGACCGCCCTGGTGGAGGTGGTGTCGGGCGTCCTGGCCGATCAGGTCCTGACCCGTGACGAACTGGTCGAGGCGGTGCTCGCCGAACCCGGCTTCGCCCACCTCGGCGAGCAATTGCGGTCCGGGTGGGGTGCGGTGCTCAAACCGCTGGCCTGGCAGGGTGCGCTGTGCCACGGTCCCGCGCGCGGCGGCAAGGTCACCTTCACCGCACCGGCCGCCCTGACCGGCGAGTGGCCGGGCATACCCGAACCTGACAGCGCCGCACCGACATTGATCAGCGCCTATCTCGGCGCGTACGGTCCCGCGACGCCGGAGTCGTTCGATGCGTGGCTCAGTCGCAACAACGTCCGCAAACCGGTGGTGCGTGGCTGGTTCGCGGCCATGCGCCCGGCGCTGACCGAGGTCGACGTCGAGGGTCGGATCGGCTGGATTCCGAGCGAGTTCGCCGACGATCTCGCCGCGGCGACCCTCGACGGCGGCGTCCATCTGCTCGGCCCGTTCGACCAGTACGTGCTGGGGCCGGGAACCGGCGACACCGTGCTACTGCCCGCCGAGCACCGGTCGAAGGTGAGCAGGACGGCGGGCTGGATCTCCCCGCTGGTGCTGGTCGACGGCCGGATCGCGGGCACCTGGGAACAGGTCGGCGACGAGGTCGTGGTGTCGATGTTCGGTGCGCGCAGACCCCCGAAGCGCGAGCTGTCCGCAGCGGTGAACCGCCTTGCCGAGGCCATCGGTGCGCGCGGGCTCGGCCTGCGCGCGGGCTGAGATTTCGGATACCCCGGACGCCGAACCAAGCGCTTGCTACGGTGGCTCGATGATCCCCACGATCGTCTGGGGCACCGGAAATGTCGGCCGCGCCGCTATCCGTGCCGTGGCTGCCCATCCGGCGCTGGTTCTCACCGGGGTGCTCGTGCACAATCCCGACAAGGTCGGCCGAGACGCGGGCGTGCTCGCGGGCCTCGACACCGAATTGGGGGTGGCCGCCACTGACGACATCGACGCTCTACTCGGCGCCGGTCCGCGGGCGGTGATGTACGCGGCGTCCGGAGAAATCCGGCCCGACGACGCGCTCGCCGACATCACGCGGGCGATCCGCGCCGGGGCCGTCGTCGTCACGCCCGCGCTCTACGCCCTCTACGACCCGCGCAACGCACCGGCCGAAATCCGCGAGCCGGTACTGGAAGCCATTGCCGCGGGCGGTGGTTCGCTGTTCGTCTCCGGGGTGGATCCCGGCTGGGGCAACGATGTGCTGCCACTGTTGATCAGCGGGCTCGCGGCCACCATCGAGGTGGTGCGCTGCCAGGAGATCTTCGACTACTCCACCTATGACCAACCCGACTCGGTGCGCTATCTCGTCGGGATGGGGCAGCCGATGGACTACGAGCCGCCGATGCTGATGGCGAGCGTGCCGACGATGGTGTGGGGCGGCCAGATTCGGCTGATGGCCAGGGCGCTGGGTGTCGAACTCGACGAGATTCGCGAAACCGTCGAACGGCGCGCCCTCGATACGACCGTGCAGACCGCGCAGATGGGAGCGTTCGACGCGGGCACGCAGGGTGCGGTGCGATTCGAGGTGCAGGGCATCATCGATGGGCAGGCGCGCATCGTGATCGAGCATGTCACCCGCATTCATCCGAGCTGCGCACCGGACTGGCCCACACCACCCGACGGCGACGGCGCCCACCGGGTGATCATCGAGGGCTCGCCGCGCATCGAGGTCAGCGTCGAAGCGACCGACGAGGGCGGCAATCGCGCGGCAGGCGGAAACGCCACGGCGGTGGGACGTTTGGTCAATGCCATCGACTGGCTGGTCGAGGCGCCACCGGGTCTGTATGACGCACTGGATGTGCCGCTGCGTGCCGCGGTCGGCAAACTCGGAAGGACACCACAATGATCATCGACATTCCCGAGGGCAAAGATCCCATCGGTTTCGTGTGGGGCGAGATGGTGCCCGGCATCGGGGTCGCCGCGGCGGCGTTCTCGCTGTCGGTCTACGAGCACTCCACCCTCGGCCTGCGTGAATTCGAAGCGGCTCGGCTGCGGATCGCCCAGATCAACGGGTGCCTGTTCTGTCAGGACTGGCGCACCGAACGCGACGGGCAGAAGGTCGAAGCGGAATTCGCCGATGCCGTCACCCACTGGCGTGACACCGACCGGTTCGACGAACGCGCCAGGCTCGCCGCCGAATACGCCGAGCGTTATGCCACCGACCATCACGGCCTCGACGACGAATTCTGGGCCAGAATGTTCGCGCAGTACACCCAGGCCGAGGTGGTGGAGCTGAGCATGAGCATCGGTTCCTGGCTGGCGTTCGGCCGCCTCAATCGTGTCCTCGGGCTGGACACCGTGTGCGTGCTGCCCGGTCACTGACCGGCGGATGCCGCGGGCGAAGCACCGTCTTGCCCGCGGCCGTGTGCAAGGGACTGGGCAACACCCTCGCGCACGTGCCGATTAAGCTCCGGGCCGTGGTGGAACCTGCGCAACAGCAGCTCGTCGATACGGTGGCCTGGGTGCTGATCGAGAACGGTCGCATCCTGTGTGCCCGCCCACGCGGTAAGGACGTGTTCTTCATTCCGGGCGGCAAACGCGAGGGAGCCGAGACCGACCTGCAGACCCTGGTCCGCGAGGTCGCCGAGGAACTGACCGTCGAACTCGCGCCCGAGAGCGCGGTCCACGTCGGCACCTACGAGGCCGCGCTCGCCGACGGGCACCACGCTGTCGTCCGGATGGCGTGCTACACCGCCGACTACCGCGGGGTGCTCACGGCCAGCAACGAGATCGAGGCGCTGGCCTGGTTCGGGTTCGGCGACCGCGATCTGGTTCCGCCTGTCGACCAGTTGTTGTTCGACGATCTCGCGGCGGCCGGGTCGCTGCGGTGATCGGCGCGGTGGCACGGTCGGCGGTCTATGAACTGCTGGCACTGCCACTGGCGTTCACCCGCGTGCGGACCCGGCTGCGGGTACCGCGACTACTGCTGCGCGAACCTGTCGGCGCCCAGAACGTTTCACTGGCGCGGTGCCTCATCCAGTCGGTGTTGTCCGGCGGTGTCGGGCTCCTCGGCTGGTTCCTCGCGATGCTCAGCGTGCTGGTTCTTGTCCGCGGTCTGGCCTATCCGCTGGTCGCCGCCGATGGTTACGAGAACTCCTGGGGCGGGCCCACCTTGGCGGGGGCGTGGGCGGTGCACGCGGTGCTCGGCGTGCTGATCGCGCCGGTGTTCGTCGCCATGATCGCCCTGTTCGGCCGGTTGCAGCTGCGGGTGACCCGGACGGTGCTCGGCGGTGACCGATCGTGGTGGGCGATTCCGATCGCCCTGGTCCTCGCGGCCTCGGGCACGCTGTTCTTCGTCGCGTGGGTGCATCAGATCTGAGGGTGGCAGCGACTCAGCGGGAGTTCGGTCCCGGGATCCTCACACCGGCGGCACGGAGTTTCGCTTCGACGAGCGCGGACATCTTGGCCGCGGCCGATTCCGGCTCCTCACCGTGGTGACGGATCAATTTGTAGCGTGTCGCGGCTTCGGTGCGGGCTTGCAGTCCGGTCACGATCTCGAGGTGGTCGGGGTTGGTGAGGTAGTGCTCGGCGACCGCGTCGGCGATGTCGTCGACGCGTGGGTCGTCGGGCTCCCAGCTCATGGCCTCGGAGGCGCGCCGGTACACGGCGAGGAACTCGGGGTCCCCGATGGCGTTCTCGACGTTGGCGAGGTACTCGTCGAAGCCTTCCGGGACAAGGGCTTTGGCCAGCACCCAGCCCTCTCTGGCGGCGGCGATGTCTGCCGGGCTGATACCGAGTTCGGGCAGGCGGGCGAGCAGCGCCACCGCGCGGTCGGGCAGCAGCGTGCGGTCGCCGTCGGCGAGGCGGTGCAGAGTGTCACGGCGGGCGATCAACTCCTCGATCCGTTCGGTGAGGCGCCGCTCGACATCGGCGAGCTCGGTCGCGAACGATGCCGCGTCGGCGTCGAGCAGTGTTCCGATCTCGGCCAGCGGCACCCCGGCGGCGGCCAGGGTTCTGACCTGCACCAGCCGCAGCAGCTCGGCCGAGCCGTACCGGCGGTAGCCGGAGCTGTCGCGTGCCGGTTCGTCGAGCAGACCGTTCTTCTCGTAGTGCCGCACGGTTTTGATCGTGACGCCGGCGAATGCCGCGGCCTGGCCGATTGTGACGCCGTTGTTCATCTGATCGGTCCGCCTTGCTCGGGTAGTCCTACCGGGAAAGTTGACCTTGACGATGTCGACGCGGTCAAGTCTGCGGGCCGCGCTCGGTCGGACGCGGCCCGGTTCGCCATCGCCGATGCACTCAGGCCGCGGCGCCCTGTCCGCCGAAGACCTCCTCGACGAGCCGTTGGGTCGCAGCCTGGAACGCCGCGGCCAGGGACAGGTCGGCGTCGTCGACATAGTTCAGCGCGGCGGTCATGGTCTTGGAGCCGTCGGGCGTGCTGTACATCAGTGCCGCATGGCCACCGTGGCCGCCGTTGTGGGTGATGACGGTGCCGGTCTCGGTCTTCTGGACGAACACCCCGAGCCCGTAGCCGACCTTGGCTTCGGGGGTGAGCATCTCGGCCAGCAGCGGGGCGGGCAGCAACTTGCCGCTCAGCAGCGCGGAGATAAAGGTGTGCAGGTCCTTGCTGGTCGAGATCATGTCGCCGCCGCTGGAGATCCAGGAGGGGTTCTGCGCGGTGACGTCGACCGTCTTGTCCACGCCCGCGTCGTCGTAGCGGTAGTAGGCGTGGGCGTGCGGTCCGCCGATCTCGGTCGAGGTCTCCGGTACCACGGTGTCGGACAGCCCGAGTGGACCCAGGATCAGGCGCTGCATCTCCTCGGCCAGCGAGTGACCGGTGACCGCCTCGATGAGCAGCTTGGCCAGCGCGTAGTTGGTGTTGGAGTAGCTCCAGTCCGTGCCGGGCTCGAACCGGGCAGGCTCGGCCAGGGACAGACGTACCAGGTCATCGGCGTGGTGGGTCTGGAAACGGTTGTCCACCCATTCCTTGCCACCCCAGGCCACGACTCCCGGCGCGGTCGTCCCGTCCTCGTAGACCTCGCCGGTGAAGTTGAAGATCCCGCTGGTGTGCTGCAACAGCATCCGCACCGTGATTCGGGGGTCGAGGGCGAACCGGGGCAGGTAGTCCACGGCGGGGGTGTCCAGCGCGATCTTGCCCTCGGCCACCAGTTGCAGGACCAGGGTCGCGAGGAACGTCTTGGTGTTGCTGCCGATCCGGACGCGCCCGTTGATCGGCGGCGCCGCGGGCTCGCCCAGCACGCTGTGCCCGGCGCTGCCGACCCACGCGCCGTGTTCGTCGTCCACCCGCAGGTGCAAGCCGACCAAACCGCTGTCGACGATCTCCTGGATGGTCTGCTGCAGGTTCGGATAAGCCTGTGCGGCAGTGGTTGTGGTGGTGGTCGCTGCGTTGTTCTCGTTCGAAGTCATGACATGAGCGTCCACCTTGACCCAAGGTCAACCGCAAGAGTGATCTGGGTCACTCACCCCGTAGGGTGTCGGCGATGACGGCGAGGGCGCGGTCCTCGGTCATTCGCCAGTGGGTCGCGTCCACGGGATGGTTGTCGACAGCGCCGGTCACCGCCTCGTCCCAGGACGACGCACCGGTGGTCCCGGTCGGATCATCTTGGGCCGCGGTGAAATAGGTGATGGTGCCGTCGAAACGGCGGGGGCGATAGGCGGCGTCGAGGGCGACCGAGGTGATCGCCGCGTCGACGATTCGGTCGATGCGGGCGGGGTCGAGTGTCGCTTGCGGGGCGGAGAGTTCGAACAGGGTTCGGGCGAGTTGGTGCACGTCGACCGGTTCGGCGAGGTTCACCTCGTCGACGCCGGCGAACCCGCCGAGCAGGTCGGCAGCGGTCACGGTGGTCGCGACGGCCGTCGATGCCGACGACAGGGTGCTGTCCAGCATGGCCAGCACCGCGACTTCCTCGCCGTCTTCCTGTAGCTGAACCGCCATGGCGTGGGCGATGACGCCGCCGAGGGACCAGCCGAGCAGGTGGTACGGGCCTTCGGCTTGCACGGCGCGGATTTCCTTGAGGTAGAGCAGAGCCCATTCCTCGATCGAATCCGGAAGTGGCTCAGTTGAACTCAACGCGGGTGATTGGAGTCCGTAGAGCGGGCGGTCGAGGTGGGCGGCGAGGCCGCTGAAGGACCAGGCGATGCCGCTGATGGGGTGAATACAGAACAGGGGCTCGCTGGTGCCCTCGGTGCGCAAGGGCAGCAGGACGTCGAAGGCGGCGTCGGAGCCCGCACTGTCGGTGCCTTCGACGCGCAACGCCGCGACGATGCCCGCTGGGGTGGGCGTGGTGAAGATCCAGGTGACCGGAATGGTGGCGGCCGTCGCGGCGCCGAGCTGGGTGGACAGGCGGGTGGCGCTCAGGGAGGTGCCGCCGAGTTCGAAGAAGTGGTCGTCCAATCCGACGCGGTCCAGGCGCAGGATGTCGGCGAAGATGTCGCAGACCGTCTGTTCGATGGCCGTGTCCGGAGCGCGGTAGGTGCGGGTCGCGAGTTCGGGGGCGGGCAGCGCGGCCCGGTCGAGTTTGCCGGAACTGGTCAGCGGGAGTTCGTCGAGGACCATGATCGTGGTGGGGACCATATAGGCGGGCAGGGCTTGGGCGGCCACGTAGCCGACGTTGTCCACGCTGACCTCGTGACCGTGCTCGGCGACCACGTAGGCCACCAATACTGTTGCCCCCGCCTGGTTCTCGCGGCCGACAGTGACGGCGAAGCTGACGTCGGGATGTACGGCAAGGACGGCATCGATTTCCTCGAGTTCGATGCGGAAACCGCGGATCTTCAGCTGGAAGTCGGTGCGGCCGCGGTATTCGACTTCACCGTTGCCGTTCCATACGGCGAGGTCACCGGTGCGGTACATACGGGTGCCAGGATGGAACGGGCTGGCGACGAAGCGTTCGGCGGTGAGTTCGGGGCGGGCGAGGTAGCCGGTAGCGAGTTGGACGCCTGCCAGGTACAGCTCGCCGGGAACCCCTGCGGGGACCGGTCGCAGTCGGGCGTCCAACACGTAGACCTGACTGTTCCAGACCGGTGTGCCGATCGGGACAGTGGTCGTGTCTGTGGGGCTCACCCGGTGGTTGGTGATCGAGACCGCGGCCTCGGTGGGGCCGTAGACGTTGAACAAGGCGATGTTCGGGGCTGCGGCTTCGAAACGGCGGGTCAAGGCGACCGGGAGGGCTTCGCCGAGTGCCATGACACGACGCAACGACGGTGGCAGTCCCTCGATCAGCAGGGCGTCGAGCATCGAGGGCACCACGTGCAGGGTGGTCACTTCTTCGCGGCGCATCAGCTCGGTGAGGTAGGCCGGGTCGCGGTGGCCGTCGGGTGCGGCGATGACCAGTCGACCGCCGCAGACCGCCGGAGACCAGAATTCCCAGACCGACACGTCGAACGTCGCGGGGGTCTTCAGGATTACGGAATCGGCGGCGGTGAGCCCGAATTCGTTTGCCCTCCAGCGCAACTGGTTGACGATCGCGGAGTGCGAGACTGCCACACCCTTCGGCCGGCCCGTCGAACCCGATGTGAAGATCACGTAGGCGGTATTCGCCGGACGCAAGGGTGCACGGCGGTCTCGGTCGGCGACCGGGGCAGGGCTGTATGTCGACAGGTCCATCTGCTCGACAGCAAGAACTGGGGTCGCCGTCACGGTGTCGGAGCCAGCGCTGTTGCGTGCGGCGGAGCTTGTTGCCATCGCAGGGTTACTGCCGAGATCACTGGATGCTGCGGTGGTGCGGTCGTCTCCGCTACTGCAGTTGACGGGCGAATCCGTAGCGCCGAGCCAGGTGTCGGCGCTGGTGAGGATCAACAGTGGCGCCGCTGTGTCCAAGATGTACTGGGTGCGTGCCTGTGGTTGGTCGGGATCGATCGGGACGTAAGCGCCGCCTGCCGTGCTGACCGCGTACATCGCGACGACCAGGTCGATCGATCGCCGCATCGCGAGTGCCACCCGGGTTTCCGGGCACACGCCTGCCGCGATGAGGTAGCGCGCCAGGCGGTTCACTCGGGCATCGAGGTCGGCGTAGGTCACACGAACGTCGTCAGCGACGAGGGCTATGGCATCCGGGGCACGGGACACGGTGGCATCGAGCATCGAGACGAGGGTGGTGTTCGGATCCGCTTGTCGCGCGGTGTGATTCCAGGTGTCGAGGATCTGGGCTCGTTCGGCGGGGGCGAGCAGGTCGATGGTGTGCAGCGGTGCGCCGGGGTCGGTGACCACCGCGGTGATGAGGCGGGTGAGCCGGGCGAGGAAGCCCTCTACTGTGGCCGCGTCGAACAGGTCGGTGGCGTAGGTGCAGTAGCCGGAGATGCCGGCGGGTGAACCCTCGGCGGTGTAGCGGTCGGCCAGGATCAGGTGCAGGTCGAATTGGGACAGCTCACGGTCGAGCTCGACCGACGACACGCTCATGTCGGGCAGGTCCATCCGCACCTCGGCCAGGTTCTGGAACGACAGACCGACCTGGAACAGGGGGTGGCGGGCGGTGGAGCGGGCCGGGTTGAGCACTTCCACGAGCCGTTCGAACGGGATGTCGGCGTTGGCGAAGGCGGCCAGGTCGGTTTCGCGTTGGCGGGTCAGCTGTTGCGCGAAGCTCGCACCGGCGTCGACCCGGGTGCGGAAGACCAGGGTGTTGACGAACATGCCGATCAGGTCGTCGAGGACCGCGTCGCCGCGGCCCGCGACGGGGGTGCCGATGGCGATGTCGGTGGTGCCCGACAGCTCGGCGAGCACCACCGCGAGGGCGGTGTGCACGGCCATGAACAGGGTCGCGCCGTGGGTGCGGGACAGTTCGGCGAGAGCGGCGTGCGTGGCGGTGTCGAGAGTGAACGGCACTCGGCCGCCCGCATAGGACTGGATCGCGGGTCGTGGCCGGTCGCGGGGTAGTTCGAGCTGGTCGGGCAGGTCTGCCAGGGCTTGCTGCCAATAGGTGAGCTGGGCAGCCGACATCGAGGTGGGATCGGCTTCGTCGCCGAGCAGGGTTTGCTGCCAGATCGCGTAGTCGGCGTACTGCACGGGCAGCGGTGCCCAGGTGGGGGCATTTCCGCGCGCGCGTGCGGTGTAGGCGAGGACGAGGTCGCGGGTGAGGGGGCCACCGGAGAAGCCGTCGCCCGCGATGTGGTGGACCGCCATTGCCAGGACGTAGTCGTCGGGGCCGAGTTCGAACAGGGTGGCGCGCAGCGGGACCTCGGCGGTGACGTCGAAGACTGTCGAAACCAGTTCTGCCACTGTGGTTGTCACGTCTTCGCCGCCGGTGTCATCGGATGCCGCGCTGTCGCCCCGGGCGATCGTGGTGACCTGGAGGCGTGGCACGTCCGGGTGGTCGATCGGCAAGACGATCTGGGCCGGGGCGTGGTCGACGGTCGGATAGATCGTGCGCAGGATCTCGTGGCGTGCGACGAGATCGGTGAATGCCTGCCGCATCGCGGTGGTGTCGAGCGCGCCGGTCAGGCGGAGCACGACCGGGATGTTGTAAGCGGCGGTCCCGGTGTCGAAGCGGTTGAGGAACCACATTCGCTGCTGGGCGGGTGAGAGGGGGATGTGGGCCGGTCGCGGCCGCGCCTGCAAGGCGGGGCGGTGGGCCGCGCGGGTCAATCCGGCGATCTCGTGCGCGCATTCGGCGACGGTGGGTGCGGCGAACAGCACACGCACCGGCACCCGGATGTCGACGGCCGCGCCCAGGCGTGCGGTCAGGCGGGTGGCGAGCAGCGAGTTGCCGCCCAGGTCGAAGAAGTTGTCGTCGGCGCCGACGCGTTCGGCACCGAGCACCTCGGCGAACACCTCGGCGACCGTCCGTTCCAGCCCGGTCGCGGGCTCGCGGTAGGTGCGCGTCGCGAATTCCGGTGCGGGCAGGGCGTTTCGATCGATCTTTCCGGCGGCCGACAACGGGATACGGTCCAGAACGACCACGGCTGCCGGGACCATGTGCGCGGGCAGCATCGATGACGACCACCGCACGACGGCGCCGGGATCGATATCGCGGCCCGTCACATACGAGACCAGCGCGGTGTCACCCGCGGGATTCTCGGCGCCGACGGTGAGGGCGAAACTCACCTGCGGGTGCCGCAGCAGGACGGCATCGATCTCGCCGGGTTCGATACGGAAACCGCGGATCTTGATCTGGAAGTCGGTGCGGCCCAGGTACTCCAGCTCATAGGTATCGCCGTGCACCCAGCGGACGAGGTCGCCGGTGCGGTACATGCGTTCGCCGGGTCCGGCCCACGGGCAGGCGACGAAACGGTCGGCAGTGGCGGCGCTGCGGCCGCGGTACCCGCGTGCGAGTGCGGGACCCGCCAGGTACAGCTCACCGGTGGCACCCACCGGTACCGGGTGCAGGCGGGCGTCGAGGACGACCGCTCGCATGCCCGGTACGGGGCGGCCGACGGTGACGCGGTCTCCGGCACGCAACGCCGAGTAGGTCGCGCCGATGGTCGCCTCGGTGGGGCCGTAGCCGTTGAGGAAGCTGCGGCCGGGTTGCCAGGCGGCCAGGAGTTCGGCAGTGGTGGCTTCGCCGCCTGCCGACACACACTGGAGTTCGGGTAGGGCGGTCGGATCCAGGGTGCTCAGCAGGGCGGGGGTGATGATCGTGTGCGTCACCTGTTCGGTGCGCAGCAGGTCGTCGAGGTCGGTGCCGCCCAGGGTGTCCGGTGGTGCGATGACCAGGGTGGCGCCGCGGTGGAAGGCGGTGCCGAGTTCCTCGATCGACTGGTCGAAGCTGGGTGAGCAGACGTGCAGCATGCGGTGGTCGTGGCGCAGACGCATCAGGGCTGCCGAGTGGGCGACGAGGGCACCCAGCCCCGCATGGGTGACCGAGACGCCCTTGGGTGTGCCGGTGGAGCCGGAGGTGTAGATCACGTAGGCGATGTTGTCGCGGCGCAAGGGCGCTCGGCGGTCGCGATCACGCACCGGGGTCGACGAACAGGCGGCGATGCGGCCCCGCACGGTCGGCTCGTCGAGGATCAACCAGCGCAGGGATTCGGGAAGTCCGTTCGCCCTGGCCGCGACGGTGAGGCCGATTGTCGCGCCCGAGTCGTCGAGCATGTGACGCACACGGTCTTCGGGGTAGTTCGGATCGACCGGGAGGTACACGCCACCGGCTTTGGCGACGGCCCAGAAGACCAGGATCGACTCGTAGGAGCGCGGGATGGCGGAGGCAACAACTGTTTCCGGGCCGATCCCCTCGGCGATGAGGACTCGGGCCAGGCGTGAGGAGTCGGCGTCGAGGGTGCCGTAGGTGTAGCTGTTCGAGTTGTCGCGCACGGCGATTCGACGCTGGCCGTAACCGGTGCCACGCACAAGCAGCTCGGGCAGGGTGCACGTAGCCGAGGAGATTGTGCCGTCGCCGATGTGGGTGAGGAAGGTGTACTCGGCGTGATCGGAGAGAGGGAGGTCGCCCGCCGGGGTGCGCGGTTGGGCGGCGATGGCGGTGAGCAGCCGGACCAGGCGCCGGACGAAGGTACCGGCCTCGTGGTCATCGAAAAGGGTTCGGGCGAAAGACATCTCGATCGTCATGCTCGACTCGGACTCGACCACCGTCACGGCGAGCTCACCGGCTGTCTCGGCGTTGCCGTCGGGCAGTTGACTGTCCGCACCCGCCGATGAGCCGGCGCCGGAGCGGATCGTCAGCGACACCTGTCCCAGCGAACGGGGCTCGACGCCGAGCAGGTCGGCGAAGTCCGCGAGCGGGATGCCGGCATGTGCCAGCGCTCGGGACTCGGCCTCGTGTGCCTGGGTGAGCAGATCGAGGAACGGCGCTGTGGGATCGATGGCGGTGCGTAGCAACAGATCAGGAGCGCCGGTTCTGATCACGATGTCGTCGGAAGCGGTGAGTCGTGCGAGCAGCACGGCCAAGGCCGTGCGGATCAGTGACTGCCGGCTCACGTTCGCGGTGTCGGCGAGTTGGCGCAGATCGCGGTGCACCGTCGCAGGGATCGCCACCTGGGTGCGATCCTGCGGATGAGTCCGGGCGTTCTCGCGGCGATCGGCCGGGCGGCCCTGTGTGAGTGAGTTCGCGGGCCAACGGTCGCGTTGGGTGGGCCGGGCGAGTGGGTGGTCTGTGGGCAGGGTCAACCGGGTGGGCAGGTCGGCCAGGGTTCGGCGCCAGAACCGGGAACGCGTGATCGGGTCGGTGGGGTCGGCGCCGAGTTGTTCGGCGATGGTGGTCGCGGGGGTGTTCGGCGTCGCGATGAGGTGGTCGATGGCGGTGCGGAGCCGGTCGGTGATCGCCTGCGCGACGGCATCGGAGACGAGGTCGCGGCGGTACTTGATCTGTACCTGGGTGCGGGCGCCGAGGAAGACCAGGACCGTGATCGGGTAGTGGGTGTGGTCGGCGCCCTGCAGGTCGTCGATGCTCAGGTTGTCGAGCGCTCCGCCTGCCTGTTGGAGGCCTTCGACGTCGACGGGGTAGGACTCGAAAGCGAGCATGGTGTCGAAGAGTTCGCCGAGTCCCGCGACGCGCTGGATCGCGCCGAGGCCGAGGTGGTGGTGGTCGAGCAGGGTGGCCTGTTCGGCCTGGACGGCGCGGATCAGGTCACCGACGTTGCCGGCGGGATCGATGCGCACGCGCACCGGGACCGCGTCGACGAACAGGCCGATCATGTCGCCGACGCCGTCGAGCTGCGGCGGGCGGCCGGAGACGGTGGCGCCGAACACGACATCGTCGCGCGCGGTGCTCGCGGCGACCACCAGGCCCCAAGCCGTTTGGAACAGAGTGTTCGCGGTGACCTCGGCGGCCGCGGCGAAGCCGGTCAGTTCCGAGGTGCGCGCGGCGTCGAGTTCGAACTCGCACAGGCCGTAGCCGTTGCCGGTCGCGGGCGGCCAGGTCAGCTCGGGGGCGATCATGGTGGTGCGCACCCCGTCGAGGACCTCCGACCACGCGCGCTCGGCGGCGGGGCGGTCCTGGCGGGTGAGCCATTCGAGGTAGTCGTGGTAGGGGCGCACCGGCGGTAGCGGGGTCGCGTCGCCGTGGGTGGCGTAGAGGACGAGCAGTTCCTTCATCAGCAGCGGCATGGACCAGCCGTCGAGGAGGATGTGATGGCCGGTCAGGACGAGGTGGCTGCGCCCGGAACCGGTGGTGTACACCGTGAATCGCAGCAGCGGCGCGATCGCGGGGTCGAAGCCGGCTCGCTGATCGGCGGCGAGCAGGGCGGGCAGCTCGGCATCGGTGGCTTCGACGATCCGGAACGGCGCTTCGACGGCATCGGCGACGAGCTGGACCGGGGTGCCATCGGGTGCGGTGACGAAGGCCGAGCGCAGGTTGGCGTGCCGGTTCAGCACGGTCGCGGCCGCGTGGCGTAGCCGGTCGGTGTCGAGCTCGCCGGTCAGTTCGGCCATGAGCTGGATGACGTAGGCGTGGACCGACTCGTCCAGCATGTCGCCCAGGGCGAGCAGCGAATGCTGCAACGGCGACAGCGGCAGCACATCCGACAGGCCCGGATGGGTTCGGCGCCAGGTGTCGAGGTCGGTTTGCGAAACCTGTACCAGCGCAACGTCGGAGGGGGTGAGCCCGCCGGCGGACGGGTGGAGGGTGTGGTCGGCGAGGGCGGTGAGCCAGCTCGTCCAGTCCTCGGCCAGTTCCTCGACCTCGGACTCGGTGAGGATGCCGGTGGCGTAGCGGAAATTCGCCCGCAGTCGCAGACCGGTGTCGGTGGTGACGGCGATCGCGTTGATGTCGAGGGCGGTGTGCGCGGGCAGGGCGGGGTCGTAGTCGACCTCGATATCGCCGAGATCGGCGGTGGGCAGCCATGCGGCGTCGTCGGTGGGCTGGGCTGCGGTGGTCGCGCGGCCCAGGTAGTTGAAACCGATCTGGCCGATGTTGCCGGACACCAGGTTTCGGGTTTGCGGGTCGACGCGCAGCAGGCCGAAGCCGAAGCCGTTGTCGGGCACAGCCAGGAGCTGCTCTTTGACGGTGCGGACCGTTGCGGCGAGGGCTTCGTCGTCGAAGTTCGCGGGCGTGACGGCGCTGAGATCGAGGGCGACGGGGTAGACGGTGGTGAACCAGCCGACGGTGCGGGTCAGGTCCGCACCGGGGACGGCGTCCTCCTTACGGCCGTGGCCTTCGAGTCGCAGTCGCAGCGTGGGAGAGTCGATACCGCGACGCGCACGCCAGACGCGCACGGCCAAGGCCAGCGCGGCGAGCAGTGGGTGGTCGGCGCCTGCCCGGTACTGCGCGGGCAGGGTTGTGAGCAGGGGTTCGGTGATCTCGGCCGGAATCTGCACCGTGATCGACCGCATCGTCGCCTCGGTGTCGAAGCGATTGTCGACCGCGCGGGCGCCGAGCAACGGGTCGGGGGTGGACAGGACCTGTTGCCAGTGGTCGAGTTCGGCGGTGCGGTCGGCGGTGGCGAGGCCGTGCGCCCAACGGCGGAACGAGGTGCCGACCGGCGGCAAGGTGATCTGTTGACCTGCCGCGTGCTGGGCCCACGCCACAACGAGGTCGGGTAGCAGGATTCGCCAGGAGACGCCGTCGATGACGTAGTGGTGGGCTGCGACCGCGAGGACATCGCGTGCGCCGTTCCTGCGGATCCAGGTGAAGGCGATCATCCGGGCTTCGGCAGGATCCAGCGCGGAGAGCGCCGAATCCATTGCGGCGCTGCCGATTCGCGTCAGCGTATCTGCGATCGCCGTGTCGCTGGAAGCGAGTGATGTTTCGGCTTCGAACGACGAGTCCGTTGCCGCGCTTGCCATTCGGGCACCAGCGTCGATCTCGGTGATCAGCGAGTCCACATCGATCGCGTGGGGCGGCAGGACCTCCAATCGCCAATCGTCGCCGTCGCGTCGCAGGCGCGAGCGCAGCATGTCGTGGTGGCGCAGGACCGCGGCGATGGTTGTCTTCAGGCCCGCACGGTCGATGTTCTCGGGTAGTGCCAGGACCATGGTCTGGGCGAAGCGGTCACTCGAACCGGTGGTCAGGAAGTCGGCCAGGACCGGCGTCAACGCGACCTCGCCGATGCCGCCGCCGGGCAGTTCTGCCAGCACGGGCGCGTTCGGGCTGTCGAGGGCGGCGATATCGGACAGCTTTGCCACGGTGCGGTGTTCGAACACGTCACGGGTGCTGAAGACGATGCCTGCCGTGCGGGCCAGCGAGACCAGCTGGATCGACAGGATGCTGTCGCCGCCGATCGCGAAGAACGAATCGTGCACACCGACCTGGGGCACGCCGAGGACGCGGGCGAACAGCTCGGCCAGGAGGGTTTGCATCGTGCCTGTCGGCGCGGCGGCGGGCTCCGTCGCGATGGCCGGTTCTGGCAGGGCATTGCGGTCGAGTTTGCCGTTGGACGTCAGGGGCAGCTCGTCGAGAACCACGATCGCGGACGGCACCGCATGCGCGGCCAGACGGTCTGTCGCGTACTCGGTGAGCGCCTGGGGGTCGGCCGAATGATCCTGCGCCGCGAGCACGTAGGACACCAGCGTTGTCGATCCCGCCGGGGTCTGCCTGCCCACGGTCACCGCGAACTCGACATCGGGGTGGCTGACGAGCACGGCATCGATCTCACCCGGTTCGATCCGGAAACCGCGCACCTTCAACTGGGTGTCCGCGCGGCCGAGATAGTCGATGTCGCCGGTGATGCGAAGGCGCACCAGGTCGCCCGTGCGGTACATGCGGGTGCCGGGCGCACCCCACGGGTCCGGGACGAATCGGGCCGAGGTCGTCGTCGGCTGATTGCGGTAGCCGCGTGCCAACGCGCGACCGGTCAGATACAGCTCACCGGTGACGCCCGGCGGGACCGGGTTCAGGCGGGCGTCCAGGATCATCGCGTGCGTGCCATGCACCGGGCTGCCGATCGAGATGGGTTGTCCGGCAGTGAGTTCGGCGTAGGACGAGATGATCGTGGTCTCGGTGGGACCGTACCCGTTGAGGTAGCGGCGACCGGGCTGCCATTTCGCGAGCAGTTCCGGGGTGGTCACGTCACCGCCGACAGACAACGATTCCAGCGAGTCCAGCCCGGCCGGGTCGACGGTGCAGAGGACGGCGGGGGTGATGATGGCGTGGGTGACGGACTCGGCGGCCAGCAGCTCCGCGAGTTCGACACCACCCGCGATATCGGACGGTACGACGACCAGCGTCGCTCCCGTGGCGAAGGCGCACAGCCATTCGAGGACGGAAGGATCGAACCAGGGGGCGCAGATGTGCAGGAAGCGGTGGTCGGACTCGAGGTGGTAGCGGTGGACGGCTTCGTCGACCAAGGGGGCCAGGCCGGCGTGGGTCACCGTGACGCCCTTGGGCAGACCCGAGGAACCCGAGGTGTAGATGATGTAGGCAGGGTGGTCGACACGCAGGGGTGCTAGGCGGTCCGCGTCGGTGATCGGTGTCGTCTCGTGCGCAGTGACGGCTCGGTCGAGGTCGTCGAGGGTCAGCCAGGTCAGGTCGTCGGGCAGGTCATCGAAGTGCGCGGCGGCGGTGATGCCGAGCTTCGCACCCGAGTCGGTGACCAGGTGCTGGAGACGCTGGGCGGGATTGCGCGGGTCCATCGGCACGTACACGCCACCTGCCGCGGCGATGGCCAGTGCGGCGGCGACCATGTCGAAGGACCGGGGAAGGGCAACGGCGACAGCGACTTCGGGCCCGACACCACGGGCGATGAGCTCGCGGGCCAGTCGGGCGGTCTGCTCGTTCAGCTCGCCGTATGTGATCGAGCGGTCCATGTACCGGACGGCGACCCGATCCGGACCGAGGGCTGATCCGCGCGAGACCAACTCCGGGAACAGTGCGGTGGCGCCTTCAGGATCGGCGTCCCACTCGCTCAGTGCCGCTCGCTCCTCGGCACTGAGCAGCGTGAGGTCCCCGACAGGGAAACAGGGGTGCTCGATCGCCGCTGCCAGCAGACGAACCAGTCGTTGCGCGAACACCGCGATTGTCGCCGGGTCGAAAAGAGCACTGGCGTAAACGAACTCGGCGGCGATGGCACCTTCGCCGTTGGCGGCGTGGTGCGCGGTACTCGGCGCGCGCAGGGACAGCACGAGATCCCGATCGACCGCATCCACGTCCGAGCGATCGTCCGACACCAGCATCGCCCGTACACGGGAATGCCCGTCCTGTGCGTCCGGCGACCCGCTTCGCGCGAATGCCCGCCGGGCAACCGTGGTCGCCGAGGCCAGCAGCTCGTCGACAGGAGTGGCGCCGCGCACCGGTAGTCGTAACACCAGCCGGGCATCCGGGGACTGCGGGCAGGGGGTGTCGATCGCGATGTCTTCGGTGCCGGACAGTCGGGCGAGGAGCACCGCGAAGGTCGTGTGCACGAGGCTGAACACGGTTGTTTCGTGGGACAGGGCGAAGTCGTGCATTCGTTGATGGAGATCCGCGGGGATCTCGAAGGAGGTGCGCGCGTCGGTTGCTACGGGAGTTGCGGGGCGGGCGCGATCGGTGGGGAGGTTCAGGTCCTCGGGGAGATCGGCGAGGACGGAACGCCAGTAGGTCGACTCCGTGATCGGGTCGTCGGATCGATCGAGTTCGTCCAGGAGCTGTGCGGCGGTGTGGTCCGGCGTCCGGACGAAGGCGTCGAGGGTGGCGCGCAGGCGGTGTGCGAGGGCTTGCGCGATGCCGCTGTCGATCAGGTCCAGGCGGTACTGCATACCGACGCGGATCCCGTCGCCCACCTCGACACCGACGGCCACCGGATAGTGCGTGGCGTTGGCTGCTCGGACATCGACGATTTCGAGGCTGTCGATAGAGCCGTGTGCGCGCCGCATTCCCTCGGTGTCGACGGGGTAGGACTCGTAGGCCATCAGCGTGTCGAACAGCTCGCCCGCGCCTGCGGCCCGCTGGATCTCGGCGAGGCCGAGGTGATGACCGTCCAGCAAGGCGATTTGTTCGGACTGTAGCTGCGACAACATGTTTCGCAGTGGTTCGGACTTGTCGAAGTGGACTCGGACGGGGATGGTGTTGGCGAAGAGTCCGACCATGCCGTCGACGCCGTCCAGCTGCGGTGGGCGGCCCGAGACCACCGCGCCGAACACGACATCGCCGCGGCCGAACGCACCGGCCAGCACCACACCCCACGCCGCCTGGAACAGGGTGTTGACGGTGACGTCGTTGGCCGCGGCGCAGACCGCCAATTCCTCGGCCTCGGCCGGTGACAGCTCGACGGTGCACATGCCGTGCCCGTCGGTCGTCTCGTTCGGCGCCGTGACCGCGGCGGTGAGCAGGCTCGGTTCGTGTCCGGACAGTGCCTCGCGCCAATTCCGCAAGGCGGCGGAGCGGTCCTGGTCTGCGAGCCAGGCGAGGTAGTCACGGTAGGGGCGCACGCGTGGGAGCACTGCGGGGGCGCCGTCGGTGGCGTAGCAGAGGAGCAGTTCGCGCATCAGCAGCGGCATCGACCAGCCGTCGACGAGCAGGTGGTGCGCGGTCAACACCAGGTGCATGCCGTCGGCGCGGCGGTACAGGGTGAAACGCAGCAGCGGCGCTACGGACAGTTCGAAACCGATCCGCGCTTCGGCGGCCAGGAACTCGTCGGCGTCGGCTCCGTCGGTGTCGACGATCCGCCACGGCACCGTGACACCCTCGGCCACGAAACCGACCGGAGTCCCCGCTGCCGACGAGCCGAAGGCCGTGCGGAGGATCGCGTGGCGGTCGAGGACCGCTTGGGCTGCTCGGCGTAGGCGGTCGGTGTCGACCTCGCCGGTCAGCTCCACCGCGAGCTGGACCATATAGGGGTCGGCCGGAGACACCTGCGCGAGGAACATCAGACCGAGCTGCAAAGGTGCCAACGGCAGCACATCGGTCAGGCGCGGGCGTTCGCGATGCCAGGTATCGAGTTCTGTCTGGGTAACCTGGACCAGCGGCACGTCGGCGGGGGTGAGGCCGCCCGCTGCAGGATCACGAAGGTGGTCGGCGAGGATCGACAAGGCCGCCGTCCAGCAGTCGGCCAGTTCGCGCACCGACTCCTCGTCGATGATCCCGGAGGCATAGGAGAACGACGCGCGCAGTCGCAGGCCGGTGCCGGTGGCGAGGGCGTTGATGTCGATGACGGCGGCAGCGGGCAGGGCGGGGTCCTGTTCCGCGACGGGCTCGCCCCAGTCGGCGGTGGGTAGCCAGCTGTGGTCGGCATCGGCCATATCGCCCGCGGAAACGCGTCCCAGGTAGTTGAAGCCGACCTGGCCGAGGGAGCCATCGAGCAGCGCGGCGGATTCGGGGTCCAGATGGCGCAACATGCCGAAACCGATGCCCTTGTGCGGCACCGCGCGGAGCTGTTCCTTGATCACCTTCACCACGGCGGCCGTGGCATCGCCACCGTGCCAGGCGGCTTCGTGGTCGACCCCGCTCAGATCCAGCGCGACCGGATACATGCTGGTGAACCAGCCGACCGTGCGGGTCAGATCGGCACCGTCGACCGTCGATTGTTCGCGGCCGTGACCTTCCAGACGGACTCGTGTCGCGGGTGCGTCGACATCACGTCGGGCCCGCCACGTGCGCACGGCCATCGCCAAGGCGGCGAGCAGGCCGTCCTCAGCGCCCGCGCGGTACATCGTCGGCAGGTCGGTCAGGACCGCCTGGGTGACGTCGTCGGGCACCTCGACGCTGATGGATCGCACCGTGGACGCGGTATCGATGGGGCCGAGCGGACGATCGCCCAGCAGCGGGTCGGGCACCGACAAGGTCTGCTGCCAGTGGTCCAGTTCCTCGCGCCTGCTCGTCACCGCGTCGGTCAGGCCGTGCGCCCATCGCCGGAACGACGTGCCGACCGGCGGCAAGACGACCCGTTGACCGAACTGGGCCCACGCGGCGACCAAGTCCGACAACAGGATTCGCCACGACACGCCGTCGATCGCCGCGTGGTTCGCCGCGACGATCAGCCCGTCCGGGCCGTCCTCGCGGGCGAGCCAGGCGAAGCCGATCATCCGGTACGCCTGCGGATCGAGCGACGCGAGCACGGTATCCATCGCGCTGTCGGCGATGTCGTCGAGCCGGTCGGTGCCTGCCGGGACATCGACGCGGATGAGCAGGTCGTTCACATCCACCGCACCCGGCGGCAGTGCGTGCAGCTCCCACGTGCCCTCGACCTGTCGCAGACCGGCACGCAGCATGTCGTGGTGGTCGAGCACCACGGTGAGGGTGTCCACCAGGGCTTTTCGATCGATACCTGCAGGCAGGGCCAGGACCATCTGCTGGGTGAAGCGGCTGAACACACGCCCACCGGCCAGTGAAGCGGCCAGCACCGGCGTCAACGGCATCTCACCGACACCACCGCCGGGCAGTTCGGTCAAGGTGGGCGCGGACTCGGCACCCAGCACCGCCACCCGCGCCAACCCGGCGACGGTCCGGTGCTCGAACACCGCCTGCGGGGTGAAGGAAATGCCGGCAGCGCGTGCTCGCGACACGAGCTGGATGGACAGGATACTGTCGCCGCCTGCGGCGAAGAACGAATCCTCGGCACCGATCTGCTCCAGACCGAGGATCTGAGCGAACAGTTCGGCGATAGCGGTTTCGACCGGACCCTCGGGCGCTCGGGAACCGACCGCTCCGAAAACCGGGGCGGGCAGAGCATTTCGGTCGAGTTTGCCGTTGGGGGTCAACGGGATCTCGTCGAGGGTCATCAGGACCGTCGGCACCATGTGGCCGGGCAGTGACGTGCCGACGAAGCGGGCAACTTCGTCGGTATCGATCGACATGCCGTGCCGTGGGAGCACATACGACACCAGCACGGTCGCGCCCGAGTCGGCTTTCGTGCCGAGGGTGACCGCGTACTCGATGTCGGGGTGGGCGGTCAGGGCGGCGTCGATCTCGCCGAGTTCGACGCGGAAACCGCGGATCTTCACCTGGAAATCGGAGCGGCCCAGGTACTCGAAATCGCCGTCCACGGTGCGCCGGACCAGGTCGCCGGTCCGGTACATGCGGGAACTGCTGAAGGGTGAGGCGACGAATCGTTCGGCGGTGAGAGCGGGCCTGCCCTGGTAGCACTGGGCCAGCGCGGGACCGGACAGATACAGCTCACCGGCCACGCCCGCGGGGACCGGGCGCAGGCGCGAATCCAGCACTGTCGCACCGACTCCGGCGAAGGCCGAACCGATCGTGATGAGCCGGCCCGGCAGTAGTTCTGTCGTGCCGGTGGCGAGGATGGTGGCCTCGGTCGGGCCGTAGCCGTTGAAGAAGGCACGGTTCACGGCCCAGCGGTCGACGAGGGTCGGGCCGAACGCGTCACCCGCTACGACTACCACCCGCAGCGATTCGAGGTCGTGCGCGTCGACAGATTCCAGCGCCGCCGGGGTGATCAGCATGTGGGTCACCCGTTCGCGGCGGAGCAACTCGGCGAGTTCGGGGCCGCCGAAGACCGTCGACGGTGAAACAATCAGCGTGGCACCGGAATTGAACGTCAGCAGCAGCTCGAGTACCGAGACGTCGAAGTTCGGGGAGCACACGTGCAGGACGCGGTCGCCGCCGTCGACCGAATAGCGTTCCCTGGCGGCCGCGACCAGGGCGCCCAGACCGGTGTGGGTGACGACGACACCTTTGGGTCGGCCCGTCGAACCCGAGGTATAGATGACATAGGCCGGGTGCTGATCGGTCAGCGGGCGGACCCGGTCGAGGTAGGAGATCGGGTGGGCGGGGTGCGCCGCGATGCGGTCGCGGTGGGCCGTGGCATCGATATCGAGCCACTCGACGGATTCGCCGAGTGCGTCCCGATGGGCCGTGCAGGTGAGTCCGAGAATCGTGCCGGAGTCTTCGAGGAGGTAGGCGATCCGCTCCGCGGGCAGCGCCGGATCGACGGGGACGTACGCGGCACCGGTCTTGGCCACGGCCCACACCGCCGCCACCGATTCGATCGAACGGGTGAATCCGAGCGCGACGACATCGCCGGGGCCGATCCCGCGTTCGAGCAGGTCTCTGGCCAGCCGCGACGAGTACTCGTCGAGCTGGGTGTAGGTGAGTTCGCGGCGTTCACCGTCGACGGGCGAGTAGGACACGGCGACGGCATCGCCCGCGGTGTCGACCGCGGCGGTCAGCAGCTGGGTGAAGAGAGGAGTACTCGACTTCCGGTTGCCTCGACCGCGCGGCGCACGACGAGCTTCACGTGGAGAGGTGCGCACTTCACGCATTCGAGTACAACATCCTTCATCTGTCCGGCCCACAGCTCTGCGATGACCCACGAACCCTGTCGGATTCGGCCTACCGGGGCGGACCAGTGTCGAACAAGCAAGAAGGAGTCGATATCGGGGCGTTCGGCGACCATGACACCACATGTCACGCTGTCACGACCACATGACCGGTTTGTTTACCGACGCCCAGACCGAATCGATCAGAAATTTGTGCTGATGGCACAATCATCCCGACGGTTTTTGTTCAACGAATGGAAGCGGCCGTGGCAGCGTACGGATCTCTGGTGTGGGTGGGACAGGCCCTCGGTCCTCGTGTCGACGCCATCACCGACGACCTCATCCGGGTGACCGAGCAGATGATCCCGCTCAACGACGTCGCCGCCGACCTGGCCGAGATGCGGGCCGCCAGCATCGCGGAGAACATCGCCGCCGTGCAGTACGTCCTGGCGAACAGTATCGACCCGGCAACCGTCGGCCCGCCCGCCGGTGCTGCCGCCTACGCCCAGCGCCTGGCCAGGCGCGGTGTACCGCTGACGATTCTGCTGCGCGCCTACGGGCTGGGGCAGTACCGGGTCCTCGACGCGGCGATCGGGCTGATCCTCGCCGTTCCGGGCCCTGACCAACCCGCCCGGATCGCGGAGCTGCTCAAATTCGCGGGGACCTACCTGGATCGGCTCAATTCGTCGATGGGCCGGATCTACGAGGCGGAACGGGATCGCTGGCTCAGCCGTCGACAAGCCGCTCGACAGCAGTGGATCGCCCGTCTGCTCGACAACGACGATGTCGACGTCGCGGCGGCCGAGGAAGTGCTCGGCTATCGACTCGACCAGCGCCACCACGCGGCCGAGGTGTGGTCGACGGTCACCGGCACGGACGCTGTGCGCGCGCTCGAGCAGGCACGACAGCTGCTGTCCACGGCGATGCGGACCGGTGGCACCGAATTGGTCGCGGCGTCCGGGGACCGCGCCATGTGTATCTGGTTCCCGGTCCAGGGGCCGTGCGTGCTCGGCGAACTCACCGAACAGGTCGAGGCCTCCGGCCTGCCGATCCGCGTCGCTCTCGGCCCGGTCGGCGACGGGCTGCCCGGGTTCCGTCGCTCGGCCCGCAGTGCGGCACGAGCGAAGTCGCTGGTCATTTCGGCCGGGGAGACCGCACCCACGGTCATCGACTACGACACGATCGCACCCTTCGCGCTGTTGTCCGACGACCCGGACGAACTGGCCGGCCTCGTCCACCGCGTTCTCGGCCCGCTGGCAGGCGATGGTGCCAAGGTGGAGCTACTGAGGAACACCCTCGACGTGTTCCTCGCCGAAGGCGCCAGCTACTCACGCACCGCCCGCGTCCTCGACGTCCACCGCAACACCGTCCAATACCGCATCCAACAGGTCACCGGCCGCTACGGCATCGCGGTCGACACAGACACCTTCGAACTTCGCTTCGCCTTGGGCGTCTGCCGCTGGTACCGCCACATCCTGACTCGGACAATCTGAGTCCAGGCGGTTTGTGCGTGCCGCACAGCCGGTCCAGGGACGAATCCCGGGAATCAGGACGATCGAGCAGGCTTGACGTTGGCGTTGCGGTGGAACACGTTGGCGGGGTCGTACCGGTACTTGATGTCGGCGAGCCGCTCGTACTTGGCGCCGTAGGCGGCTCGGACGCGGTCGTCGTCGGTCTCCGCCATGAAATTCACGTAGCCGGCTGAGTTCGACGCCAAGGGACGCAGCGCCTCCCAGGTCTCACGGACCCAGGTCCGGTCGATCGAGAGCGTGTCGTTGTCCGGAGCGGCAGCCACGATATTGCACACATAGTGCCGAGTGCGCGCACCGCCGAACGACGTCTCGTCCTCACCGACCGCCGTGAACGCGCCGTCGAGGATGAAGATCGGCATGAACGACATGGGCGAGGTCTTCTTGCCTGCATGCTCGGTGATCACCGCGATCACCTCGTCGGAGAGTTCGGTGATATCGAGGGCCTTCTCATAGCCGCGGATGCCCCATGGCGCGGAATCGTCGAGTAGTTGCTGCAAACCGGCGTAGGGCAGCGGGGACACGAATTCGAACAGCGGCTGAAGCAAGTCCCGGATCGGCGCGACCATGGCGGCATGCTCGGCCGCAGTGCCGTATCCGGCGACGATCAGGGCATACCCGGGGGCGAAATGATATTGCTCGGGAACGAACGGGGCAGGCGGCGCGGACATCCCGGCACCGATCACGGCTCCTGCTCGGGCGGGCAGTGTGGGAAGGAATTCCCGGGCCAGACGAAGCGCGGCCGACCCGTTGTCCATGGACCAGAAGAACAGTCCGACATGCACTTCGGGCCCGAGTCGCTGAGTGCGGTATTCGAATTCGGTGACCACGCCGAAATTGCCGCCGCCCCCGCGCAGCGCCCAGAACAGGTCGGGATGCTCGTCAGCGGACGCGCGCACGATGCTGCTGTCGGCCAGGACGACCTCGGCCGAGACCAGGTTGTCGATCGCGAGCCCCATCAGGTGGGTCAGCCAGCCCATCCCGCCGCCGAGCGTGAGGCCACCGACCCCGGTGTGGCTGATGACGCCGCCGGTCACGGCGACCCCGTACGCCTGGTTCGCCGCGTCCATGTCGGCCATCGTCGCGCCGCCACCAACGCGCACCCGCCGGGCCTCCGGATCGACGACCACCTGATTCATTCGAGCGAGGTTGATCATCATGCCGGCCTCGCCTGCGGAGGCTCCGCTGAACGAATGTCCACCGCCGCGGACCGATATCTCGAGCGCCTGTTCCTGGGCGAACGTCACCGCCGCGGCGACGTCGGCGGCGGACAGGCACTCGACGATGACCGCGGGTCGTCTGTCGATCTCACCGTTCCAGAGGGTGCGTGCCTCGTCGTAGCCCGGATCGCCGGGGACGAGGACCCGGCCATCGGTCGCGGAATTCAAGGAATCGAAGCTCACTGTTTGTGTCATGCCATTCTCCATCTATCAGACCGGTTTGTGGCGAGGACTACGAGGTTCAATTCGCTGACTGTCTGATGGCCCGTCGCCTGCAACGAAAATGCGCGTCCGGGATTTCGACGCTGGGAGACGATTCCAGTCTGAACCGTGTCAATTGGATCGGCAACGAGTATCGGACTACCCGTATTACCGGGACCGGGAACAGATACAAGAAGCATTTTCTCGGTCTCTCGGACAACGTGAGCTTCCCGCTGGCGTTCCCGATCAGCGGGAAGCCGGACACGCGATGACCTCGTCCCGGTCGTACGGTGGCGGCCGCGGGACGTAGGAGAGGAAGTGGACGCTCACCGGCCATTTCGAGCTCCTTCACGTCTGATCTGTCGAGTCGACCAAGGAGCTTCATGTCCGCAACACCGCACCCCGACGACTTGACGAGGTACCTCGCGCGGTCGGCGGCGATCGAGTCGATCACCGCGCTCAAGCACCGCTATTTCCGTGCCTGCGACGCCAAAGACCCGGTCGGGTTCCGTGACTGTTTCGTCGCGGTCGGCTCGGCACTGGACTACGGCGAGCTCGGTGCGATGGATGCCGACGGCATGGCGGCGGTCTTCGCGTCGATCGCGTTGCAGCAGGTGGACGGCAAGCACGCGATTCTCGACATGCATCACGGTGTGCACCCCGACATCACCGTGCGCGAGGACGGCACCGCGAGCGGCCGGTGGACGCTGCGCTTTCGTCAGGTCAACCTGATCGAGCGCACCGAAACCGTCTCCACCGGCGAGTACACCGACGAATACCGGGTGCAGGACGGTCGCTGGAAGATCGCGACGTGCACATTCCACCAGTTGTGGGCGATCACCCGCCCGCTCGATGACGCCACCCGGATCGCACAGTAGGAGTGAGCATGTCGAAGATCGCTCTGGTGACCGGCGCGAGCCGTGGCGTCGGCAAGGGAATCGCGCTGGCGCTCGGCGCCGCCGACTGGACGGTGTATCTGACCGGCCGCGGCACCGCGGGTGACGGCGGACCACTGGAGGTCGCCGCCGCCGAGGTGAGCGCTCGCGGCGGCACCGGCATCGCCGTGCACTGCGACCATCGCGACGACGCGCAGATCGCCTCGGTGTTCGCCCGCATCGCCGCCGAGCGCGACGGGCTCGACCTGCTGGTCAACAACGTCTGGGCCAATCCCGACGGGTTCGCCGGTTTCAGTGATCCGTTCTGGCGGCGGCCCGTCACCGACTGGGACACGCTGATCGGGGTCGGCCTGCGGGCCCACTACGTGGCCTCGGTCGAGGCGGCGCGGCTCATGGTGCCGCGCGGCAGTGGCGTGATCGCCAACATCTCCTCGTTCGGCACCCGCGGATACCTGCACTCGGTGCTGTACGGGATGTCCAAGGCTGGGCTGGACAAGATGGCGGCCGACATGGCCGTGGAACTGCGCGGCACCGGTGTGAGTTCGCTGTCGCTGTGGCCCGGGATCGTACGCACCGAGCAGGTGCTGGCGATGGGTGTCGAGGACATCGAGGGGTTTCCGATCGCGGGTGCGGAGACACCGGAATTCGTCGGCCGGGTCGTGCTCGCCCTGGCCACCGATCCCGAAGTCGGCGCGCGCAGCGGCAGCACGGTGATCACCGCGGAGGCGGCCCTCGAGTACGGGATCACCGATCTCGATGGTGGACAGCCGGTGTCGCATCGCGCGGCATTCGGTGGCGGCGCGATCTTCGGCGTCCGATGAGTAAGCGTTGATGAGCAAGGAGGAATCTGTGATGGACCTTTCGGGAAAAGTTGTGCTGGTTACCGGTGGTGCGCGTGGGCTGGGAGCGGCCTTCGCTCGCGGGATCGTCGCCGCGGGCGGCAGTGTCGTGATCGGTGACCTCCTCGAGGAGGATGGTGCCGCGGTCGCGGATGAGCTGGGGGCGCGCGCTCGGTTCGTGCCTCTCGATGTCACCGATCCCGCGGCGTGGCAGCGCGCGGTCGACACCGCAGTCGGCGCCTTCGGGTCGTTGACCGGCCTGGTCAACAATGCCGGGGTGACCGCATCGGGTGTGCCGCTGGTGGAGGAGCCGCTCGAGACTTTCCAGCGGGTGATCCAGGTGAATCTGGTGTCGGTGAACATCGGCATCCACGCGGTGGTGCCCGCGCTGCGGGCGGCGGGCGGTGGATCCATCGTCAACATCTCCTCGGCTGCCGGGCTGGTCGGTCTGGCACACACCGGTGCCTACGGTGCCGCCAAGTGGGGCGTGCGCGGGCTCACCAAGGTGGCGGCGGTCGAGCTCGCGCGCGACCGGATCCGGGTGAACTCGGTGCATCCCGGCATGGTGCTCACCCCGATGACCGCGCCGACCGGTATCAGCCTGGCGGAGGGCGGCTTTCCGAACGCGCCGCTGGCCAGGGTGGGCCGCCCCGAGGAACTCGCCGGTGCGGTGACGTATCTGCTCAGCGATGCCGCGTCGTACACGACCGGCGCCGAGATCGCCGTGGACGGCGGCTGGACCGCGGGACCACCGGTCGTCGACCTGAACGGCTGAGTCGCTGTGGCCGTGGCTCCCGGTGTGTGGGAGCCACGGACGTAGCGAAAGAAGTCGCGGCGCAAGCCTCCCGCATGAACGCAGCCGACTCGTCGTGCCGGCCGATGGAGTCAGTCCGCGGCGAGGCCGGGTCGAACGATGATCTTCACGTGTTCCTGCGGGGTCCGCAGGGCCGTGAAAGCGTCAGCGACACCGTCGAGGTCGACGCGGCCGGTGATAATCGCTTCCGCGTCGATCGACCCGGCGGCCAGTCGCCGCAGCGTGATGTCATAGGCGTCCTGGTAGGACCCGTGACCGAAATTGATGGCGATGCGCCGGAATTGGGGAACGACCGGGGTGATGGATTCGGCCGTGAACCCGGCGGCGAGCACCTGGATACGCGAATTGAACGGCATCTGATGGGTGAGCTCGTTCAGGATCCCTGCGCGCCCACTGCATTCGTAGGCGATGAGGATTCCGTTCGCGGCCGCGCCGACGACGGAGTTACCGTCGGCGATCAGGGCGTTCCACACCTCGATGGGGTTGCGCTCGGTGGGGTCGACGACGATGTCGGCGCCCATGCGCGCGGCCAGTTCCCGGCGTCGAGGCGAGGGCTCGGAGGCGATCACCATCTTCGCGCCGGCGGACTTGGCCGCGACGACAGCGCCCAGACCGATGGTGCCACAACCGATGACCAGCGCGGAGTCCGCGGCGGTGAGCCCCGACTGCTGGACATGCATCTCACCCACGTGCAGGGGTTCGGCGAGGGTGGCATGGTCCAGCCGCAGGTCGTCGGGGACTTTGCGCACCCAGAAGGCATCGACGACGATCGCCTCGCCGAACGCCCCGTGATAGGTGTTCGAGTACCCGATGATGGTGGGGATGCCGGTGGTCGCATCGGTGGCCAGGCCGATGCCCGCCACCCTGTCGCCCACCGCGAAATCCGTGACGCCGGTGCCGAGTTCGGTGATCACCCCGGCGTACTCGTGCCCGAGCACCACCGGTCGTTCGGCGTCGAACGAGGCCAGCGGGTAGCCGCCTGCCTGCGCGACATCGACGAACCGGCAAGCATCCTTGGACACGGACAGGTCGCTGCCGCAGATTCCGCAGGCGGCCACCGCGATTCGAACTTGGCCGGGACCGGTCTCTGGCAGGTCGGGCACATCGCCGACGGTGAATTCTCCGTCGAGGAATCGCACGGCGCGCATGCTCACGCTCCTGTCACGGCGTCGGAGCCGTAGTAGTCGGTGTTGGCCTTGGTGATCGCGGTGACCAGCTGCCCGATCAGCAGATCGCGGTGGTCCTCGGCGAACTGGAGGCTGGCCGCGCGTCCGGCATTGCGATTCTTGAAATGCGGGACGACCTCGGCGGCGAACAGTTCGTAGCTGCGTTTGGTGTCTTCCCAATCGGCCATGTCCACGTGCAGTACCAACAACGTGCCGAAACCGCCGGTCTTGTCGATCAACCGCTGGATCTGCGCGATGGCCTCGTCCGGTGTGCCGATGACGGCCTGCCCGAATTCACCGAGCGTGTCGTTGCGCCACTGCTCGACGATGCCGTGGGAAGTGTCCGCCCAGTCCGGGCGCTGCCCGGTCTGCCGGTTGACGTAGGCCGCCATGGACCCGATGCGCCGCGATACCGCACGCTCGGCCTCGGCGCGCGATTCGGCCAGGAACATCGGGGTGACCAGTCGCCAGTTCGCGCGATCGGCGAGATGGCCGTGCTCGGCACAGGTCTTCTCGTAGACGCCCCAATTGCGGTCCAGCGCTGCGAAACCGGTGGGTGAACCCGCCGCCAGCGACAGCAGCGACAGTCCGTGCGTGCCCGCAAGTACCGATCCGTTCGGTGAGATGGTGGAGGCGGTGGCCACCTCGATGCCTGCCGGGTCGTAGGTGGGCAGTTGGGCCCGCGCGTCGCGCAGCGTGAACCAGTCGGTCCGCATGTCGACCACGTCACCGCGGAGCAGCCGCAGGATCGCTTCCAGGGCTTCGCCTTGGCGACGCCGCTGGTCAGAGGGATTGATGCCCATCATGTGGGCGTCGAGGGGGATCTTGCCCGGCCCGGTGCCGAAGATGACCCGGCCGCGGGTCTGCAGGTCGAGTTGGGTGATGCGGTCGACGGTGACCAGCGGGTGATGGTAGGGCAGCGACACCACGCCGGTGCCGAATCGGATGCGGTGGGTGCGTTCGGCGGCCGCGGCGATGAACAGGTCTGGAGCGGGCACGATCTCGGCGCCGGTGGAATGGTGTTCACCCATCCACGCCTCGTCGAAACCGAGATGGTCGAGGTGCTCCATCAGGTCGATGTCGCGCCGCAGCTGGAGGGCTGGGTCGGCGTCGAGTGGGTGATAGGGGGCCAGGAAAGCGCCGAATCTGATCGAACTCGGTCTCCACATGGTGGGTCTCCTCATCGAAACGGTGCGGTGAGCTCGGCTCACGGCGTCGTCTCAGCTTCGACATGGATCAATTGATCCAGAAGTGGTCGTCCCGTTCAGCGGGAGATCCTGCGATTCGCCGAAGAGATATCCGTTCTGACCGTTGACACCGGCGGGACCAGACCTTGATGATTGGATCATCTGATCCAAGTTTCCGGCGGTCGCAGACGTCGATTCCCGAGGAGTTCCCCACCATGTTTCTCGATATCGATCCACGGAGGGAACCACCCGTCACGCTGGCCGAGTCCGCGGACTTCGCCTCGCTGTCGGTGCTCGTCCGTGCGACACCGGAGGCAGTTCGGCTACAGGATGTGCTCAGCGGCTGGGGAGAGTTCGACGGGACTTACGTGTGGCTGAGCACACAGCGCTTGGAAGACGAACTCGGCGACCACTTCGGCTCCGACCTGACATGGCGGGAGCGATTCACCGACATGCTCGACTTCGCTCTGGCCGAGGGCTGGTTCGACGAGTCCGGTCTGAGCGTGCGCGCGCACTGCCGGTGGCAGCCGCAATGACAGAGATGGTCGACGCGAATCCGGCAACCCCTGCCGCCAATCGCCAGGGAAACGCGACCCGCACCCGTTTGGTGAAGACCGCCGAACGACTCTTCGCGACGCACGGCGTCGACGCTGTCTCGGTCCGTGCGGTCAACGCCGCCGCCGGGCTGGGGCCCGCATCGGTCAACTACCACTTCGGCACGAAGGACGACCTGCTGGCCGCGGTGCTGCTCGACCTCGGAGCCGGTGTGCGCGACCGTATTCGCGCCAATGTGAACGCGCTGGCCGACCGCGAGCACGCGCCGACCGTCGACGAGCTCGTCGACGCGGTCACCGTCCCGTATCGGGAACTGTTGTCGCGCCATCGCACTCGCGGCATGCGCTGGATCAATATCGTCGCCCAGATATCGGCCCAGAACCATCCCGCGCTCGCTGCCGCCGAACAGGACCTACGCTCGGTCCTGCTGCAGCAGGTCCGCCGCACATTTCCCGACACCGACCAGACTCGGCTCGAACAGCGCTGGGCGATCGCGCTCATGGTCTTCCTCCAGGCACTGAGCAGAGCGGAGGAATGGAATCACCGGCGCGGCGCGATCCCCAGCGCCGACGACCTGGTCCGCTTCTTCGACGACCAGGTCATCTACCTGGCAGGCGGCCTGATCCGCCTGCTGACCTGACCCCGATTCGATCGGGCGGAAATCGCCTCTGGCGCTGGCAGTCTCGGCCACCGACGTCCATGATGGTGGAGAAGGGGAGTTCACGCGCGGGGCGGGATTCACCACCAGTGAGGTGAAGGTAGAACATGAACAACAAGCTCATCGCTGCGGCCGCGGCTCTGTCGGCGGGTGTCATCGCGGTCACCGGGTGTTCGAGTGACGCCGACGTGGTGTCCAAGAACCTGTCCAAGGAGTCGGACCAGTTCAAGATCGACCGTCGCGTGGTGTTCTTCAACGGAATCACCGACAAGTATCTGCTGTCCATCAAAGGCAAGTGCTCGATCAAGGACGAGAACAACCAGCTCGAGGTGACGTGCAAGACCGGTGACGACGAATACAAGAAGCACTTCCTCGGCCTCTCGGACAACGTGAGCTACTTCGTCGAACAGCTAGAGGCCGCCGAGGTGAGCCGTTACCACTACAAGGTGATCTTCAAGCCCGAGACCATCATTCGCGACGTCGACCGTCCCTGAGCTGGTTGGCGTTGAAGCGCGCCTTCTTCTGACGATTCCCGCACGTATTCATGTCGCACCATTTGCGGGTGCGGCTCTGGCTGGTGTCGAAGAAGGCGGCTCGGCACGTCGGCGACGCGCACAGGGCCAATTTGCCGTCGCGTTCGCCCGCGATGATGCTGATCGCGTCGGCGGCGATGACGCCCAGCGCATCTTCTACGCACGAAGCCGAACTGAGTCGCCATTGCCGAGCGCTCTCGAGCGTCAGGACTGCCGCCGCCCGACCCTGAATACTGCGGTCGTTGATGACTTCGACAGCAGACGCGGGAGGAGTGTCTCCGATCGCGGTCGCTGTCGCGGCGGCGTGAATTGATTCCCTCAGTTCCCGAGCGAGTTCGAGCTGGGCGGGGGTGCAGGAGTCCACGGCAAGGCCGCTCACTGCCAGCCAGTCGACGAGTCGCTGCGGCGTGGGAATGCGCTCGACCGCGTCGCCATGACGCTCCGTCAGTGTCGCCGTGAAGCTGGTCGCCAACACATTACCGAGGCGAAAATCAGGGAACTCGGAGCGCATGGAACCACCTTAGCCGGTTGCGCGCAGGCATCGACGACTGTTAGAACCGTCTAAGCCGGTTCGTCAGTTCCTAGCCGGTTCCGCGATGGCCAGGAGGTCTCATGAACCGTCCAACCAGCGACGTTCACGCATTCGAAGCCCACGCAACCGACGCCGACCTCGACGATCTGCAGGCGCGACTAGCCGCCGCACGACTACCGGAAGCCGAGACGGTCTACCGCGCCGCGCCCGACCCTCACCGATGGGAACAGGGCGTTCCCCTCGCCGACCTCGTCGATGTCGTGCACTACTGGCGTACCGAGTACAACTGGCGGTCGTTCGAAGAGCGCCTCGACCAGATCGGCCAGTTCCGTACGACCATCGATGATCTGGGAATCCACTTCCTGCACCGCCGATCCGCGCGTGCGAACGCCACACCGCTGATCTTGACGCACGGCTGGCCGGGCAGCATTGCCGAGTTCATCGATGTAGTCGACGAGCTGGCCGATCCGAAAGACGCGGACGCGCCGGCGTTCCACGTCGTAGTCCCGTCGCTGCCAGGCTTCGGTTACAGCGACAAGCCGGCCACCACCGGGTGGGGAACCGAAAAGATCGCGGCCGCATGGGTGGAACTGATGAGAAGGCTCGGCTACCGCAGGTTCGCAGCCCACGGCGGCGACTGGGGAGGCAATATCACCACGGTTCTCGCCGGCCGGTTCCCGGCGCACGTTCTCGGCATTCACACAACGTTCGCGGAGGCACCGCCCGGGCTGACAACGGACGGCCTGACGGCGGTCGAGCGCCGGTGGACCGAGGAAACCCGCGATTTCTGGCACCACCGCGCGGCATACGCCAAGCAGCAGGCAACCCGACCGCAGACCATCGGCTACTCGCTCGTCGACTCACCGGTCGGGCTTCTCGCCTGGATCCTGGACAAGTTCGCTGACTGGACAGATACCGAAGACAGCCCGTTCGAGACGATTTCCATCGACCGGGTTCTCGACGACGTCACCCTGTACTGGTTGACGCGGACCGGCGCATCGGCGGCCCGCATCTACTACGAAAGCCACAACTCCCTCGATCCCGAACTTCGGGTCGATGTCCCGTCGGCGATCACGATGTATCCCCGCGACATCGAGAAGTGCCCGCGCCCCTGGGCACAGGAGCGGTACCGGCAGATCGTCCGATGGAGTTCGCCGGAAGCCGGGGGGCATTTCCCGTCGCTGGAGGTTCCCGAGTATTTCGTCAAGGACCTACAAGAGGGCCTCGCGGCAGTGCTGGCCGCTGATGTCGGTTCGCCCTCGGCGACACAGCCGATGTAATAGGGTTCTCGTTCTCGCCGATGGTAACGGTGAGATAGCTGATTGTGCGAGCTGAGGACTGTGAGTGTGGATGACATCGAATCGTTTATCGGGGCGGTGTCACGGTTCGCCCGGCTGCCGGTCTCGAACGACACCGATGCGGTGTTGCTCGATCTGACCCAGACCGTCACCGGGCTTCTCGACCTGACGGGAGCCGGAATCAGTTTGGCTACCGACGGACAATTGCGTTACGTCACTGCCGCGTCCGAACCCGCCGCCGAGCTGGAGCGATGTCAGGAGCAGTTTCGGTCGGGGCCGTGCTGCGTCGCGCACACGACCCGTGTGACGGTGCCGGTCACCGATGTCGGGGAATACACCGTGCGGTGGCCGGGCTACGTGGCCGCCGCCCGCCGAGTCGGTATCGCCGCGGTGGCCGCCATCCCGATCACCCACGGCACCGAAGGGGTCGGGGTGCTCGACCTCTACGCCGCTCAACAGCGAACATGGTGGAGAGCCGACCTCGAGGCGGCACGGGTGCTGGCCGATATCGCCGGCGGGTATCTGGTCAACTCCGCCGTCCAGCACCACCAGCGGCAGCTCACCGAGCAGCTTCAGCGTGCCCTGGACACACGGATCGTGATCGAGCAGGCCAAGGGCATCCTCGCCAACGAGAACACCATCGATATGGACCAGGCGTTCGCGCTGATCCGCAACCATGCCCGCAGCCACCACGTCACCGTGCAGGCGGTGGCGAGGGCGATCGTCGAACTTCATCTGCGATTGTGAGTGGCTGTGACAGCGGCCAGAACAGCTGTGCGGGTGGCCAGCCCGCGCACACCGTTCTCCCGCAGCCCGAGCACCCCGCACAGTGCGGAAGTCCGGGGACCTAGGACGGGCATGCGGCACAGCGGGCAGGCGCCGGGTCGGTGCCCGAGCAGTGCGGCGCACGCTTGGGCGAATCCGGCCTGGTAGGAGCCCCTGGTCAGCGGAATCCCGGCGGCGCGCACCGTGTCGTCCGCGTTGCGTGGCGCTCGTGAGATCACGGCCTCGGCGAAGGCCGACAGGTCTTCGGCGGTGTCACCGACAGCCAGCGCGACATGACCGCCGAGCCGAGCTGACAGTGCGCGCAGACCGGTGCCCTTGTCCATCCCGTTCGGGACGAAATCTGTTTGTCCCGCCCCGACGACGATGCGCACCGCCCCGCCGGTCATCGCGGTGATCGCGCGGGTCAGCTCGGCGGGGATCGGTCCGCGCCGCGACCGGGCGCGCACGCTGTAGCGGTAGCGCCGGTCCACCTCGATGCCCTCGTGTGCGTCGAGGTAGCGGCGAACCTCGAGCATGGTCTGCGTGGCGCTGCCGTCACGCAGGTCGGCGCAGTGCCGATTCCGGTGGTCGTAGATCGCGGTGCCGTATTCCACCACCGCGCCGGCCAGGCCGAACTGTCTGCACCGGGTCGCCGCCTCTGGCAGGCTGCGTCCGGTCACCAGGACCGGCCGGTACCCGTGCACGAGCAGGGCCCGCAAGCTGAACGCGGCGGTCGGCGTGGTGCACGGAAAGCCGAGCGGGTCGGTCTCGAGGACTCCGTCGAGGTCGAGTGCGCAGATCGGCGCTGCGTTTGGGGTTCTCGTCGGCTGGGGAACGGCGAAGACCGTGGCCAGGTAGTCGTGGACGGCCTCCGCGCAACGGTCCTCGATGTCGGGACCGTCCAGCTCGTCGGCCCGGCCGAGCCCCCACAGGTGCGTGAGCCGATACAGCAACCACTTTTCGGGATCGATCGGTTCGCCGGTCTGCGCGAGATAGGCGCTGCGCAGCTGGGATTCGAAGGTGCTGGAGGGGGGATCGGCGGCGGCGCCGGCGAGGTCGAAAACCGCGTCGTAGCACGTCATTTCGAGGTTGCTGAAGGAGAACTGGTGAAAGTCGACCTTGCGCAGTGCTCCGGTCGGCTCGGCGCGTAGCCAGTAGCGGGCATGGGTGTGGCCGTCGGCGATGCTCGCCGTGTCGACCCGCAGCAGGTTCCGGACGATCCGATCGATGAGCACGGTTTGCCCGGCAGGCCCGAGTCGGCCGAACTCCCCGCTCAGCAGCCCGGCCGCGACCTCCCAGGCGGGCCTGCGCCCACGCAAACGGGTGGTCGGGTCGGTGCCGACCCGCAGCGCGCGCCGACGGTCGACCACATAGCGGGTGATCTGCTCGGCCACCGCGATGTCGCCGGGTGGGTCGGTGCCAGGGACCCAGTCGCGGTAGAGCAAGCCGTCGACGAGCCCGTACACCGGAGGGAAATGGCCGGGCAGGGCGGCTGCCACCGCCAGTGCGTGCCGCCCGAAGTAGCCGAGACCCGCTCCCTCGACGGCGATCTCGCGGCGAGTCACGCCGCCATCGGTGGCGATCTCCACCGCGTACCGTTCGCGCACGCGAGCCCGGCTGCGTCCGTGCGCTCCTGGCCGATGCCGGGCCACCACTTCATGTCCGGGACCGAGCAGCCCGGCCAGCGTCGCACCGACAGCCTCGTCGGTCAGCCGCTGGTGCACACTCCACTGGGGCCATGGCAGCGTGATCGTGTGCCACCGCCGGATCGTCGTCGGCGGATCGGTTCCGGCCAAGGCCAGCAGAAAGACGATCGCGCGTGTGGGGATACCGAGCATTTCGACTGCTCGTCCCGTCTGGGCCAACGCGGTTCCGGTGACCGGTGGATCATCGATCACCACGATCGTGCCGCCCGCGGCCACGACCGCGCGCAGCTGCGCGGCCTCGGCGCGCCGCCATGGGCGGCCGGGGCGGTAGGTGCACACGGACACTGCCGTCGCTCCGGCCAGCTCGAGCGCGGCAGCGCACAGCGGAGCCAGATAACTTCCCGAGGTCCGAACGCCGACAACGCAGATCGGCGTCGAGCGATCGGCATCCTTCAGCAACCGGTGAGCGAGCTCGACGACATCGTCGGGGTGCTGGTCGAAGCTGCGAAAACACGTGGGAATCCGCAGGATTTCCCCGCGTAGCCGCCGGGTTGTCGGCAGTGCCGTGCGGCCGATCGTCAGGTCGGCGGCGGGATCGAGGACACTGTGTCCGCACCGGGTCGACGTGTCACCGAGCGCATCGCGCAGCCGCCGCAGCTCGCCCGCACCCCGACCGACGGCGATCGGGCGCAGCATCAGCGCCGCACCGCGGGCCAGGGCGGCGGCGAGGTGGGCGCCCCTGGCGGCGCTGTCGTCGAGAAAGTCCGCGACGCGGTGCAATTGGAGTGGATCAGGATGGAGACGGTCCTCGACCAGCTGGTTCAATCCGGCGGTGAGCAGGAAGGTGTCGAGCCGGTCCCGGTCGGCGATCGCCCGGCCCAGCAGGTCGGTGACCGTCTGCGCGGTGCAGAGCAGATCCAGCGGTGCCACCCGCTCACTCATGGGCGAGGCCGATCCGCGGCGTGGTCCATCGCGAGCACGCGTCGCTCGACGTAGCCGCGCAGGGCGATGCACCCACTGTCGAAGCGACTGAGCGGAACCCGCTCGAAGGCGTACTCGGCGAGGTGCTGTCTGGTGCCGCCGAGCCGGTCCTTGACGTGGGCGAGCGTGCTGACTCCGCCCGATTCGCCCATGTCGAAGTAGCGGCACCCGATCCGGCAGGCATGTTCGACGGCCAGAAACTGCATCAACTCGTGTGCCCGCAGCGGCCCGGCCAGCTCGCGGTCGCTGAAGGCCCGCCAGCCGACACCGACCCCGCCGTGGAAGACCGCGATGGCGGCGGCGATCGGGATCCCGTCCAGGCGCGCCACCCAGATCCGGCACTGATCCTCGAATGCCGCTGCGACGGTGCGGAACCGGCGCAGCGGCTCGGCTCGCATCGCCCGTAGCCGGGCCACCCGGCGCGGCATCCGCCGCTGCACTGCCCGCCGGGCCACCCACCGCAGGTACACGTCGTACAGGTCGTCGACCAGCTGGGGGGAACTGCCGACCTCGATGACCAGCCCGGCACTGTCGGCCTTGCGGCGGGCGCTGCGAATGCCGGTGCGTGCCTTCGAACTGAGCCGCCGCGACCAGACCTCGTCCAGCCCACCGTCGAGATCGAGCACATGGGTCTGCACCGGAATCCGAACCGGGACACGGCCGCTCGCCCCCGAGCATGCCTCACGCCAGGCCGCTGCCGCGGCGAAACCGGGCCGCAGCAGTGTTTGGAGCTCTCGGCCCGCGGCAAGGTCGGCCAGGACCACCGCGACATCGCCGACCGTGGGACCGCCGGGTGCCACGATTCCGCCCGACCCCCAGCCGTGCGGGAACGAGGCCTGCACGGTGAGCAGCTTCGGGTCGCCCGGTGATCCGGCGATGGCACGGCGAACCAGGGGTAGCACAGCCTGCCTGCCGCCGGGCAGTTCGTAGAGCCTGCTGGCTTCGGTCCATCCGTCGGCTCGGCACACGGAGTCCGACCAGGCGGGCAGATGTGACGGTCCAGCAAGGGGATCGGCGGCGACGATCTCGTCCCACACCGCGCGCGGGGCCGGACTGGTCACCCGTGCTGGGCCCTGCGGTGTCTGCACGTCCCACTTCAGCGTTGTCATCGTCTCAGTACCGTTCCCCGGGATAGACCCGGACGTAGTCGACGAGCATCCGGGCCGGGAACACGGTGTCGCGGTCCGGCGATCCCGGCCACTCGCCACCGACGGCGAGATTGAGCAGCAGGTAGAACCGGTGATCGAAGACCCAGCCGGGACCGGCTTCGGCCCGGGTCAGCGTGCGCGTGGCCTGTCCGTCCACCAGCCAGGTGATCCGGTCCGGCGCCCACGCGACGGCATAGGTGTGCCAGTCCGTCACCGACTGTCCGGCCGGGAGGCGGAAGTCGGCACCGAAGTCGAGTCCGGGCCCGTGCACGTGCTGCTCCACCGAATCGGTTCGCGCGCCCAGCGTTTCGACGATGTCGATCTCGCCCGCCTCGGGATGTCCGACGGCGTCGATGTTCTCGCCGAGTAGCCAGAAGGCGGGCCAGAGCCCGGCCCCGCTCGGCATGCGGATCCGTGCTTCGAACGTGCCGTAGCTCTGGGCGAAGGCGACACCGCGCCGTTGCCGGGTCGTCAGCTTTCCGCTGGTGTAGCGGCAGCGCCCGTACCAGCACGAGTGACCGTCCGATCCTTCGCGGGCCTCGATCACGAGGTTTCCCCGGCCGTCGAGGGCGGTATTGGCGCCGCGGGTGTAGTACTGCAATTCCTCGTTGCCCCAGCCGGTTCCGCCGACATCGGGGCGCCAGATCGACGGATCGGGTGCTGCGCCGGGCGGGCCGTCGAACTCGTCGGCGAATGTCGGCCGGGTCTGGTCGACGGTCGTCGAGGCCTGGCCGCAGCCCGCACCGAGCAGGGCGACGGCCACCGCGATGCCGAGGCGCGAGGACGCACGGTGGTGCCGAATGGTCATGTCGCCACCACCGCGATGCCTCGTGGGGTCCGGCCGACCGGGCCCGAGCCGGTTGCCCGCAGTGTCCGGGTGTCGATCACGGTCACATCGTCGGAGTACACATTGGCGACGTAGAGCAGACGCCCGTCCGGGCTCGTCGTCATCTGGGCGGGCGCGGCGCCGGTTTTTATCGGTTCCCCGATCACCCGCAGTGTTGTCGTATCGATGACGCGCACATCGTTGGAGTTCTGGCTCGCGACGAAGACGCGCCTACCGTCGGCACTGGTGACGATCCCGGTCGGATAGCTGCCGACCGGAATCGGCTCCCCGACGACCCGCCGGGTTTCGGTGTCGACGACCGAGACATCGTCGGAATTGGCGTTGGCGACATAGACGCGACGCCCGTCCGGGCTCACCGCCGCCCGCGCCGGTGCCTTGCCGACGACGATCGGGTTGCCCACGACGGCCAGCGCTTCGGTATCGATCACGCGCACGTCGTTCTGGTACTGGCTGGTGGCGAAGATCCACCGCCCGTCCGCACTGATCGCCAGACCGCCCGGCGCGTCGCCGATCTTCATCGGCTTGCCGAGCATGCGATGGGTGGTGGTGTCGTAGGCGCGCACGTCGTCGGTCTCACCGCCCGCGACGTAGAGGCGACCACCGTCCGGGCTGACGACCACGCCCGCCGGATAGGTGCCGACCCGGATCGGGTCACCGACGGTGCGCCGGGTGGCGATGTCGACCACCGTGACCACGCTGGCCGTGGGACTGACGACATAGGCCCGGTCGCCGGTCGGGCTCACCACCACGTCGGACGGGATGGGACCGACCTCGATCGGGTCCCCCTGCCCGGTCCAAGTCGACGCGTCGAGCACGCGCACATCGCTGGTCTGCGCGTTGGCCAGCAGGACATAGCGCCCGCGCGGTAAGGGATCGACAGGGTCGGGCGCGCTTGTGCCACACGCGGCCACAGTCGCGGCGACGACACTCACCAACAGCGCCGCGCGCACGCGCGCCCGAAGCGCGGGCCTAGACATCGCGGAAACCGATCACGCGTTTGACGCAGCCCCGCAGAGCCTGGTCGGCGCGGTAGACGGGGACGCGCTCGAGCCAGTACTCGCAGTAGTCGTAGGGTTCGGCGCCGAAGTAGCCCTTGAATCGGGCCAAACCGGGCGAGGCACCGGACTCTCCCATGTGGTAGCTGCGACAGCCGCTGCGGCACGCGTCTTCGATCGCCACGGTGTGCAGCAGCCGGTTCGCCGTCGGGAAGGCATGCGATTCGTCCATCGCTCCGCGGGTGTAGTGCGCGTTCACTCCGCCGCGCAGCACGAGGATCGCGGCCACCGGGCGGCCGTCGAACCAGGCCACCGACACCTGACATCGCCCGCCGAGGTGCGCGGCGATCGTAGCGAACTTGCCGACCGGATCCCGATGTCGCCCACGGAGTCTGGCGAGCCGCACCGGTTCGTGCTGCTGCCGCGCCCACCGATCGAAGCAGCGTTGCAGCAGGTCGTAGAACACCGTAACGAGGCGACCGGTGGTGTCGGTCTCGACCGTCACCCCGGCCCGCTCGGCGCGCCGGACGGCGGTGCGCGTCGCGGCCTTGAATCGGTGCTGCCACACGTGCTCGAAACCGCCGTCCAAATCCAGGATGTGCGCGCGTGCGGGAACGGCAGTGATACCGGTGTGCGCCGCGGCCGCCTCGGCCCACGCGGCGGCATGCATCGGATTGGGGCGAAGATGTATCCGCAGCGCGGGTGTCGCGGACAGGTCGTCGAACACCGCGGACACGAGATCGGGTGTGACGCCGTCGGGCGCGATCAGCCCGCCGTACCCCCAGCCCTTGGGCAGCGACTGCAGGACCGACGCCCCGCCGGTCGGATAAGTCCGTCGAACCAGCGGAAGCAGCGCCCGGCGGCCGTCGGGCATTTCGTACAGTCTGCTCGCGTCCCGGTAGCCACCTGAAGCGACAAGGCAGTCCAGCCATTCCAGCGTCTGGGTTGGCACGGCGAGCGCGTCCGCCCGGTGCAGCTCGGACCACACCTCGCGTGACACCCCGACGGTCACCCGAGGTGCCGATGAGCCGATCGTGCTTGTCGTTGGCGCCATATCCAGCTCCGTTCACGCGGTGACGGTCGCGCTGCCGCTGAGATCGAGGGTGTCGCGCAGCCAGGCGATGGTGTGATCGATCCCGGCGGTGATGTCGACATGCGGATCCCAGCCCAAACGCTGGTGGGCCGCGGTGTGATCGAGCGCGATGGCCTGGATCTCCCCGGTCCGTGCCGGTGCGTACACCGGGGGATCGTCGATGCCCAGCGCCGCCGCCATCATGCGGTGCAACTCGGTGGTGGTGGTCTGCACTCCGGTGCCGATATTGAAGGTGCCGGTCAGCGATTCCGGCGCCGTGCCCGCGCTCCGGAATGCGTCGACAACGTCACCGACGTAGACGTAGTCGCGGGTGGCGGTGCCGTCGCCGTAGATGGTCCCCGGATATCCGTGCAGCAACGCATTGCCGAAGATCGCGACGACGCCTGCTTCCCCGCGCGGATCCTGGCGTGGCCCATAGACATTCGACAAGGCGAGGCTGATCGGCGCCATCCCGTACATATCGGCGTACGCGGCGAGGTAGAGCTCACCGGCGACCTTGGCAGCCGCATACGGCGAGAGAGGGTGAGGCGGCGCGTCCTCGCCGATCGGCAGTGCGGTGGGTGTGCCGTAACGGGATCCGCCGGAGGCGGCGAAGACAACGCGGCGAGTCCCGGCCTGCCTGCACGCCTCGGCCACATTGATGGTGCCCAGCACGTTCGTGCCCGCGTCGGAGCAGGGATCACCAACCGATTTGCGGACGTCGACCTGGGCTGCGAGGTGGAACACCACGTCCGGCGCGACCTCGCGCACGATCTCGGCGAGCTCGCGTTGCGCGACGCCGGTCTCGACGAAGACGAAAGTATCGTGTCGAAACGCGCTGTCCAGGTTGCCTATTCGACCGGTGGCGAGATTGTCGATACCGACGACGGTGTGGCCGTCGGCGAGCAGACTGTCGACCAGATTCGAACCGATGAATCCGGCAGCGCCGGTGACGAGGGTGCGCATGGTCAGATACCTCCTGGTGGTCTCGATGGCCGGACGGGCATCGTGATGACTCCGCGCGTCGAGCGGTGACCGCGCAACCGGCGGTAGGTTCGCCACGCCTTGGTTCGCCACGCCTCCGGAAACGGCGCGACAGCAGCGTCTCGGCCCGCCAGCCAGGCCCTCAGTTCGTCGATGGTGGTTGTCGAGCGAATTGTGAGCCGGGCCAGTGCGAAAGGATCGTCGGCGGTCGAGCTGAAGGCATTGCCCACCGCGGTTGCCGAGGTGTAGCCCGCGACGTGCGCCTGGCGCTTGACCCGTGACGAGCGGAAGCCGTGGGGGTAGGCGAAGCTGCGGACTTCCCGGCCCAACGCGTCCTCGAGCAGGTCCTTGCACTCGCGGATCTCGGCCGCTGCCACCCGTTCTCGCAGGGTGTCGAGCTGCGGGTGGGTGTGGGTATGGGCGCCGATCTCGACATCGTGCTCGGCCAGCTCGGGAAGTTGCGACCACGCCAGCATCCGGGCGGGCGGCAGGCACAGCCGCGAGGACTGCTGCGGTCCGCGTAGTGCGCCGGTCGTCACATAGAGCGTGCACGGAATCTGATGGGCGGCGAGAACCGTTGCGGCGTCCGCGAAGTCGGCGAAGCCGTCGTCGAAGGTCACCAGCAGCGGGCGTGCGGGCAGCTCTCGTCCATCGCGGAGCGTGTCGATCAGAGTGGTGACGGTCATCGGCGTTCGGCCACTCGCCGCCATCAGCTCGACGTGCCGGGCGAAAGTCCGTGGCGACACGGCATAGGGTGCGATCCACCCTGCCGGATCGTCCGACACGCAATGGTAGAGCAGGATCGGGACGATGGTCATGGCCGCGCCGATCGAAAGATCTGCACCGCGACCGCCGCGGTGGTGATGACCGCCAGCGACACCAGCCGCGACATCGTCGAATCGTTGCGCGCCGCGGTGAACGCGACAGTGACCAGCAAGCCGAAGGACATACTCAACGCGATCCCCACCACCCAGACCTCGATGTCCTCGCGCAATGGCAGCAATATCGCGACGGCGAGACCGGGGCACAGCAGCACGAACGCGAAGGCGACGAGCGTCCGCAGCACCGACAGCGGTGAATCGGGGGAGATGGCGTGGACGGCCAGCAGCGTGACCCATCCCGAACCGGCCAGTACCCAGGTGGCGGCCGGCGTCGCACGCAGACCACGTCGCAATGCCGCGGGATCGGGAAGCCGATACCGGCTGAGGCCGACGGGAATTCGCGTCATCTTCTCACTCCGGTGCTGGTTGGGTCAGGGTGAACACCACGGCGTGCGTATTCCGGTAGAGCTCGGTGAATCTCGGTGACTCGGACAGGGTCTGCTGGATCCGCGCGAGCGCGTCGCCCGGGAGGTCACCGGACAGCGTCATCCCGGCGCTCTGGCTGCGGGTGAGGATGAGATACGAGTGATGGTGGCGTTGCGCGGACATCATGTCGCCCAACTGCGAAACCGGCTCCGCGACAATGGCTTCCCGGTCATCGGCGTCGAAGGTGGCGAACCACATGTGGTCGTAGAACTCGAAATTCTTGAACGCCCAGGGAAAGCCGCTCGTCGCGCCGATGACCAGCGACCCGCGCGGAGCGATGCCGTAGACGAACTGAGCCGCCGCGTACTCCTCCGGCGCGAAGTAGGCCGTTTGCTCCTTGCCGTAGTAGCCGAAACCGAACCCTGTCACGAGCAGCAGCAACACCACCGGCAGCGCCAACCGGCCGAGCCGGCGTCCACGCGCGCGGGGTGCGTCGACGGCTGGGCGTGGGAAGAAGGCGGCCGCCGCGTAGAAGGCGACGAAGGGCAGCCCGAACAGGTAGACCCGGAAGACCATCTCGCCGCCGTAGTCGTTGCTGAGGATCAGCGGCAGCGGTGCGACAGCCAGCAGCGGCAGTGCGAGTTCACCGCGCCCGCGGAAACGCCGGGCGAATCCGATCACGGCCATGAGCCAGATCGCGGCGCTCAGCGCACGGTCGACCTCGGCGACCACGACCTGACTGCGGCTGCCCGCATCCAGATCGATGAAATTCGCCCCGGCATTCGACTCGGCATTGCCGAAGTTCGCCAACAGGCCGGAGACGTTCTCGCTCAGCCAGGGCCCGGCGACGAGCAGATCCCAGCCGACCGTCATAGCGACCATGAGGACCGTCAACACGAAAACTCGCCGCACGCGGAACACGGCGAGCAGACCCAGAGCCAGGATGACCATCGGCGCCGTCAACTGATGGGTGGGCACGATCGCCGCCATCATCGGCACGATCGCGACCACCGCGATCACCCGCCGGTCGACGGCCAGAGACTCCCGGCGCAGATACCGCAAGACCAGCGCCACGATCGTGAGGTACAGGAAGTTGGCACATGCCTGCGGGGCGAAATAGTCCTGGCCCACCCACGCGCCGAGGACGTAGATCACGATCGCCGACCAGATCAGGCGCCGATCAGCGCTGAAGGTCGTGAAGATCAGATACAGCGGGCCGATCAGCAGCAGGTTGAACACCGGCGGCGCCCAAGCGGCGTAGCCGAGCGAGGACTCCAACCCACCGGCTTTCACCAGCATCGCGTTGAGATTGAAGAACCCCGGCCAGAATTGGTACACCGCCAGCTCGTTCAGCGTGGTGTCGACGCCGTTGTGCCGCTGGAAGAAGTCGACGATGCCCACGTGCTTCCACGCCCACGAATAGCGCAACGTCTCGTAGGTCGCAGACGGCGTCGCATGCAGTATCGCGATCAGGACGACAACATGCGCGGCCAACAGCCGCGTCGTCGCCTTAGCTTGCACCAGCACACCGAAACTCACGAGGAGCACAGCCAGTGCCGCCCAGAAGGTGAACGGCAGCAGCGGCAGCAGGCCGTAGTCACCGATCCGATCGAGCTCGATGCGGGGCAGCGATACCAGCCACAATGCTGTCGCTACCACCACGCCGGTGTAGCGCCAGGCGCCTGCCTGCCGGAAAGTGGGCCGCGGCGCCGGTGGGCGACGTCCCGCGCGGGCGCCTGCGGCATAGCCGATCGCGGTGGCCATAACCCCCACCAGCATCACGACCGCGGTGACGAATCCCCAGAGGCGCCCACGCAATCCGGCACCGAGGTTGCGCAGCACCCCTAGCGGCACCGTCGATCTCAGATACGACCATTCGCTGGCCAAGGCTTGATCGGAGCCCGCCAGAACGCTGACTCTCGCCTTGGACAGGCCTTCGGAATAGCAACGCGAGCGGAAATACGACCACGTCGCACGAGTGCCGGGGACGCTGTGCCACACCCGCGCCGCGGGTTCGTACAAGTGCACACCATCCGGGTGACCGCGCTGCAGGCGAATGCACAGCTCGGTCTCCTCACAGCCGAGTGGCCGTGCCCCCACCCGGCCCAGATCCGTGTGGAATCCGCCCGATTCGACGAGCAGCTCACGCCGAAACGACATATTGGCGCCGATCATGTTGCGCACCGCCGCGCGCCCGGTGGCCATGCCGCGGTAGGTGCAGCCGACCACCCAGTCGAATTCTGGGGGAAACCAGGACGGCCGTGCGGTGAGCCAGTTCGCGGTGACCAGGCCGCCGACACCGAGCACAGCGGGGTCGGCGTAGGGCGCGGCGAGTTCGGCCAGCCAGTCGGCGTCGGCGAAGGCGTCGTCGTCGAGGAACACCACGATATCGCCTGTGCTGACCGCTGTTCCGGTGTTGCGGGCGCCCGACAGCCCTGACACGTTGCGGTTCGGAACGACAGTCACGCCGGGCAGGGCGCGTGCGCGATCCAGTAGCGCTGTGTTGTGGTCGATCACCACCACGATTTCCTCGGCGGGCCGCGACTGCGCCTTGACCGAGGTGATCGCGAGAACCAAAGTGTCCCAACGTTCCTCGGCATAGGAGCAGACGACGACCGAGACGCTGAGCTGGTCGGACCGCCCTCCGTAATCCGGTACCGGGGCCGGGGTGGTGTCGGGGTCCCATTCGGCTTCGAATTCCGCGAGATCCGCCGGTGTGGCAGCGGCTGCCGATGCCGGCCGATCCGATCGGTCGACGGCACCGACGAGTTCCATGGTGCGCTGTTGCGCCTCGAGTTTCGGGGCGAGGTCGGCGAACGCGCGCAGCACGGGTTCGGCGTTGAGCGCCCACCAGACGCGGTGCTCGCGATAGACGCCGCATTTGCGGGACAACGCCGCGACATGATGCAGCCAGGTCAGCAGGATCGCGATCCGCTCGTCCAGCGGGTCGCCGCGCGCCGCGGCACCGCCGACGAGGTCGAGCCGACGACGCTCGCGCTCGGTGAGGCCGCCTGCGCGCAACCGCCGGGCCAGCACCGAGCCGAGTTCGCGCTGTTCGACGGTGCAGGACGCCGTCAAGACCAGGTGGTAGGCGTCGAGCGCGCAGAGCCATTCCGGCCGCGCGCCACCCCAGTCGATGATGGCAGTGACGCGCCCGGATTCCAGCATGACGTTGCCGCCGTGGAAATCTCCGTGCGCCCAGCCGGTCACCAGGATGTGGCCGGTCAGTGCGGCGCGCGCCACGGTCCTGATCCGTTCGGCGGTGTCGATCGATGCGGGGGAGAGGGTCCGGCACATCTCGGTCAGAGTGTGCACGGGCTCGTCGACCCACTGGGTGAGCATGGTGTCGTCCACCACGGCGAGGCGTCCGGTGCGGCGGTGCAACTCGTCGATCGAGGTGAGCGCGAGCGTCGTCAGAGGCTCGAACCGCTCCGGGTGCGTGGTCAGGACCGTGGTCAGATCTCCTCGCGGATGGTATGTCTCGATGGAGGCCACCCCGTCGGCGTCGTCGCCGAACGCGAGAACGCGGGGGAGCAGGGGCCAATCGGCGAGCGGGGAGCCGGCGGACAGGGTCGCCAGGATCTCCCGTTGCCGACGCAGGTCGGCGGCGGCCAGCGGCGACCTGGCGACTTTGAGGACCGCGGTCGGCGGGCCGTCATCGTGACCGAGGTAGGCGACCGCGACGTCGGTAACTGTCCGGACGGTCCGAGCGCGGGTCCATGCCTTCGACGGCGGATCGGTGTCCAGCTGTGCGGCCCGGCGCACCAGGTCGCCACTCGCGCCGGCTGAATCCGGCCTGCGCAGCACTGTCCTCGCCCGGTCCAGGGTCTTCCGTCGACGCGTGGCTCCGGCCGACCTGAGCACCAAAAGTGCTGCTGCACTGCGTAACCGGACCGGCATCGGCGCTGCGACAGTCCTGTGTGGCGCGTCGACGGACCACCAGAGGTCGCGGCGCACAAGCAGTGCGCAGGCGATCGCGGTCTGGCTCAGCAGGCAGGCCACACCCGCCCCGACCACGCCGACGAGGTCGAGCAGCACCCAGGCCAGACCGATGGTGAGGACGAAGTTCGATGCCTGGATCGTCAGGAGCAGACCCAACCGGCGATTCGCCCGTGCCGAACTGATCGCCGTCGAGACCAGCAGACCGGGGACGGCCGCGAACGCCAGCACGCGCAGCACATCGGCTCCCGCGCGGTACTCGCTGCCGAAGATGGCGAGCACGACCGGGGCGAGCACGAGCACCGCGGCCACGATCGGGAGCACCAGCTTGGCGCCGTGGACCAGGATCTGGTGCACATTGCGGGCCAGCTGTGACGGATCGGTCGCGGATTCCGCGACAAGGGAGGTGCCGAAGTTGACGTTGATCAAGTGGATGACGTTCGCGATGGCCCAGGCGATCGAGAAGTAGGCGGTCGGCACGGGGCCCAATGCGTGGAGCACGAGGATGGGCAACAGCATCGCCGCACCGATCGAGCACACCGATCCGACATAGTCGACCCCCACGAAGCGAGCGATCTGCGGCATCGGCGGCAGCGTCTCGGTGGCATCCGCCGCCCGGACCCGGCGGGGGACAGCCCACAGGAACAGGTAGGCGCCGACGAGCACGACGACGGCCGCCGAAGCCACCGTCCACGACGCGAAGATGCCATAACGGGGCAAAGTCGCCGCCACGGCTACGACCAGCACCAGCTTGGCCACCGCGAACACGATATTGGCCAGTGGGACAACGGGAGTGCGCCGCAAACCGACCAGCACACCGTCCTGCAGGACGAACAGGGTGACCGCGACTGTGCCTGCGACGAACAGCACCTGGGCCCGGTCATCGGACAGGAAGGTAGTGCCAGGCGCGATGACCCCGACCGCCAGCACCGAACCCACAGCGATGATCAGGGCAAGGGTCGCGCTGACCACATGTGCCCCCGCGATCAGCGCGGTCGTGCGACGCCCCGCAGTCGGCACGAACCGGACCATGGCACTGGACAGGTTCAGCTGAGCGACCGTGGCTGCGAGCACCGCCATCGAAATCGCGGCCGCGTTGCTGCCCACCGAGGCGGCGTCGTAATGCCGTGCGACGAGCGCCCAGAAGGCGAACCCGATCAGCGCCGACAGCCCGGAGCTGGCCGTCAGCAGTAAACCGTTGCGCAGCAGCGGCTTACGCCAATCCCGGGCGAAGGTGCCGAGCATGGTCGGTGCGGGCGTTGCCGACAGCGCCCGTCGCCGTGCCATCCCGACACTCACTGCCGACCGCCCCGGCTACCCGCCGTAGTGCGCGCCCCACGGGTACGCCACCGGCTGATCGCGTACGCCACCGGCCCGAACAACACGCCACGCTTCTCCAAACAAGCGAGATCGCCCGGCAGTCCGTCGTAGCGGCCGCGATTGCGATCCGAGGCCGCGCCGAAGGTGTACCCGAGCCCACGAGGCAATCGCCGCACCAGCCCCGCGACCATCGCGGGCTCGTGGATCAGCGCACTGGTCAGGTACGCGCCGAGCCCGACGCCATAGCCGTAGGCCTGATTGCGCAGCGCCGCCATATCCCGGTGGTGGCGGTGCCACACCACCGCGCTGGGCTGGTACACCAGCTGATGCCCGGCGACGACGACACGGAAGAACCCGGCCAGATCGTCACCGCCACGGGCGAACGTGCCTGCCCCGATCGCCGGGTCGAACCCGCCGAGCCTGCGCAAGACCGCGGTATCGAACGCCATATTGGCCCCGGAACCGAACCTGCCCGCGGTGAACGGGAACAACGGATCCGCGGGCCGGTTGAGGCTGGTATCGAAGACGTGGAGTTCGAAGCCTTTGTCGAACCCGCCGTGCTGCTCGAGCAACAGCTGCGCAGGCGTTTCGAGTTGAGCGGGCAGGATCAAGCCGGTGACGCAGGCGACGTCGGGTCCGGAAGCGAACCCTTCGGCGATCCCGGTCAGCCAATGGCGGTCGACGACCACATCGTCGTCGACGAAGGCCACGATCTCGCCGCGGGCCGCGGACAGTCCCCGATTGTGTGCCGCCGCCAGACCACGCCGGTTCTCGCGGACATACCGCACGCGCGCACCGAAACGCCGCGAGATCGCCTTGGCGGTCTCCTCGGTGGTCGGATCGTTATCGACGACGACGATCTCGAAGGCCGGATACTCCATCAGCAACAGCGCGTCCAGGCACTCGCACACACTGTCCGGCCGATCCCGGGTGGCGACGACCACGGTGATCACCGGAGCGTGCAGCAGCAACTCCTCATGCCAGCGCAGACACTGCGCCGACACCACCGGCTCGCACGCCACCTCCGCCAGGCACTCCACTCGAGGCAGCCCGTCCGCGGCCAAGTGCGCGTTGACGGCGCCGCCGACCGCCGCCCAGACCTCCGGGACATGCCTGTGCCAGGACAGGCCGAGCCTCCCATCCAGCACCGCGATCCCGACCGGGTGCCCGTGTAACCGCAGCAGCGCCAAGATCTTCGCAGGCCGCACCGACGGATCCGCGAGCACGAGTTCGCTGTCCGGCACGCTCAGCTCGACATCGGTTCGCCCTATCGGCAGATCGGTCTGCTCGAGCGCACGGGCCGCACCCGCCTCCTTGAATTCCCTGTGCGGCTTCAGGTGCTTGGTCACGGCGATCATGACGATCCCATCGCGACGCCGGGAGGTGTGTTCGGTGCCGGTTGAGCACCACCCGCCCGCATGGTCTCCAGCCGATGACCACGCACCACAGTCCGCAGGACCCGGGTACCGTCGTGGATCGCGCGCAGGTTGGACTGGCCTGCCCGCCGCGGTAGCTCCAGGCTGGGCACCTCCGCGATCCGCAAACCCGCCTGCATCGCGCGCACAGTCATCTCGGCCTCGATCTCGAAGCCGGTCGCACACAGATTGAGATGCTCGAGATAGCGCCGATGAAACGCGCAATACCCGTAGCACAAATCGGTGAGGCGCGTGTGATAGATCGCGTTGAACACCATCAGCAGGAACCGGTTGCCCCAACGCCGGATCCGGGTGATGTCGAGTGAACCGCCGCCGCCGATGAAACGCGACCCCTTGACGAAGTCGTAGCCGTTTTCCAGGAAGTGCACGTAATGCGAGATCTCCTGCGGCGACATACTGCCATCGGCATCCATCATCACGATCACATCGCCTGTCGCGGCGAGAAATCCGGCGCGCAGCGCGCAACCCTTTCCGCTGCCCTGCTGCGGCACTACCTTGATATCGGGCCGGGAGCTGCGGGCGGTGATCAGCGTCGCGTCCGTCGAGCCGTCGACAAGGATGATTTCGGTAATGCTGGCCGGAATCTGCTCCAGCACCCACGCGATATTGCGTGCTTCATTGCGTGCTGGAATGACCAGGCTGACAGCAGTTTTCGGGGGACTGCTCGACCATTGATCCGGCGAGGGGGCGGATCTGCTGTCGGGATCGATCGTGGGGGATGGTTCAACCATGGGACACACCTCATCTGGGGACGCCGGTCATCACACGGCGGCCGAAGCTATAGGTATTCAAAACACATCTGACGCCGTGCCGTGCGAGCTGTGCACGGTGCGGCAAGACTGCAGAATGCGAAGTACCGGCTATCAGTTCAGTGGCGGTGAGTGCTCACCGTGATTGCCGCTGCGATGGCAGCGCGGGCGCTCTTGGCGCATTCGGGAGAATTCTTGAGCCATCTCCACTAACCCTTCCCGCGATGAGGTGGTCGAGAGCACCGGCGGGGTCTGGGACGGTGTGTGCTGACTGAATTGTCGCAACGACGGTGACGAATGTTACACCGCGCGAGCCCGACCAGCGGAGCTGCGGTCAGTGGCTGGTGGCAGGCCCGTAGGCGACGACGGTGTCACCGGTCTCGCTGATGACGGTGACGTAGGGCCGTATGTTGACCGAGCCGACCGCGCCGGTCACCGAGGCGTGCACCGCGGACAGCTGGATGAATCCGGCACTGCCCGAGATCGAGCCGGTGGCGCAGTCGACGTCGATGATGCCGGGTCCGAACCCGAGCTCCATCTCTACGCCGGCTCTGGGCAGAAGGCTGTTGACCGAAAGGCCGGGGGAGCTGCCCCCGATCGACAGGCCGAGATCAGGGGTCATCCACTCGAATTTCAGCCTCCCGGCGAAGGACGCCGGGTAGCCGACTTGATAGCCGATGGTGATTCGTCCGCGAAAATCATCGGCGCCGGGACCGGATATTTGATAGCCGGCCTTACCGGAGTGGAACCACTCCCTGGTGAGGGGATTCCCGTCGAGTGGGGCGACGAAGTCGATTCTGGTGTCCGATTCGACCGCCTGTACGGTGCGTCCGGAGCTGTCGACAAGCTGGTTCGCGTACCCTGCCGCAGTTCCGGTGCCGGCGACCACCGTCGCCGATGCGAGGGCGGCTGTTACGACCATCGCATGGAACGCGCGGGTCAGCCATACATGTGTATCTATCATCGAGATCCTCGGTTCGCCGGTCGGCAATCGTACGCGCGAAGGCACACGACAGCTCGACACATTGATCCAATGCGCAAGAACGACAACGGTTCCGCACACCGGATTGGATAACTCGCGGGGACCCCGATCACCCGCATCATGTCCGGACGTCGAAACACCCGAACGGTGGCCGAGAACAATGCCACTGAAATGAGATCGCGCAGAATGGAATCCGCGCCCGGTTCAACGCTCCCGTCGCCGTCGGCAATTGCTCGCACATAGTCGTCGGGGTTAGGGACGACTATGGATCAGGGCGACGGGGCGGGGTCTCGGCGGCGTGCACCTAGGCGTCCTAGAATACCCAATCACCGCGCGATGGAAAAGCACTTTCAGCAACTGCGAATAAAACTGAACCGTGTGCCAGTTATCCAGCGGCGGTGGAAGATCCGCTACCGGCACGGCGGCTGTCGCGGCGGTGCAGGGGATGCCAGGCGGCCGAACCTGATCAGCACGAGCTCAGCGGGGGTGCGGTACGCACCACTCTACTTGACATAATGTGCATTATCGGCGTTTGAAGGCGGCCGGTCACGGAGGGGTTTCGCGGGATGTTTGCGGCGTGTGCCGAGTCGCACCGCGCGCTGAATGCCGCTCACTGTCGCCGGTCCGGATTATCGTTCTCTGCGCACCAGCATTCGCTGCGCTTGTTTATGACATTTCGCGATGCGGGACGAAAGTTGACGAAATTCGGGTGATTCTAGGATTCGGTCGATAAATGACCGTTCGGGCTGAATGTGCCAATCGGCAGATCTGGGCCCGATATCCCCGGAAAACCGATGCGGCCACCTGAAGGCTGACACTCCCCCGTCCACTTCCCCGGCCCCAATTCGTCACAGTGACGAAAGTATCGAGAGTTCCCGGATGGCGCACCGCACCGAAATGATGCGGTGCGCCATAAGTATCAGGCCAGGACAGGGGTGAGGCGGCGAGATTCGGCGGCTTTTTCGGAGCTGGTTTCCGGGGCGTCGTCGGCGTCCGCGGTGAGGTACTTATCGGGCAACGAAAGTTTTGCGATGGTGCGCAATGTCAGACCATATTGACGGACCAGGCTGCCGGTGGTGTACGGCAGCCGATATTCGGCCGCGAGTTTGCGCACTTCACGTTGAATTTCGGGGAGTCGGTTGCTCGGCAGGTCCGGGAACAGGTGGTGTTCGATTTGATGACTGAGCGTGCCGGACAGTATCCGCATCAGGGGACCGACTTCGATATTGGCGCTGCCCAGATATTGGCGCAGATACCATTCGCCGCGAGTCTCGCCCTCGATGTCGCGTTTGGTGAACTTCTCCGCACCGTCGGGGAAATGCCCACAGAATGTGACGATCTGCTCCCACACGTTTTTGGTGAGGTTGGCGGTGACGTTCGCACGCATGGTCGATTTCCAGTTCCGGCCGGTCATCGCCGGGAAGACGACGTAGTCCTTGAGCAGCTGCTTTCCTGCCTTCTGGACGATTTCGTCACGAGCCTGCCGGAACTTCTTCTTGTCCTTCTTGCCCGCCAGCACGCGCGGGATCTCCAGGTGGTACACGCACATGCCGAGCTCATACAGGAGCGACACCGGGACAAGGTAGACGAAGTTCCCCAGGTGGTACGGGCGCCAGCGCCGGTCACGAGTGATGCGGAGAAGCCCGTATCCTTCGTCGGGGTCCAGCCCGAGCACGTTGGTGAATACGTGATGGCGGTAGTTGTGCGCTTCTTTCCAGTGCGCGGCGGGCATGGAATGGTCCCATTCCCAGGTGGTGGAGTGGATTTCCGGGTCGTTCATCCAATCCCACTGGCCGTGCATGACGTTGTGCCCGATCTCCATGTTCTCGAGCACCTTCGACAAGGTGAGCAGGCCTGTCCCCCACCACCAACTGCTTTTCCGGCCGGAGTCGAGCAGTACCAGGCGGGCGGCGATCTCGCACGCTCGCTGAACGCGGATGACGGTCTTGATGTATTGCGCGTCGCGCTCGCCCAAGCTGGATTCGATCCGCCAGCGCAACGCGTCCAGGCGCTGCCCGAACTCTTCGATATCGGTCGGCGAGAGATGTGTGTACGCCTCGACGTCAGATATAGCCATCTGCTGTTTCAACCTCTGTTCCGGTGCCGCACGCCGGGCGCGCGATCCTGGTGAGAATACGAACTCGAGGGGTCGATCCGGTGCGGTAAGCGGTAATTGGTTAGACATTACAGAAGGGGGCCGTGATTGCGGTGTCAGTGACCAGTGGCGCCCTGCCGTCAGTTGGCGGAGAAGTAATGGCCGTTGTCCAAATCAGCGAGCAGGCCGGGCTGAGCAGGTTCCCAGCCGAGGGTCCGGCGGGTGATGAGGTTGGACGCCGGGTAGCTCTGCGTGACTATGTTCGCGAGGAACCCGAAGTATCCCGGCACCATCAGTACGTCCGCGGGAACGCTCACGACGGGCAGGCCAAGACGGCTGCCGATGGCCTCGGCGATCTCGCGGAGCGGGATCGCCCCGTCCCCCACCGCGTGCCAATATTTGCCGGCCGGTCCCTTCTCCAGTGCCAAGCGGAACACGGAGGCGACATCGCGGATGTGCACGGCGTTCCATAGGTTCGCGCCGTCTCCGGGGTAGCCGACAAAGCCCTTCTCCTTCGCCAGCGCGATCAGCTGTACGAGGAAGCCGGCACGATCGGTTGTGCTGTGCGCGATGTTGGCAATCCGCACGATCGAAGACCGCACCCCCCGCTCGGCGAGGTCGATTACGGCGGTTTCCACGACGTTGCGAACCCGCAGAGTGCCCGTGTACTCATCGCCGCCGGGAAGGGCCGGGTCCTCCTCGGTGGCCGGTCGGCCAAGGTTCCCGGGCGAACCGATGCTCCCCGCCGCGACCAGTGGCTTTCCGGTTCCCGCGAGAGCCTCGCCGTAAGCGAGCATGATCGGGAGCTCCGCGGCGGCCACGGCGTCGAGCCCGCCGGACGGAAGCAGGTCCTGCCTGTGCGCGACGTGGATGACGCCGTCGGATTCCGCGGCCGCCTCCTTCAGTCCGTCGAGATCCTCGAGGTCGCCGCGACGCACCTTCGCACCGAGCGCGGACAGGGCCGCCGCGGCCGTGTCCGACCGGGCCAGGCCGGTGACCTCGTGTCCCGCGCTGATGAGCTCGGGGATGATGTACGAACCGGAATGGCCGGTCCCGCCAGTGACGAAAACGCGCATGCTGCTGTCCTTCTGAGGATGTGTGGTCTCGTGCCGTAGATCGACTGACACGCGAGAAGTGGTGGTGCGGGTGCGCTCAGCCGGGAAGGTTGACGCCGAGCGAGAAGTTGAAGTCCCCCACGCCATTACGGGCCAGGCTGATCATCAGCACGGCTACCCCTTCCATCCAGCGCGCCACTTCCAGGCCGCCGGCATCCAGCGGGCGCAGCCCGAGGCTCTCGATGAACGCCGACACGCTCGCCTTTGCCCGCGCGTCGTCACCGGCGAAGAGCACGTCCAGCGGGCCGCCCTGGGCCAGGATGTGGCCGAAGACGGTGTTGAACGCCTTCACGATGTACGCGCCCGCCGGGGCGGCCTCGGCGATCTCCTGCGCGCCGGAAGTGCCGTCCGGGGTGACCAGCCCGGTGGCGTCGGCGTTGGCGGTGTTGGAGATGTCGATGATGACCTTGCCGGCCAGCGCGTCCCCGTACTTGGCGACGATCGGCACGGCGCCGGCGTACGGCACGGCGAGGATGACGAGGTCGCCGACCGGGGTGGTGCCGAATGTCCCGGCTGTGGCACCGCCGCCGAGCGCGGCGGCCATTTCCTTGGCTTTGGCCGGATCGCGGCCGATGATCTCAACGGCGTTGCCGCCGGCGAGCGCCCGGTCAGCCAGCGTGCGGGCCATGTTCCCCAGGCCGATAATGCTGACGCTGCTCATTGGTGTGCCTGCTTTCTGGAGCTGGATAGGACGCCGTGCCCATACCGTCCTTGTCAACGTTTGTCGTCGAATGACGTAATGAGCCCGGCTGAATTCATGAAATGTGCGTTCGGATTCCGGGCCCGGAGATCAAGTCCCGATGTCGAATACCAATACCGAATTCGATTGGGCCCCAATAGGTGCCGATCAAGTAGGTACCTATTGAGGATGCCATTCGACCCGAGTGGGCGTCCAAGACCTATTTCAGCCGTGGTGATACCTTGAAGGCATCACCGGACAGGGAGGTTCCATGGATCTGGACCCGCGCAAACTGCGCTACTTCCTCGCCGTCGCCGACAGGCTGCACTTCGGCCGCGCCGCTGAAGAGCTGCATATCGCGCAGCCAGTGCTCAGTCGGCAGATCCGCGCGCTGGAACAGGATCTCGGCGCCTCGCTGTTCACCAGGGATCGCCACGGCGTTGCGCTGACCGACGCAGGCAGACAACTGCTGGCCGACGCCGGTCCGCTGCTCGCCGCCGCGGACGCGGTCCGCCACCGGGTGACCGTGGCCGCCCACGGAGGCCGGCGGCTGGCGGTCGGCTTCCGGACCGGCATTCCCGTCATCCCGGCGGCCCGGGCGTTCGGGGCCCGACATCCGGACGTGGTCGTCGACGTGCAGCGGATCGAATGGGATGACCAGGCCTCGATGATGCTCGACGGCCGCATCGACGTCGGCTATGTGCGGCTACCCATCGACGAGACCGGCCTGCGCCTGACCCCGCTGTACACAGAGCCGCTCATGGTGGTGCTGCCGGTAGGCCACCGGTTGGCAGGCAAGGAGGAAGTCACCGAAGCCGACCTAGCCGGTGAGCCGCTGGTCTGGCATGCCGACCCGAGCACGCAGCCGACCAGGCGCCCGCACCCGGACTCCGGGCTCCGGGTGCGCGGCGTGGAGGAGAAGCTCGAGCACGTCGCGGCAGGCCGGGGCATCTCGTTCGTGGCGCGTTCGGAGACACTGTTCTACTCACGTCCGGACATCAGCTACGTACCTATTCCGGAACTCGCGCCCGACCAGGTGTGCCTAGCGATGGCGGCATCGCGCATCTCGCCGCTGGCCGATGACTTCTTCATCGCGGCGCAAGCGACTGCCGAGATCACGGCAGAATGCGGGGACTATGAGGCTCATTCAGGCGGTCGCGTAGAAGCGTAGGAACCACTACTTGCCGTGGCTGGGTGATAGATCTTGTCCACCTCGGTGGCGTACTTCTTCATGACCGCTGCGCGCTTGAGTGACATCTTGGGCGTCAGTTCGCCGGTTGCCTCGGTCCAGTCGACCGGCAGAATGCGGATCTTCTTGATCGCCTCGGCATGTGACACCTTCTTGTTGGTGTCGGCGACCGCCGCGTCGATCTCCGCAGCGAGATCGGGGTTCTCGATCAGGGCCTCGTTCGAGGTGTCGGCGGGCAGGTTATGACTCTGCTTCCATGCCGGGAGTACCTCGGGGTCGAGGGTGATCAGGGCGCCGACGAACGGGCGGCCGTCGCCGACCACCATCACCTGGCTGATCAGCGGGTGGGCGCGCAGCGAATCCTCCATCAGTCCCGGGGAGACGTTCTTTCCGCCCGCGGTGACGATGATTTCCTTCTTGCGGCCGGTGATGGTGAGGTAGCCGTCGCGGTCGATGGTGCCGAGATCGCCGGTCTCGAACCAGCCGTCGGCGAAGGCGTCCTCGGTGGCCTGGGGGTTGCCCCAGTATTCGTGGAATACGACCGGGCCGCGCAGCAGCAGCTCGCCGTCCTCGGCGATCTTGACGGCGTGGCCCTCGGTCGGGCGGCCGACGGTGCCGACCCGGGTGTTCGTGGGGGTGTTCACCGTGATCGCGGCGGTGGTCTCGGTGAGTCCGTAGCCCTCGTAGATCGGGATGCCGACGCCGCGGAAGAAGTGACCCAGCCGCGCGCCGAGTGGTCCGCCACCGGACACCGCCGCCTCGCACCGTCCGCCGAGCGCGAGGCGCAGTTTGCGGTAGACGAGTTTGTCGAACAGGGCGTGGCGCAGTCTGAGCACGACACCGGCGCCGCCGGTGTCCAGCGATTCGCTCCAGGCGATGGCGGTCTCGGTGGCCAGGTCGAAGATCTTGCCTTTACCGCCGGCGTGCGCCTTCTGCTTCGCGCCGTTGAAGACTTTTTCGAACACGCGCGGCACCGCGAGGATGAAATGCGGGCGGTAGCTGCCGAATTGGTCGACGAGCGTGGACCAGTCGGAACTGAATGCGACGACCACCTTCGCATCGAGCGCGGCCAGCGTCACCGCGCGCGCGAAGACATGAGCGAGCGGCAGGAACATCAGTGTCTTGTTGCCCTGGGTGACGAACTCGCCCAGCGCTATGCGGTCGGATTTCGACTCCGCGTAGAGGTTCCCGTGTGTGAGGATGACGCCTTTGGGGCGGCCGGTGGTGCCAGAGGTGTAGATCAAGGTCGCCGGGGAGCTCGCGCCGACCTCCGCGCGGCGGGTGTGGACGGTCGCGTCATCGAGATGGGCGCCGCGAGTGGTCAATTCCTCGACGATGCCTTTGTCGATCTGCAGGATTTCGCGCAGCTCGGGCAGTGCGCTCGCGTCGATTTCCTCGATGATCCTGCGGTGTTTGTCGCTGTCGACGATCAGCAGCTTCGTCGCGGAGTCCTGCAGGATCCACTTGGCCTGTTCGGCGGCGGAGCTGTCGTAGATGGCGACGGTGCAGCCGCCGGTGGCCCAGATCGCGTGGTCGAGCACGACCCACTCGTAGCGGGTGGGTGCCATGATGGCCACGCGGTCGCCCGGTTCGATGCCGGTGGCGATGAGACCTTTGGCCACGTCGGTGACTGTTCGCGCGAATTCGGCAGCGGTGACGTCGGTGAGGCCGCCGCTGCCGTTCGAGACGTTGAACAGCACCGTGCGGGGTGAGCGCTCGGCGTGCAGGAACACACTGTCGGAGTTGTTCGCGTGTTCCGGAATCGTGTAGGAAGCCGGGGCTTCGAACTCATGCATCACAGGGGGCCTTCCACGTGGGTTGATCAGTTACTGCGCGGGCGCGTGCTCGATGCCCAGACGCAGCATTCCGCGCAGGTCGTAGGCGTTGGTGGCGACCGCGCCGACGATCAGGCCGATCGCGAGTCCGGCGAGGGTCATCCACAGACCCTGTGCCATGCCTGCTTCGAGGTGTCCGTCGAAGAACAGGATGGCGCGCACGGCCAGGTAGATCTGGTGCATGGGTTCGAAGGTGGCCATGTCGGCGATCCAGCGCGGGGTCGCCTCGAGCGGGATGGTGCCCGAGGACGACGGGATACCGAGCACCACGAACACGATGAGGTTGATCATCAGGCCTGCCGTGCCGAAGGCGGCCATCACCGACAGAGCGGTGACCGCGATGGCGGCGACCGCCAGTGTGCCATAGAGAAACAGCATCAGTGGTCGCTCGATCGCCATGTTCAGCAGGGTGCCGACGCCGAGGAAGACACCGGATGCCAGTGGGGCGCTGATGGCGGCGATCCCCCATTTGACGAGCAGGGTGCGCCATCGGCTGATCGGGGCAGGCGAGGTGGCCTTGTGCCATGGGCCGTATTCGGCGGGGATGTAGCCGAGTGAGGCGTCGACCAGCGAATTGATCATCATCGCGCCGCTGAAACCGACGATCAGCAGGACCAGGGTGTAGAAGAACGCCGCCAGGCCTTGGCCGGTGCCTTCGGGGAGCGGGTGATAGGCGGTGACCACGACGTCGATCGGCTCGGTGAGTTGCAGTCGGGCCGCGCCGCTGAGTGGTGTGGTGCCGGCAGAGGCGCTGACCTGCTCGGCGAGTTGGGCGCCGACGGTGCTGTTCACCTGTGTCATGGCTTGGTCGGCGACGGTGTTCATGATCTGTGCGGCGAGAGTGCCCGCGCGTGGGTTGGTGAGCACGGAGATGATCGGCTGCTCGACCTCGCCCGGGACGATCGAGGCGGCGCCGAGGATGGCGACTCGCTTGGTGAAGTCGCCGGGGATGACGATGGCGCCGTAGACCTCGCCGTTCTGCAGCTGTCGCTGGGCTTCGTTGATGCCGAGTGGGCGCAGGTCGATCTTGTCGGCGGGGATGTTGTCGCTCAGTGCCGAGGCGATCTGTTCACCGATGTTGGCGGGCTTGCCCCCGACGGTGTCGCCGACGTCCTGGTTGACCAGGGCGATCGGGAAGTCGTGCAGATGCTTCTCGGGGTCGGCGGTGTAGCCGAGGTACATGGTGCCCAGCAGCGCCGCCAGGATGGTGACCAGGGTGATCGGGGCCAGCCATTCGCGGATCGGCATGCTGCGCTGCTTGCGGGTGGGCGCGGTGTTGTCAGTCATGGCCTACGTCAATGTAGTCAGCGACAACAAAGTAGTCAACGCAAACATTGGGGTGGCCGTCGGATATCCTGCTCGTACCATGTCCCTGCACACCCCCTACCACCACGGCGACCTCCGCGCCGCGCTGCTGACGCGCGCCGAGTCGACGCTGCGCGAGGCCGGTGTGGATGGGCTGTCCCTGCGCCAGCTGGCCCGCGACACCGGCGTCAGCCATGCGGCGCCGAGTCGGCATTTCCGCGACAAGCAGGCACTACTGGACGCACTCGCCGTCACCGGGCTGGAGCGTCTCGGCGCCTGCTTCGAACAGGCCGTGATCGATGGGCCGATCACGGCACGCCTGCAGACGGTCGCCTATGCCTACCTGCGATTCGCCGTCGACAACCTCGAACTCCTGCCGCTGATGTTCGCGCGCAGGCACAATTCCACGTCCGCCGACATCCAGCAGGCCGTCGACCGCGCTTTCGCGGTCCCGATCGCCCTCATCGCCGAAGGTCAGGCGGCGGGCGAGATCGTCGCGGGCGACCCGAAACGTCTCGGTGTCACAGCCCTGGCCGCCCTTCAGGGCCTGGCCACCTTCGTCGGCTCCGGCTACACCGCCGACTACGACTCCGAACAGCTACTCGACGACCTGGTCCGGCACCTCACCCTGGGCCTACTCCCCCGGTCCTCCCCCAGCTGACGATCACAGAATGCGGCGCGGGCCGTCGACAGTGATCACGTGCGAACGAATCCCTGTCAGTTGGATCCGGCGAGGACTACCGGGCGGCCGTTGAGCGGCTGCGTCGGTCGGTTGCTGTGCGGGAACAGTGCGCGGTAGTTGTCGACGTCGGCGACGGCGACCGGGGCGGGGTGGCGCAGGACGATCCACTCGACACCTTCGGTACACGGGGGCGTGGTCAGGGAGCCCTGGTAGCGGAATTGGGCGAGGTCGGTGGGCAGGAATTCGCGCGGGTCGACGGTGGCGACAGTGCGGGTGAGACCTGAGCGGTTCGGTGTGGCGGTGAGTATTCGGCTCAGCGGGGTGGGGCCGGTGTGCGCGTTCAGGAGGACGGCGAGAACTGCCAGGCGGCCCGACCGGGCGGTGTGGACGAGATGCAGCTCCATGGCGGTGACGGTGCCGTCGACTGTGTGCTCACTGGGCAGGTGGAAGTGGAACTGGGTCAGGGTGAACGGTGTCCCGTCGACGACGATGTGATTGCCGGAGTCCGCCGGTACGGTTGCCTGGATCGTGTGCCCGTTGTTCAGTAAAGGCACCGACGCCATCGGCCGATAGCCGATCTCGATGTGGTCGGACGGGTGTAGTTCGGTGGGGCTGTCCAGGTCGATCGGTGATTGGGCGTGCCCGACTCGACATGTCGCGAAGCCACGGTCGAGATCGGCCCAGTGCTCGGGCCCCTCGCCGTTGTAATCCCAGTGCGGTGCGCTGGTTGTGGCCGCTACCGAACCACCGCAGCCCGCGACGCCGAGCAGTGCCAACGCGGCGAGTGCGCTGCGGCGGGTGATCACGGGGCTGAGGTCATTGCGACGAACCGACACGGTGCAGCTCCTTGCCAGGATTCTGCCGTCGGCCCGAGCCGATGACGCATCCCGGGACGGCAGTCCGCGCATACCGAAATCAGCAAGCCGTCAACCTGTCCGATTTGCACCGAATATCCTTCTAGTGCAATAGATTTCGACTACGCGCGAGATCACAGGCTATGCCGCCGATCCCTGCCCAGACCAGGCTCGACAACGGCGAGATACATCACATCGGCAGTGGCCACGACCTGCCGAACGCACCTAGGGTCGAAAAATGATCGACATTCCAGAGGTTTTCGCCGGCGAAACGATCAGTCGCGAAGGGGAACCCGGGCGGGCATGGATCGCGGCACTCCCCTGCCTGGCGGATGAGTTACTGCAACGGTGGTCGTGTACGCCGGAGGGGCCGGTCATGCACGGCAACGTCGGGATCGTCCTACCGGTGCGGCATCTGGATCATCCGCCCGCTGTCGTGAAGATCTCCTTTCCGCACCCGGGCAATGTGTTCGAGCCCGACGCGTTCGCTACTTGGAACGGGCGGGGTGCGGTGCGGTTGTTCGAACGCGATGACGAGCGGTTCGCGATGCTCCTCGAGCGGACAGGACGCGGCACCCTGGCCGATATCTCCGACTTCGACGAGGCTGTCGGCACGCTCGGGCAACTGTCGCGTCGTCTGGCTATCGATGCTCCAGCCGGGCTGCCGCGTTTGAGCGAGGTGGTTGCCGACTGGCCGGACGAGATCCGAACAACCGCAGCCGAATTGGGCGATCCGATCCCCTGTCGCGTTCTGGATGCGGTCGCAGAGACCTTGCGCGATCTCGGTCCAGATCAGCCCCAGACGCTCGTCCACGGTGACCTCCACGATGCGAATGTCCTGGCGGGAGAACGTGAGCCTTGGCTCGCGATAGATCCCAAGGGATATGTCGGTGACCCTGCGTACGACACGATCACCGTGATCCGTAGCTATCGGTTCGCACCTCTGCTGTTCGCACCTGATCCGGGCGCCGGTATCGGTCGCGGACTTGACTTGTATTGCGAGGCGGCAGGGATCGACCGTGATCGTGCTCGTCGTTGGGCGCAGGTGCGTGCGGTCAAGGCTGCGCTCTGGGGCCGTCGCCACGGCGATCCCGGCTGGTTGATCCAAGCGACCGACCAGCTGATCGAGGTTCTGAGCTGATTGCGCGACCGGCGGACTCCCGATTCGGCGAGTGGTCGGTTGCGGTTCAGGCGGGGTTGGTCGGCCAGTTCTTTTCCATCCACTGGTCCGGTTTGGGGTGGGGGGTGAAGCCGTAGGGGCGGTATAGGTCGTGGGCGTCGCCGGTTGCCAGGGCCATGCGACGTAGGCCCCAGGTGTCCGCGTCGGCCATGATGCGGTCGAGGAGGAGTTTGCCGATGCCTTTTCCGCGCTGGGGGCGGTCGACGTAGACGTCGGAGAGCCAGGCGAAGGTGGTGCGGTCGGTGACCAGTCGGGCGAAGGCGATTTGAGAGCCGTCCTGGAACACGCTGTAGGGCAGGGAGTTCTCGACCAGGCGTTCGATGCGGTCGCGGCTGCGGCCGAGGGCCCAGTAGGCGTCGGTGGACAGGCGATGGTGGAGCCAGTCGAGGTCGACGGCGGCGGGATCGGTGGAGATCTCGAGCATCGGTCCAGAGTAAGTGCGGCCGGGCTCGAGGTGAGTCCGGCCGCACTCGGTCAGGCGCCTACGTAGGTGGCCAGGTGTTCACCGGTGAGGGTGGAGCGCGCCTCGACGAGGTCGGCGGGAGTGCCTTCGAAGACGATGTGACCGCCGTCGTGGCCTGCGCCGGGGCCCAGGTCGATGATCCAGTCGGCGTGGGCCATCACGGCCTGGTGGTGTTCGACGACGATGACGGACTTGCCGGATTCGACGAGTCGGTCGAGCAGGCCGAGGAGTTGTTCGACGTCGGCCAGGTGCAGGCCGGTGGTCGGTTCGTCGAGGATGTAGACGCCGCCCTTGTCGGACATATGGGTGGCGAGCTTGAGGCGCTGGCGTTCGCCGCCGGACAGGGTCGTCAGTGGCTGGCCGATGGTGAGATAGCCGAGCCCGACTTCGGTGAGGTGGGTGAGGATCTTGTGGGCGGCTGGAGTGCGGGCTTCGCCTTCGCCGAAGAAGTCGCGGGCATCGTCGACGGGCATGGCGAGCACTTCGCTGATGTTCTTGCCCGCGAAGGTGTACTCGAGGACTTCGGCCATGAAGCGTTTGCCCTCACACACCTCACACATGGTCGAGACGCCGGCCATCATCGCCAGGTCGGTGTAGACTACGCCCGCACCGTTGCAGTTGGGGCAGGCACCTTCGGAATTGGCGCTGAACAGGGCGGGTTTGGCGCCGGTGGCCTTGGCGAAGGCTTTGCGGATGTGGTCGAGCAGGCCGGTGTAGGTGGCGGGGTTGCTGCGCCGCGAGCCCTTGATCGGGGTCTGGTCGATGTTGATGACGCCTTCGTCGGTCGGGATCGAGCCGTGGACCAGCGAGCTCTTGCCCGAGCCCGCGACGCCGGTGATCGCGACCAGGATGCCGAGGGGGATGTCGACGTCGACCTTGTTGAGGTTGTTGGCGGTGGCGCCGCGAATCTGCAAGGCGCTGTCGGACTTTCGTACCGAGTCCTTGACCGAGGCGCGGTCGTCGAAGTGGCGGCCGGTGACGGTGTCGCTGGCGCGCAGCCCCTCGACGGTGCCTTCGAAGCAGATGGTGCCGCCCTTGGAGCCCGCAGCAGGCCCGAGATCGACGATATGGTCGGCGATCACGATCGTTTCGGGCTTGTGCTCGACGACGAGCACGGTGTTGCCCTTGTCGCGCAGGCGCAGCAGCAGCCCGTTCATCCGCTGGATGTCGTGCGGGTGCAGGCCCGCGGTGGGCTCGTCGAAGACGTAGGTGACGTCGGTGAGGGAGGAGCCGAGATGGCGAATCATCTTGACGCGCTGCGCTTCACCGCCGGACAGGGTGCCCGAGGAGCGCGACAGCGACAGGTAGCCGAGGCCGATCTCGACGAACGAGTCCAGGGTTTGGCGCAGCGATTCGAGCAGCGGCGCCACCGACGGGTCGTCGACCTCCTTGACCCAGTCGGCGAGGTCGGTGATCTGCATGGCGCAGGCGTCGGCGATGCTGATGCCGTTGACCTTCGACGAGCGCGCTTCGGCCGAGAGCCGGGTGCCGTCGCAGTCGGGGCAGGTGCCGAACGTGACGGCGCGTTCGACGAAGGCGCGCACGTGCGGCTGCAGCGCTTCGACGTCCTTGGACAGCATCGACTTGCGGATCTTGGGAATCAAGCCCTCGTAGGTGAGGTTGATGCCCTCGACCTTGACCTTGGTCGGTTCCTTGTAGAGCAGGTCGGCGAGCTGCTTCTTGGTGTACTTCTTGATCGGCTTGGCGGGGTCGAAGAAGCCGCTGCCCTTGTAGATTCGGCCCATCCACCCGTCCATGCTGTAACCGGGGATGGTGAACGGACCCTCGTCGAGTGACTTGTTCTCGTCGTAGAGCTGGGTGAGGTCGATGTCGTTGACGTGCCCCTTGCCCTCACAGGTGGGACACATGCCGCCGGTGATGGAGAAGCTGCGGCGTTCCTTGACGGTGACACCGTGCTTCTCGACTTCGACCGCACCCGCGCCGCTGATCGAGGCGACGTTGAAGGAGAACGCCTGCGAGGACCCGATGTGCGGGTCGCCGAGGCGGCTGAACAGGATCCGCAGCATCGCGTTGGCGTCGGTGACGGTGCCGACTGTGGAGCGTGGGTTCGCGCCCAGACGGGACTGATCGACCAGGATGGCGGTAGTCAGTCCCTCGAGCACGTCGACGTCGGGGCGCGATTGGCTGGGCATGAAGCCCTGTACGAACGCGCTGTAGGTCTCGTTGATCAGGCGCTGTGATTCGGCGGCGATGGTGCCGAAGACCAGGGAGCTCTTGCCGGATCCGGAAACGCCGGTGAAGACGGTCAGCCTGCGCTTGGGGATCTCGATGCTCACATCGCGCAGGTTGTTGACGCGTGCGCCGTGCACACGGATCAGGTCGTGGCTGTCGGCCGGCTCTATGGTGGTGCCGGTCTTCTTGGCCGTGCTCATGGGTCTCCCTCGATCAGTCGACATCGCCGGATATCGAATCTACCGGCGCGGTGGCCTACTTGGCCTGCTGGATCCGGACCATATTTCCGGCGGGGTCACGGAAGGCACAGTCGCGGACACCATAGGGCTGATCGGTGGGTTCCTGGACGACCTCGATCTCGCCTTCCTGCAGCTTTTCGAACAGGCCGTCGAGGTCTTCGGTGGCGAGGTTGATGGCGGCGTAGGTGCCTTTGGCCATCATCTCGCTGATGACGCGGCGTTCCTCGTCGGTGATGCCGGGGTCGGCGGCCGGTGGATGCAGCACGATCGAGGTGTCTGGCTGGCCCGCGGGGCCGACGGTGATCCACCGCATCCCGTTGTAGCCGACGTCGTTGCGCACCTCGAAGCCGAGGGCGTCGCGGTAGAAGGCGAGGGCGGCGTCGGGGTCGTCCTGCGGCAGGTAGGTCTGGTGAATGGTGAGGTTCATGGCGACCACGCTAATTGCCGGTCGGAGCCGAAGCTTCTCGATTCCTGATCGGTCTGGTCACCTTCTTGACCACGCACGACGGCATCCCCGCGGTCTGTTCGTCCTGCTGCTGCTTGTAGACGCTGGGCGGCACGCCGACGAGTTCGGTGAAGCGGGTGCTGAAGGTGCCCAGCGAGGACGAGCCGACCGCGAAACACACCTCGGTGACACTCAGATCGCCGCGACGCAGCAGTGCCATGGCGCGTTCGATACGGCGGGTCATGAGGTAGGAATACGGCGATTCGCCATACGCGAGCCGGAACTGGCGGCTGAGGTGTCCGGCCGACATGTGTACGCCGCGGGCGAGCGCTTCGACGTCGAGTGGCTGGGCGTATTCGCGGTCGATGCGGTCGCGCACGCGACGCAGCAGCGCGAGGTCGCGCAGATGCTGTGGTTTCGCGGGTGTGCCGGTCATATCCGCGATCGTCCCACGTCGGGGCGATTTTCAGGACAGCGGCCCGCGGCGAGTGTCGAGGACCATGGTGAGTTCGGCGCGGAAGTGGGGGCAGGTGCGGAAGTCCTCGGCGTCGCACTCGAGGACGTGGGTGACGGCATCGAGGGCGGAGCGGGTGCGGGCGATCTTTTCGGTGAGGCGGTCACGGTGGGCCTCGAGTACTTCGCGGCGGGTGGTGCGGTCGGGGGCGTGGGTGAACAGGACGGCGAGATCGTCGAGGGACAAGCCGGCCTTCTTGCCGAGCACGATCATCGCGATGGTGTCGATATCGGTGCCGCGGTAGTGGCGGCGTCCGGCCGAGTCACGGGGTGGACAGAGCAGTCCGCGGTCTTCCCAGTGGCGCAGGACGTGGGTCGCCAGCCCGAACCGCGCCGCCACCGCACCGATCGTGGTGTGTTCCTCGGCCATCCGCCGAGCCTATGCGGTGACGCGGAAGCAGGTGATCACGGCGGCGGGATGCCATGGGAGACGGACTGTTTCGGTGTCGACCGAGCCGAAGACCGTACCGAGGGCGCGTCGGATCTCGCGGGTTCGGGCGAAGCGGAAATCGTAGATCCCGGCGGTGCCGCCCGGCCGGAGCACGCGATGCAGTTCGGTGACGGCGGCGGGCAGGTCCGGCCATTCGTGCATGCTCAGGCTCGAGACGGCGAGGTCTATGCTGGCATCGGGGTCGGGCAGGTCGCTGACGTCGGCGACGGCCAGTTCCACCGTGTGCTCGGCGAGCGTGCGGCGGGCGATCTCGATCATGTGCGGGGACAGGTCGATCCCGTGCAGGTGCAGGTCGGGTCGGCGAGCTGCCAAGCGCGACAGGAGCTTTCCCGGACCCGTACCGAGGTCGATAACGGTGGCCGAGTGGGTGGTGCGGGCGTCGATGTCGGTGGCGATCCGGCGGTACAGGCCGGTGAGGAGCCGGGTGGCGCGACGGTCGTAGCCGAGGCTCTGTTCGTATCCGAAGGTGGTCATGGGACCACCGTGCGTGTTCAGGCCGACTTGAAGTCAAGCTCTCCGGTCGGGCGGACGGTGGCGGTGCGCCCCGGCGCTTGCTGGAACTGCCAGTACAGGTTCGTATGGGCGATGACATCCTCGGGTTTCGGTGCGCCCCAACGGGTCTTGTCCGAGGTGGTGTGGGCGTCGGCGACCAGGGTGACGTCGTAGCCGCGGACGAAGGCGCCGTGGATGGTGGAGCGGACACACGCGTCGGTGTCGGCGCCGGTGACGACCAGGTGGCCCGCGTTCGCGGCGGCGAGGAGCACCTCGAGCTCGGTGTCTTCGAACGAGTCGCCGTAGCGTTTGTGGACCAGCGGCTCGCTGTCGGCGCGGGTGAGTTCGGGGACGTAGCGCCAGGGGTCGGTGCCCTCGACCAAGTCTTCGGAGCGGTGCTGGATCCAGATGATCGGGATATCAGCGATGCGTGCCCGGTCGACGAGAGTGCTGATGTTGGCGACGACCTCGTCGCGGCGATGCGCTTCGTCGACGACACCGTTCTGGACATCGACGACCAGCAGCGCGGTGTTCGGACGGTTGGGCAGCGTGGTCATGGCGATTCCTTTGGCGGTGGTCAGAGCGGGCGCAGGACGACGATGCCGGGAACGGTCCGCAGGTAGTCGGTCAAAGGAGTGTCGACGACCTGGTTGTTCGCGGCAAGGGAGGAGGCGTTGCGGAAGACGGGGCCGGTGGGGGTTTGGACGATGAAGCCGACGTGGGTGACATCGAGGCCGGCATCCGGGGTGTAGGCACCGAGGTAGTCACCTGTGCGGAGGGCGCCCGACACTGACCCGTCGACCGCAGCCGAGGGGATATGGGTGACCGCACGCTCGACCACGGGGACACCGGGCAGGTAGGTGCTGCCGTCGGCTTTCGCGTTGAGATGCTTGGTGGTGGTGACGGCGGCGGGGCTCAGACTCGCGGTGATGTCGGTGGCCGCCAGGCGCTCCCGGGTGGCCCAGTCGGTGAAGAAGTGCTTGCGCTGGGCGAACTCGACGCGGCCGTCGATATAGCGGGTGGCGATCAGGTTGGTGAGGAACTGGTCGCGGTCGGCGGAGCGGGAGGCGGCGTCGATGTAGTCGAGGTAGGTGAAGCAGTCCACGCGGCGCAAGTCGACGACGAGCTGTTCGGGCTCGGTGGCAGAGCCGATCAGCATATTCGCGCCATAGGGGGTGCCGAGCAGGCGTGCGGAGAGGCGTTCGATGAGTTCGCCACGGCCGAGATTGCCCGATTCGGCACGCACAGTGAGCAGTTCGTCGATCTTGCGGGCAGTGGCATCGTCGACGGACGGGGCGGCCGAGGCCGGTGCGAGCGCGCACACGAGCGCGGCGAGCACGAGCAGGATCCGGACGATGATGCGCAAGAAGCCTCCAGCTGGCCACGGGTCGATCGGTGCGAGCGCTGTCCACCGTAGCCGAGGCAGCCGACACGATTGCTGTGTCGGAGATACCCGGTGCCGTCACGAGTGTCGCGTACGTGCGGCGGCGGTCGATGACGCCGATTGTTCGCGAATGGTCTCGTATCGACCGATCGGTGGGTTGTTCGCGTACCGTTGCCGCAGGTAGTCCGTATTCGCGGCGAGTTCGCGATGGGGTGCTCCCCGGGTGTCGTGGATGTGGTTCGTGCAGACGTCGACCGTTGGCCCGTGCGGGCGGAAGGGATGCCGAAATGCGTGCGTTGACCGTGGTTCCCATGCAGAAGCAATCATTGCTGGTGGAGGACGTACCCGATCCGGACGTCGGCCCCGGCGAGTTGCTCGTCGACGGGATCTCGCTGGGCATCTGCGGAACCGACCGCGATATCGCGCAGGGCAACTACGGCTGGCTGCCCCCGGGCAAGTCACGGATGGTGCTCGGCCACGAATCTCTGGGCAGAGTGAAGACGGTGCCGGACGGCAGCAAGTTCGCTCCGGGCGATCTCGTCGTCGGGATCGTGCGCAGGCCGGATCCGGTGCCGTGTGGGGCGTGCGCGCGCGGGCAGTGGGACATGTGCCGCAACGGGCTGTATGTGGAGCGCGGGATCAAGGAGATCGACGGGTACGGGTCGACGGTCTGGGCTGTGCGCGAGGACTTCGCGGTCACGCTCGATCCGGCGTTGGAGAAGGTCGGCGTGCTGTTGGAGCCGATGACAGTGGTCGCCAAAGCGTGGGATCAGATCGAGAAGATCAACAACCGCGCCTGGTTCGATCCGCGCACGGTCCTGGTCACCGGCGCCGGGCCGATCGGCTTGTTGGCGGCCTTGCTCGGGCAGCAACGCGGACTCGACGTGCACGTCCTCGACCGCGCCCGTGGCGGGTTGAAAGAAGAGCTGGTCACAGCGTTGGGCGCCACGTTCCACACGGGGACGACGGCGGCCGCCGCGGCGGCGATCCGGCCCGACATCGTGATCGAGGCAACCGGTGCGCCCGCGGTGGCGTTGCAGGCGATGGAGATCGACAATCCCGGGGTGATCATCTGCTTGACCGGGGTGACGACGCCCGGTGTCGACACCGAAGTCGATATGGGCGGGTTGAACCGCAATATCGTGCTCGGCAACACACTGGTGTTCGGTTCGGTGAACGCGAACCGCCACCACTACGAGCAGGGAGCGGAGGCGCTGGCCAAAGCGGACGCGTCGTGGCTGGAACGGCTGATCACCCGGCGACTGCCGCTGGAGAAGGCGATCGAGGCGTTCGATCCGGGTGGGTCCGATATCAAGGTCGTCATCGACCTGGCCTGACTCCGTCAGTCCGCGGTGCTCAGTCGGCCGCCGCGGATTCGGTGGCGGGCACCGCGCAGCCGTCGGGGCCACAGGCGTCGCCGTCGGCGATGAGCTGGGGGGTGGGTCGATCGTTCCACGCGGTATTCAGTGCCCGGGTGAAAGTTTCGGGAGGCTGAGCGCCCGAGACCGCGTACTTGCCGTCGAAAACGAAGAACGGGACACCGGTGGCGCCGAGTGCGGCGGCTTCGGCTTCGTCGCGGCGGACCGCGTCGGCGTAGGCGTCGGGGTCGGCCAGCACCGCGCGGGCCGAGTCCTCATCCAGGCCCGCGCGCACGGCCAGCGCCACGAGACGTTCGGTGTCACCGAAGACGGGTTCGGGCTCGGCGAAGTTGCCTGCGTAGAGCGCGTCGAGCATGGCCTCCTGTTTACCCTGGTCGAGGGCGAAGTGCAGGAGCCGGTGCATGTCGAAGCTGTTGCCGGAGTCGCGGCCCGAGGTTTGATAGGGCAGTCCCATCGCCGCGGCTTGGGCGCCGATGCCGCGTTCGTTGGCGGCGGCCTGGTCGACGGTGATGCCGTATTTCTCGGCGATCGCCGCGATGACCGGGCGCGTGGAACCGGCGGGCAGCGTCGGGTCGAGTTCGAAGGACCTGTGCACCACGTCGACGTCGTCACGGTGCGCGAAGTCGGCCAGCGCTTGTTCGAAGCGGGCCTTACCCAGGTAGCAGAACGGGCAATTGATGTCGGTCCAGATCTCTACTGTGGTGGACAAGCGGGCCTCCTGCGGCACATCTCGAGTGCGGCGGCGGTCCGCCGAACAGTTCTGGACAGGCGTTCGAATTCGGGGAGTGCAACGCCGGCAAAGAAGCCGCTATTCCCTGGCGCGTCCGGGCACGACGGGACGAGCACGAAGGACATCGATGGGGTTCGAGCAGCGGAGGGGGTGGGTGCAGGTGCCCGAAGGATTGGTGGTGCCGCGCGCGCTGGGTGGGCTGTGGGCGGTGCGGCACGCGCAGAGTGAAGCCAACGCGTGGTTCGCCGACCCGGCGACCGAGCAGCGGCCGATGCGTGGGACCGACTCCGGGGTGGAATTGACCGAGTACGGGCAGTGGCAGGCGCAATGTCTCGGAGACTGGCTGGCCGGGTTGGCCGGAGTGCAGCGGCCCACACTGGTGGTCTGCTCCCCCTACCTGCGCACCCGAGTCACCTGGGCGGTGATGGCCGAGGCGGCCGCCACCCGCAATCGGCACCTGCGCCCGATCCGCACCCTGGTCGACGAGCGGTTGCGCGATCGGGAGATGGGGGTGTTCGAACTGCATCCGTATCGGGCGATCCGCCGACGTGCACCCGAGGAGGGCGCGCGCCGTGAATTGGTAGGCAACTGGGTGTATCGCCCGCCGGGCGGGGAATCGCTGGCCGATGTGGCGTTGCGGGTGCGCAGTTTCCTCGACGAGCTGGATGTGGTCGCCGCGGGCGAGCAGGTGCTGGTGGTGACCCATGACGCGGTGGTTGTGTCGTTGCGCTACATCCTCGAGGGACTCGGTGCGCCGGTACCGGATTCGCTCGAACCGGTACCGAACGCGTCGGTGTCGCAGTGGCGGCGCGAGGGCCCGCGACTGGCATTGCGTGTCTGGGGCTCGGTCGACCATCTGGAGATCGACCGCCTGGAGATCGACGAGGAAACAGGATAGGGCCCATCCGGCACGCGGCTGCCGTGGGCGGCGTCGACGGACTGACCGGTCTGTCGATGGGAGAATGCGCGGGTGGATGTCGCGATCGGTCTGGTTGTCCTCATCGGCTCGGCGACCGCGCTGGCGGCGCTGGCGCGGCGATTCGGGGTGTCCGAGCCTCTGGTGCTGACGTTGGCCGGGGTGGCCGCGTCGTATCTGCCGATGGTGCCGCAGGTGCATCTCGAGCCGGAGGTGGTGCTGCTGGGTTTGCTTCCGCCGCTGCTCTACACCGCCGCGCTGCGCACATCGCTGGTCGATTTCAAGGACAACCTGCGCACCATCGCGTCGCTGTCGGTGGGGCTGGTTCTGTTCAGCACGTTCGCGGTGGCATTGGTGGTGTGGTGGTTGCTGCCGGTGCCGTTCGCGGCGGCGGTCGCGTTGGGTGCGGTGGTCGCTCCCCCGGATGCCGTGGCCGCGACCGCGGTGGCGCGACGCACCGGGATGCCGCGCAGCATCGTGACGGTGCTCGAGGACGAGTCGCTGTTCAATGACGCGACCGCGCTGGTGGCGTTGCGCTCGGCCATCGCGGCGATGGCCGGTGCGGTGACCGCGTGGCAGATCGGGGGTGATTTCCTGCTCGCGGCCGTCGGTGGCGGTGTCATCGGGGCCGTGGTGGCGGCGGCTTTGGTGATGTTGCGCAGGCGGATCACCGACCCCGTGCTCGATACCTCGGTGTCGCTGCTCGCCCCGTTCGTGGCGTATCTGCCTGCCGAGCATTTTCACGCATCGGGAGTGATCGCGGTCGTGACGTGCGGGATGATCCTCGGGCACGGCGCGCAACGGTGGCAGGGGGCGGCCTCACGGGTCGCCGAGACCACCAATTGGCGCACCATCCAGTTCATTCTGGAGAGCGCGGTGTTCTTGATCATCGGGTTGCAGGTGCGCTGGATCGTCGAGGGCGCCTGGCACAGCGGGTTGGATCACGGCACCCTCGTCGTCACGGCGGTGGGTGTGCTGGCCGCGGTGATGCTTGCGCGCCCAGTATGGGTGTTCACACCGGTATTGGTGGCCAGGCTGTTCGGGCGCACGACCGAGCCGTTGAGCCACGCGGCGGTGGTGTCGTGGGCGGGGATGCGCGGGGTGGTGACGTTGGCGGCGGTGTTGCTGCTGCCCGACTCGACGCCGCAGTTGCCGGTCCTGGAGCTGCTCGCCCTGGTGGTGGTCGGCGGCACGCTGCTCGTCCAGGGCAGTTCGTTGCCGTGGCTGGTGCGATTGCTGCGGTTGCGCGGGCCCAGTCGCGAGGAGGACGCGCTCGCGAAAGCCGATCTGCTGCAACAGGCTTCGACCGCCGGTCTGGCCGAACTCGACCGCAAGATCGGACCGGACACCCCCGAACCGGTGATCGAATCGCTGCGGCAACGGCTGACCTGGCGTTCCAATGCCGCGTGGGAACGGCTGGGCCGCCCGGAAGCGGAACTGGTGACACCGACCGCGGAGTACCGACGGCTACGGCTGGCGATGCTGGGTGCCGAACGCGATGCGGTGCTGAAGGTCCGCGACGCGGGAGCCGTGGATTACGAAGTGCTGCAACATGTGCTGGCCCGGCTGGACCTCGAGGAATCGATGATCGACCGCTTCGACGAAAGCGATGACGAGCGCCGCGCCGAAACGCTGTCGACCGCGGCCGGTGCGCGCGGGTGCGCGCACCTCGACGAGGCTCCGATACTGGCGCAGCCACCTACCGGTGAGCTGGTGTGCCGGACATGCCTGGACGAGGGTCTGCGCTGGGTGCATCTGCGAATGTGCACCGACTGCGGGAACATCGGCTGCTGTGAGTCCTCGATCGGCAACCACGCCAGCGCGCACTTCCAGACCTCGACACATCCGGTGATGCGCAGTGTGGAGCCGGGCGAAGCATGGCGATGGTGCTACGTGGACCAACTGCTCGGGTAACTCACGGGAGTGCCCGGCCGGCTGTGCGGCACAGAGGACAGGCGCCGAGCCGTGCTCGGTCAGCCGCGGTGGGAGTAGATCAGCCGGGCGTACTCGGCGAGCAGGTGGTCGAGTTCGGTGGGTTCACCTGCGGCGGCGAGCTGTTGGTAGCCGATGATCATCGCCATGCCGAATTCGGTGACGACGGTGGCGGTGGCCGCGTCGTCGACCACGCCGTCGATCACGCGGTGCACGGTGCGCCGCCGCGACTCATCGACCCGTTTGACGGTGACGTGTACCGATTCGTCGTTGGCCGCCCAGGCGCGCAGCGCGGCTTCGGCGCCGTGTTCGAGTCCGCTGGCGAGCACCGACATGGCGCGCACGTCGGCGTCGGCGTCACCGTGGCCGACGTCGAGCGCGCGTAGCTCGACCATCTGACGGTTCTCCCAGTGTTCGAGCAGGGTGTCGACGAAGCCTTGCCAGGAGCCGAAGTGGTGATAGAACGAGCCGCTGGTGACGCCGAGGCGGCGGCAAAGCACCCCGATGTTGAGACCTTTGAAACCGAACTCGGCGAGCACCGCCACCGCGGTGTCGAAGTACTGCTCCTTGGTGACCACTCGGGACATCGCGATGCCGTTCTGTTCGTGCGGGCAGGGGCCGAAGAATGCGAACAGTACCCCATCGTATCGAGCCCCCGCGCGTACATAACGTTGTCTACGCTGTGTCAAAACCGGCACATCGAGCGACGAAATACCAAGTGGCGGAACGAAATACGTGCACAACGGCCCAAAACCGCATCCGAATGGAATAGCAGAGCGGACGCTCTGTAAACTTTTGTTCATGCCGAGACCGCGCACGCACGACCCGCAGACGGTGCTGGACGCCGCCGAAAAGCTCGCGGCCCGTTCCGGTCCCGCCGGTGTCACGGTGCGCGCAGTCGCCGCCGCTACCGGAGTATCCAACGGCGCGCTCTATCACACATTTCAGTCTCGACAGGTTGTACTGGCGCGCACCTGGTTACGCGCCGCGCACCGATTCCTCGCCCTCCAGTCGGCCGACATCGACCGCGCCGTCACCGCAGCCGACCCCGAGACCCGCATCGATGCCGTCCTCGACGCCGCCGAGGCCCCGGCGCGGCTGGCCGAGGCCCATCCCGACTCCGCACGCCTGCTCCTGCTCGTCGATCGCGCCGAACTGCTCGCCGGTGACATCGCGCCCGCGCTGGCGCAGGAGATCGCCGACACCGAGAAGGCACTCGTCGCCGCACTCAACCGGCTCGCGCGTGCCCTGTGGGGTCGCGCCGACCGGCGCGGCGTCGCCACCGTCACCACCTGCCTGGTAGACCTGCCCACCGCGCTGCTGCTGCGCCGCGACCGGCTCACCGATCCCCTCGCCCGCGCTCAGCTCCGTGCTGCCGTGCGTGCCGTACTCGACCTCGGTCCCCACTGAAAAGGAAATCCTGTGCCCACACTGCGCCACCACGATTCGATCGCCGTACTCGACCTCGGCGACGGCGAGAACCGCTTCTCCCCCGACTTCCTCACCGAAGTGCAGACCCACCTCGACACCGCCGTCGCCGAGGGCGCACACGCGTTGGTGACCACCGCCACCGGCAAGATCTACTCCAACGGCCTGGATCTGGACTGGCTCTCGGCCAACGGCGACCGGGCCGCCGAATACGTCGAAGCGGTGCACAACCTGTTCGCCCGGGTCCTCACCTTGCCGATGCCGACGGTCGCCGCCATCGGCGGACACGCCTTCGGAGCGGGCGCGATGGTGGCCATGGCGCACGACTACCGGGTGATGCGCGCCGACCGCGGGTACTTCTGCTTCCCCGAGGCCGACATCCGGATCCCCTTCACCAACGGCATGGCCGCGCTCATCCAAGCCAAGGTGACGCCCAAGACCGCCGTCGCCAGCATGACCACGGCCCGCCGCTTCGGTGGCGCCGACGCACTGGCCCTCGACCTGGTCGACGCCACCGCCGCCGAAGGCGAAGTCCTCGATGCCGCACTGGCATTGGTCGCGCCGCTGGGCGGCAAGGATCAAACCACGATGACGGCGATCAAATCGGTGATGTTCGCCGGTGTCCTCGACGCGCTGCGCGGCCGGGACTGAGCTGGGCGCCTGAACCGATCAGGGCAGCCGGGGGCCCTTGCCCAGGTAGATGTCGCCACGGTCATCGCCTGCCCAACCGCCCCCGGTGTAGTCGCCCAGCACGAAACACGCGTCACAGAACTGCTTTCCGAACACCGTCAGGTAGATGCTGCGGTAGGAGCTGATCGCCCGCATCTTCACCGACTTGTACGCCGCCTGTGCCGGTGGTTGCGCTTCGAGGAACGCGTAGCGGCGGAAGTCGGCGACCGGTTCGGTGGAGAAGCGGACCAGCCCGAGGCGACTCAGGTTTCCCAGGTAGTGGTGGTCGCGATCGGGCAGCGCGCACCCGGCCATCGCGGCGATCATGTTGATGCCGTCGGCCAGCCGTTGCGAGCCGATCCCGAACGGCGCCTTGGTGCGGATGTCGATCGCGGGCTGCGGTCCGGCGACGGCGAGGAAACGCAGGATCCGCGCTTCGTCGGGCGTCAGGTCGTGCAGGATCGGCACGAACGAGGGGTGCAGGTCGCGCGGTTGCTGCGCGCAATCCCAGCCCTCGGTGATCATCGCGTCGCCCATCGCCTTGAGGTCGGCGGCATCGACTTTGGTTTCGACCGGGCCGTAGACACCGGTGGCGGTGCTGGTCAGGCCGAGCACGCTCAACGCGGTGCGGCGCAACACGTCCACGCGTTCGTCGAGGATCTGCGATATCGGCTCGCCCGAGCGGAGGTCGTCGACGAGATCGGTCGCGGTGTGCACGGCGCCTTTGGTCACCGCTCCGGCGATGTGGCGCAACGACAGTCCCGCGATCCGGGCCAATCCGAGCAGATCGGTGGGGATGCTGGGTTCGCGATCAGGCGTGGGCTCCATGCTCACACTCCGAAGATCAGCAGGTGCAGTGCACCGATGAAGGCACCGAGCACGCCGCCGTGCAGATACAGCAGCCAGGCGTCCTGTTCGATGGCGGTGTAGAGCATTTCGACGAACTCCTCCGGCGGCAGTTCGCGCAGTTTCTCGGTGGCGAGCCCGTCGACGCTGGCCGCGGTGGTCTGGGAGAACTCGACGTCTTCGACCAGCCACGGCTTCATCTCGGTGGCCAGGCTCGCGCCCGCGGTGGCCTGGATGGCGTCGAAGTGGCGTGGCCCGATCGCGAGCCGGGTCACCGAGCGCAACGGGCCGAGGATTCGGTCGATCTCGGCCTCGAGGAAGTGGGCGATGACCGCACGGGTCTTGTCGCCGCTCGGCCCGTCGAGCAGTTGCTCGGTGACGACGTCGAGGGTGACGATCTGATATCCGATCGCGTGCCCCAGATCCGCCGCGGCCTGGTACTGCCGTTTCGCGAATTTCGCGACCCGCCACGGATATCGGTAGCGCGGTTGCGGCGCGGCGGGTTCGAACACCACCTTGATCGCGATGATGTTGACCAGCACACCCACCACCGCACCACCGGCGATCACCCACGCCCACGCGGGCAGGAAGTGCAGGAGGTCGTAGAGCCAGCCGGGCAGCGAGATCACCGCGGGGGTGTCGCCATGGGGAGTGCTGTAGTGCAGCAACGACAACCACAGCGCCACGATCACCCCGAACGGGAACCCCAGCACCCCGCTGCGGACCATGAACCGCAATTCCGGTGCACCGAGCCCGTAGATCACGTCCTTCAACAGTTCGGGCCTGCGCCGCAGATAACCGACGACCATCAGCTTCACATCGAGGAGCTGGTCGATGTTCGCGCCGATGAAGTCGAACGCGCGATCGGTGATCGCGGGCAGCTCGGCCTCCACCCGCGTGTAGACGGCTTCGCGTGCGCGCGGTGGCATGTCGGCCCACAGCCGCGGGTGCTCGGCCACCATGATCGAGTCGACCATCGAGCGCACGTTCGGCAGCGCCACCTGCGCGACCTGCGCGGAGATCTTACGTGGATCCATCTGATCGAAGAAGTCCTTGGCGGTGCCGATCTTGGCGACCGCGTTGTCGACCATCAGGCTCGCCATCTTCTCCGAGCGGGCCGGAATGAACCCCTGGAAGCCGAGAATGCCGCCGGGAGCGAAGGTCGGCAGAATCTGTACCTTGCGCGGCAGCAGCGGGAAGATCGTTTTCAGCCCCGGCACGTAGAAGCCGGTGAAGCGCACCGGCGCGAACAGCATGATCACTCCGGTCCAGTTGGTGATCAGACCGGCCATGGCGCTGAAGATCGGGATGGTGATCATCTCGACCCAGAACTTGCTCAGACCGGTCATCTGCTCCCAGTCCAGCAGGCCGAAGAACCCCGCCGCCTCGATCCCAGCATTCATCCGGCGTCCACTCCGTTGTGTGGCGAACATCGCACGTACGGTCATCATAGGCGACCGAACTCCCCGGTCCGGGCAAGTTCCGCCGTTACCCGCTAAACCGGAGCAAACTTCGATGCCCTCGGTGGCCGGCGAATCAATGCGTGGTGTTGACCAGCAGGAGGTTGGTGTCGATGTCGTGGGTTACCTTGTTGGCTACCGAGCCCAAAAGGCGTGCGGGGCCGCTCATTCCGCGGTTGCCGATCACGACGAGGTCGTATTTCCAGGCCGAGTTGCAGATCGCCTCGGCCGCGGGGACTCCGGTGAGGACGTCGCGGCCGAACAGTTCCGGGTCCTCGACCTCGATCTGACCCTCCACGTCGATCAGGACCTCGGCACCGTCGTCGTCGGTTTTGGCGGAAGTCACCAGGAACGGGCGCGCGCCGAGGGCGAGGGCGAGTTCGTAGCCGCGACGGACCGCGGTCAGCGAACTCGCCGATCCGTCGGTGGTGAGGCCGATGGTGGTCCAGCGTTTGGGCACCTTGCTGGTGAACACGACATCGGTTTGACTGTGGTGCGACACGTGATTGGCTGTCGAGCCGAGCAGGCGCGCCTTGGAACTGCCCAGGCTGCCCCCACCGATGACGAGCAGGGTGTCGGGTTCCTGTTCGGCGAGCTCGAGCAGCAACGCGCCCGCGGCGCCGTCGAGTTCGGTGCGCGATACCTCGGGCACACCGGCGGCGGTGAGAGTTTCCGCGGCCGCGGCGGTGGCCTGTTCGGCCCACTCGGCGTCGGTGCCCGATTTACGCCCCGCGTCCTTCCACACACTCACCGCGGTGACCGGGATATCGAGGCGCACCGCGAACTCCCCCGCCACCGCTACCGCTGTCTGCGCGGACTCCGAGCCGTTGGTTCCCACGATGATGCGCTGGTAGCACCCCATGTGACGCTCTCCGATCGACGGCAGGTCAGCTGCGCTGTGGCCCACAGTATAAGCGCAGCACACTGCGGGCAACCGGCATGGATCGGCCAGACCGCAAGGCTCTACCGGTGCTGTGCCACCGAGCGCAGCGACAGCCCGCGCGCCCGGCTTCCAGCCGACCGCGATCTCGTCAGAGCGTGATACCCAGGAGTGCGTCGACGGCGGTGCGGACCAGGGTGGGGGCTTCGGTGTCGGTGCCACCGTAGGCGATGGCCTGTTCGGCCCAGTTGTCGATCGCGTCGAGGGCCTTCGGAGTGTCGAGGTCGTCGGCCAGGTGCTGACGCAGCCGGGCGACCGTGTCGGTAGCCGAGGGGCCCGCGGTCAGCGACACGGCCTCACGCCAGCGGTCGAGGCGGTTCTGTGCGGCGGTGAGTACCTCGTCGGTCCACATGCGGTCGGACCGGTAGTGCCCGGCGAGCAGGCCGAGGCGGATCGCGGCGGGGTCGACACCGGAGCGGCGCAGCTTCGACACGAGCACGAGATTGCCCCGCGACTTCGACATCTTCTCGCCGTCCAGGCCGATCAGCCCGGCGTGCACGTAGTGGCGGGCGAAGCGGCGGGTGCCGGTGATCGCTTCGGCGTGTGCGGCGGAGTACTCGTGATGGGGGTACATCAGGTCCGAGCCGCCGCCCTGGATGTCGAATTCGGCGCCGATGCGGTTGAGCGCGATCGCCGCACACTCGATGTGCCAGCCGGGGCGGCCCGCGCCGAAAGGTGCCTCCCACGACGGTTCACCGGGGCGCTCGGCCCGCCACAGCAGGGCGTCGATGGTGTCGCGCTTGCCCGCCCGGTCGGGGTCGCCCCCGCGCTCGGCGAACAGCGTCTCCATGGTCGCGCGATCGTACCCGGATTCGTAGCCGAACTGCTCGGTGGCGTCGGTGCGGAAGTAGATATCGGGGAATTCGGCATCGTCGACGATGTACGCGGCGCCGGCGGCGAGCAGCTTCTGTACCAGCTCCACCACCTCCTCGACCGATTCGATGGCACCGATGTAGTGCCGGGGCGGCAGCACCTGCAGCGCGGTCATGTCCTCGCGGAACAGGTCGATCTCCCGGCTGCCGAGGTCGCGCCAGTCGATGCCGTCGCGATCGGCGCGTTCGAACAGCGGGTCGTCGACGTCGGTGACGTTCTGCACGTAGTGCACGTCGTGACCCGCGTCGCGCCAGATCCGGTTGACCAGGTCGAACGTCAGATAGGTGGCGGCGTGACCGAGGTGGGTGGCGTCGTAGGGAGTGATGCCGCAGACGTACATCTTCGCGGTCTCGCCCGGGGTGACCGGGCGGATCTGACGATCGGCGGTGTCGTACAAACGCAACGGCGGCCCTGTTCCGGGGACGGTCGGCAGGGCGATATCGGACCAGGACTGCATGTCTTCGAGGGTAGAGCCCCTGCCGAGGGGCTCGGCTCGCGGCCCGGCCCATGGGGTTGCTCGCGGCGTCGCGACACGGCCCGCTACCTGCACACAAACGTGTTGTGGCGCCCGCGTCAAGGTTTGCACTCGAGCAGATCCGCTGGTCACGGCGGTAACGGGTCAAATCGGGCGTGTCGTGCCCAGTGTGCGTTCCGAGCTGGGCGAACGGTTGCCATCGCGATCATTGTCACAGTCCACAGTTCCCTGAACTTCCCTATTGATCCCTATAGGTACCTTCGTTTACGGTTGTTTCATGACTGATCGTCTCTATTCGGTGGAGCAGGTTGCCGAACTACTCGGACTGCATGTGCGCACCGTGCGTAGTTATGTGCGCGACGGCAAACTCCCCGCCGCCCGCATCGGCAAGCAGTACCGCATCACCCACGAAGACCTCGAAGCGTTCACCGGGCTGCCGATCACCACACCGCAGACAGCGCCGGGGCGGCATGCGGAGTCCTCCTGCATCGTCGAAATCGACGACATCGACCGCGCCACCGTCGACCGGATCACCACCCTGCTCACCGCCACCGCCGGAACCCGGGGCGCGGGCGGTCAGCGCATGCGCGTGGAAACCAGCTACGACCCGGCCCGCCATCGCCTCAAAGTGATCCTGCTCGGCAGCCTCGCCGACAGCTCCCGCCTGCTCGACTATCTGGACGGAATCCTCAGCTCATGATCTACAAGTCCGACGAAGGCCGGCAGCTCGTCCAGCAGCGCTACCGCGAGCACCTCGACGCCTGGCCGGTCCCGCGCGAGGAACTGCGCATCGACACCGGTGTAGGCGAAACGTTCGTCGTGGTCTCCGGGCCCGCGGACGCACCGCCGCTGGTCGTGCTGCACGGCTCAGGAGCCAATGCGAGTACCTGGCGCGCCGACATCGCCGACTGGTCGACCCGTTTCCGCGTGTACGCCGTGGATCTGCCCGGCGAGCCAGGATTCAGCGCCCCGACCCGGCTGGCGCTGGACAGCGATGCGACCGCGAGCTGGCTCGACGAGGTGATCGACGGTCTCGGCCTCGACACCGTGGCGCTGGTCGGCATGTCACTCGGCGGGTGGACCGCACTCGATTACGTGCTGCGCAGGCCGGGCCGGGTCACGACACTGGTCCTGCTGTGCCCGGGTGGACTGGGTAAGCATCGCTACGGCTGGCTGGTGAAGGCGATCGGCCTGCGGATGATCGGCAGGCACAGCGCGCGTGACATGGCGCGCATCGGTCTCGGCCTCGACGGGCCGGAAGCGGACCCGATCATCGACGACATAGCGCTGACCTTCGCGCATTTCACGCCACGCCCCGTCAGTCTGCCCATTTTCCGCGACGAACAACTACGCGAGGTGGACATCCCGGTCCTGGTAATCGTCGGCGAACGCGACGCCCTGTTCGATTCGGCGCGCACCGCCGAACGCGCTCGCGGTGCTTTCACGCGAGGCGAGGTGCGTCTGCTCCCCGGCGTCGGACACGCTCTGGTGAATCAAACTGCGGCGGTACGGGAATTCGTGCTGACGCACGCCGGGTGATACTTCGGTGCCACCGCTCCCCGACGTGCGGCGACACCGAACGAGATCACATCACTGCTGGTAGCACTGCACATTCGCGGTGTCGGCATCCGGGCCGAACTGCGGCAGCGCGTAGAACGAGGCACCGACCTGGTCGGCGGCCTTCACGGTGACGTCGGGCAGTGGCGCACCGGCGCGGTCGGTGGCGGTGCAGACGAAGGTCTTCTCGCTCCACCAGCCGGCCGGAAATGCCTGCGCGGGTGCGGCGATGGCAGCGGCGGCACCGGTGAGCAGCAGCGCGGCGGCGGAGGTGGTGACGATTGAACGGGTCGACATGTGGTTCCTCAGATCTCGCGGGGATAACGAAAGTGCTTGGAGCACACTAGCACCGGCACTGACCAGGCAACAGAGCCCCGGCACCCGCGAGAAACCGCAGCGGAGCACCGACCTCAGTCGACGAGGTAGCGCAGCAGCACCGCGGTATCGAAGCGCCTCGTCTCGACCAATCGGAGCCTGATCCGCTTGTCCAGTGACGGGAACATCGGTGTGCCGCCGCCGAGCACCACGGGCGAGACGAACACCTGGTACTCGTCGATGAGCCCGTGTGGCATCAGCGAGGCCGCCAGGCTCGCGCCACCGACCTCCATGACGCCGTCACCGTCGGCCTTGAGCCTGCGAACCTCTTCGACCGCGTTCGCGCTGACCAGCGTGCTGTTCCACTCGACCTCGGTGAGCGTCCGGGAGAAGACGACCTTGGGCTTGGCCGTCCAGAGTTCGCCGAACTCGCGTGTGATGCGGGGCGCGTCCTCGGGCACATACGGCCAGTACTCGGCCATCAGCTCGTACAGCCGACGACCGTTCAGCGCGACGTCGAGCCCGCGGAACCTGTCGTTGTGGAACTGGTGCAGCTCGTCGTCCGGGTCGGTCCAGTCGATGCTGCCGTCGCGGTCGTTGACGTAACCATCCAGGGACACGCCGAACCCGTAGATCAGTTTCCTCATGACTGTGTAGACCTCCTTCGTGCTCGACACTCACCGGACCGTTCCTGCATAACGTAGATCGTGAACTCAGGCGACACCGAGCACGAGCGCGGCGCCGACCAGTTCGACCGAGAAGTAGAACCAGATCGGATAGAAGCGCACCCCGCTGTCGACCAGCCGCGAGATGACGCGGCCGCCGGCCATCCCGGCCAGGGCGAACCCTACTGTCAGCGCTGCCCCGGTTCGCAGATCATCGGCACCGAACGCCGACCAGAACAACACGCCTGCGACAGCCAACCCGAAACCGCCGTACACCGCGCGAATCTCCGACCGGCTCACCGCCGTTGACACCGACAACCCGAACGGCCGGGCCAGCGCGGCAGGAGCCGCCAGCGCGTACAGTCCCATCCCCGCGAACAGCACACCGACCAGGCAGAGCACAACGGTTCTCATCACCGACCCACAACCGGCAGCCTGTGCGCGACAGCGCGCTCATCCCGTAGCAGCGTGAGGCCCAACAAGGCCGGACCAGCATGTCGTCGCATGATTTCTCCTCGGATCGATGTCTGGCGATCCTCACACTCGGTGTAACCCGTGCGCTTCCGAAATCCTGCTACACAACCGGCTCGAATCAGAAAGCCGGCCAGGGAATCGGGCGTGACGAGTTGGGCACCGGCATCACCGGATGTTCGAGCAATGCCTTCGCGCGTTCGGTGAGCGCGGCGATCTCGGCGTCGGTGATGTGGGTGGCCAGCGAATCAGCTACGGCGCCGGGCAGATTCGCGGCGAAGGTGGCGATGTCGGTGATCAGTGACTCGTGCACCGGTCGCCCCGCCCAGCCCCACAGCACTGTTCGCAGTTTCGGTTCGGTGTGCAGGCAGATGCCGTGGTCGACGCCGTAGACCTGACCGTCGACACCTTCCAGCGCGTGCCCGCCTTTGCGATCGGCGTTGTTGAGCAACAGATCCAGCACCGCCATCCGTTGCAGCCGCGGATCGTCGGCGTGGATGAGCGAGACCTCGTTGCCCTGCTCGTCGAGCGCGCGCAGGACTTCACAGAATCCCGCGGGCACCGTCCCCGGTGTGCACAGGTCGACGAGGTCGAGGCGCTGACGGGTATCGGTGCGGTTGTCGACCGAGGTGACCCAGCGCTGCACCATGCCAGGCCCGAAAGGCCCGTCGCGCAGCACCGTTTCGGGGATGACACCCCAGCCGAGGTGTTCGGAGATCAGATACGACGCGACCTCGCGGCCCGCGAGGGTGCCGTCGGGGAAGTCCCACAGCGGTCGTTCACCGCGCACCGGCTTGTACACCACCCGCAGCGGAGCACCGTCGGGTTCGGGTGCGGCGATCTCGCACACCAGTGTCAGATTGCTGGCCACGCCGATCCGACCGACGATGTCGAGTTCACCTTCGGTGAGTACCGGCACAGGAGATCACTCCTCTTCGAGCTCGGCAGCGCCGAAGATCTCGCCGCGCTTGTACCCGTTGGTGCGCACACACATGTGCCCGCGCGAGGACAGCGGTTCCCCGCACAGCGGGCAGGGCGGGCGCCCCGCCGCGATCACCCGCGCCGACCGCAACGCGAATTCGCGCGCCTGGATGGGGGTCAGGAAAACCCGCACCGCGTCGGGACCTTCGTCGGTGTCGTCGAGCACCACCGATTCGTCGACCTCGGTCTCGGTGATAGCGAGCAACTCGACCACCACAGCTCCCGCGTCGGAATCCCAGCCCAGACCCATGGTGCCGACCCGGAATTCGGTGTCGATGGGGGTGACCAGCGGCGCGACATCGCGCACGTCCTCCCCTTCGGGTGGCACCTCGGCGCCGAAGCGACGCGCTACCTCGTCGAGCAGCAGACCCATCCGGTCGGCGAGCACCTTCACCTGCTGCTTCTCCAGCAGCACGCTCACCACCAACGGCTCCTGCACGGCCTGTAGGTAGAACGAACGATCGCCCGGTTCACCGACGGTCCCGGCGACGAAACGATCGGGGGTGCGAAATACATGGATTGCGCGTGACACATGCACCTCCTGATACGTGACCCTGATCGACACTCACGAACACACTCCTCTAAGGAGAATCGCGGTGCCCCGCATTCCCATTATCCGCGTTCGCGGCAGTCGGCACCTCTCCACCGGGCGTCGGTGTCGTCGGTGCCGCCACGGCCAGCGCGGAAAGATCGGCGCCGGTGTCGTTGAACTTCCACACCGACGGCCCGTGTGGGCTGTAGCGAACAACGCTGATCGAGGCCGGTTCCACCGCGATCCGCTGAAAACTGTCCAGGTGCAAGCCCAAGGCGTCGGCCAGGATCGATTTGATGACGTCGCCGTGCGCGCACGCCACCCACAGCACATCCCGGCCCGCCTTCTCGGCCAGTGTGCGTTCGGTATCGCGGATCGCGGCGACCGCACGCTGCTGGACCTGGGCCAGCCCTTCCCCGCCCGGAAACACCGCACCTGAGGCATGACCCTGCACGACCCGCCACAGCGGTTCGGTGAGCAGTTCGGCGATCGGGCGCCCGGTCCAGTCGCCGTAGTCGACCTCGATGAGCCGTTCGTCGTGGTCGGGTTCGAGGCCCAGCTTCTCGGCCAGCGGCGCCACGGTGCGCTGACAGCGCAGCAGCGGTGAGCTGGCGATGTGTTCGATCGGCAGCATCGCGAGCCGGTCGGCCACCGCGGCGGCCTGTTCGGTGCCGCGTTCGGTGAGTTCGACGCCGGGGGCGCGGCCCGCGAGGGTGCGCGCGGTGTTGGAGGTCGACACTCCGTGCCGGAGCAGGATCACCGTCATGGGACCAGCCTAACCATGGGTCGGGGTCGGGATCAGGTGGCGGAGACGACGCCGGCTGACAACAGGGCCAGCATCGTCAGGCCGAGGATGACCCGGTAGCCGACGAACCAGTAGAACGAATGCTTGCCGACGAACTTCAACAGCCACGCCACCGAGGCATACCCTACGAAGAACGCCAGCACGGTGGCCACCAGCAACTGCGGGCCGCTGGCATTGAGACCCTCACCGGCCGGTTCGAACGCGTCCGGCAGGCTGAACAGGCCGGATGCCGTCACCGCGGGGATGGCCAGCAGGAACGAGAACCGCACGGCCGCTTCGCGCTGCAGGCCGAGGAACAGGCCCGCGGTCGAGGTGGCGCCGGAACGCGAGACACCGGGGATCAGCGCCAGGCATTGCGAAAGGCCCATGATGATGCCGTCGCGGGTGGTGAGCTGCTCGATCGAACGCTCCTTCTTGCCGAAGTGCTCACCCGCGGCGATGACCAGCGCGAACGCGACCAGCATGAACGACACCAGCCACAGATTGCGGGCCCCGGTGCGGATCTCGTCTTTGAACAGGTACCCCAGCACCCCGATCGGGATGGTGGCGATGATCACGTACCAGCCGATGCGGTAGTCGAGTTCGCGCTGGGTGTCGCGTTCGTGGGCGTCACGGGCACTGCGGTCCATCACAGGAAGCTTCGTGGTGACCCGGTCCCCCACCGCGACCTCGCGCTGGGACCGTTCCTGCCAGCGCATGCCGAGGGTGGTGAACCACGCGATGACGATCCGCCAGATGTCCTTGGCGAAATACACCAGCACCGCGGCCTCGGTGCCGAGCTGGGTGACCGCGGTGAACGACGCGCCCGCGTCGTCGCCGAAGAACACGCCCGACACGATGCGCAGGTGCGCCGAAGACGAGATCGGCAAGAACTCGGTGAGTCCCTGCACCAATCCGAGTACCAATGCCTGGAACCAGGTCATCGACTCGCCCACCACGTCCTCCTGCTGACTCGCGCCCGAAAGACCGCGTCCTCCTGGGCTTTTGCACTAGCCGCAACCCGCACGGCCACGATCTCGCAGCGACCCTACCCGTCGCTGTGTCCGGTCGCCGCCCGCGGACCTCATCGAGGCGGATCCCGCCGATCCCGGTGCGGGTCGGTGAACGGGGCAGCTGTGGTGCGCCCATTAGGCTGTCGCCGTGACGAATGCGCGGGCGCGGTGATGGAACAGCGAACGGTGGGACGCAGCGGACTTCGGGTGTCGCGAATCGGGTTGGCGACCCATACCTGGGGGACACATACCGATGCCGACGAGGCGTCGGTGCAGTTGGCGGCGTTCACCGAGGCCGGTGGCACGCTCGTCGACATCTCCCCCGTCTACGGCGAGGGCGCGGCGCAGCGGATCCTGGCGGATCTGCTCGGCGACCTGGTCTCGCGGGACGAATTGGTGCTCAGTGGCAGCGCCGGTGTGGTGATGCACGCGCCCGGCGCCGGGGTCGGCGACTCGGTGCCCGCGCCCGCCGCGGTGGGCCCGGTGGTCGACGCGTCGCGGCGCACGCTGCTCAAACAACTCGATCGAACCCTGCTCGAACTGGGCACCGACCATCTCGACATCTGGAGCATCGCCGCCTGGGATCCGTACACGCCGCTCGACGAGGTCGCGGCCACCCTCGACACCGCGGTGCGGACCGGCCGCACCCGGTACGCGGGTGTGCGCGGTTTCACGGCGTGGCAGCTGGCCAGCCTGGCCGCGATCGCGCCGATCACGGCCGCGCAGACGCCGTACTCGCTGCTCGCGCGTGGCACCGAGAACGACGCGATTCCCGCAGGCCGCCACCACGGGGTGGGCATCATCGCGTCGGCGCCGCTGGCCGGTGGGATTCTGACCGGCAAGTATCGCGACGGTGTCCCGGCGGATTCGCGGGGTGCCGACGAGGCGACCGCGGCCGAGATCCGGCGCAGGCTCGATGACGATCGCGCGACCAGAGTGGTGGACGCGCTGGTCACCGCCGCGGACGGGCTCGGCACGTCGCCGCTGGCGGTGGCGCTGGCCTGGATCCGTGATCGGCCCGGCATCGCGAGCATGATCGTCGGTGCCCGCGATATCGGTCAGCTCACCGGCGTGCTGGCCGCCGAAACCCTCGAGTTGCCGCGAGCGATCGCGGCGGCCCTGGACGATGTGAGCGCCCGTTCCGAATGATGGCTAGCCTCACCTATATGAAACTGCGTGGTGTGCTGACGGCGATGCTCGCGGCGACGGTGCTGACCGGTGCCGTCGCTTGCACCGCGAGCAATCCTGCATCGACTGCCAATTCGGGCGGGCCGGTGACGGCACAGCTCGCTGACCTGGACCCCGTCCCGATCGGGCCGGCGCCGACGCCGCGGTTGCCGGTGACGGTGAAGTCCTACGACGGCAGCGACGTGACGATCGCCGACACCTCGCGCATCATCGCCGTCGACCGGTACGGCACCCTCGCCCAAACCGTGTGGGCGCTGGGTCTGGGCGCGAACCTCGTCGGCCGCAGCACCTCCGCCTCGTTCCCCGCCGTCGCGTCCGTGCCCAATGTGGCGGGCGGCAACGGCAGCCTCAGCGTCGAAGCGGTCCTGAATCTGCGCCCGTCGGTGTTCCTCACCGACACCACCAGCGCCGCCCCCGCCGTGCGTGAGCAGTTACGGGCGGCCGGGGTGACCGTCGTCTACTTCGACCCCGAGCGCAGCATGGCCGGTGTCGTCCCGCAGATCGAGGCAGTGGCCACCGCGCTGGGTGTTCCCGAGGCGGGCAAGCAGCTCGGCGCGCGCACCCACGACGAGATCGCCGCCGCGACAGCCCGCGTCCCGAAGCAGGATCCGCAGCCCAAGATCGCCTTCCTGTACCTGCGCAGCGCCGCCATCACCATGATCGCGGGCCGCGGTTCGGGCGCCGATTCGCTGATCACCGCGATCGGTGGCGTCGACGCGGGCACCGCCGCCGGCGTGAACGAGCCGTTCGTCTCCATCACCAGCGAGGCGATGATCGCGGCCTCACCTGATGTGCTGCTGGTGATGTCGGACGGGCTGAAATCGGTGGGCGGCGTCGACGGGCTGGAGAAGGTGCCCGGCATCGCCCAGACTCCCGCGGGCCGCAACCGGCGCGTGGTCGACATGTCCGACGCGGTGATCCTGAGCTTCGGCCCCAACACCGGCCGCGTCGTCTCCGCGCTGTCCGACGCCGTCTACGGCAAACCGGCATGAGCGATGGCCCCCACCTGACGAAGTCCGCGGACGCCCCGCGGATCACCGACGCCACCCCGGATCCCCTGCCGCCCACGAGGCACCGGGGCACGCGCGTGACAGTCGTGTTCGCTGTCGCGCTGCTCGCCCTGGTAGTGCTGGCCGTGGTGTCGGCGGTGCTCGGACAGGTACCGACGACCGCCGCCGAGGTCCTCGGCAGTGTGGCGCATCGGATCGGCCTCGACATCGGGCCGATGCCGGCGCATCCGGCCGGTGAGGTGACGCTGTGGGAGGTGCGGTTCCCCCGGGTGGCCCTCGCGATCCTGGTGGGGGCTGCCCTCGCGACAGCGGGTGCGTTGCTGCAGGGGGTGTTCGCCAATCCGCTCGCCGAACCCGGTGTTATCGGGGTGTCGGCGGGTGCCGCGGTCGGAGCGGGGACCGTCATCGTGGTCGGTGGCGCGTTCGTCGCGGCCTGGTCGGTGGCGGCCGCGGCGTTCGTGGCGGGTTTGATCACCACCGCGCTGGTCTATGTGCTGTCGAGGTCGGGTGGGCGCACCGAGGTGGTGACGCTGATCCTCACCGGTGTGGCGATCAACGCCTTCGCCGGCGGCTTGATCGCGCTGCTGTTGTTCGTCGCCAGTCCCGCCGCGCGGGATCAGATCGTGTTCTGGCAGCTCGGCAGCCTCAACGGCGCGACTTGGCCGTCGGTGGCGGTAGTGGCGGTGCTGTCCGCGGTCGGCATCCTGGCGGCGATCCTGATCGCGCCGCGCCTGGATCTGCTCGCACTCGGCGATTCCGCCGCACGCCACCTCGGGGTGGATGTGGAACGGCTGCGCAGGCAGGTGATCGTGGTGGTCGCCGTGCTCACGGCGGCGGGTGTGGCGTTCAGCGGCATCATTTTGTTCGTCGGGCTGATCGTGCCGCATCTGGTGCGGATGATGGTCGGGCCCGGCCATCGGGTGCTCGTTCCGCTCAGTGCGATCGTGGGTGCGGTGGTGTTGCTCGGCGCCGACGTCGTGGCCCGCACGCTGGTCCACAATGCCGACCTGCCGCTCGGCATGCTCACCTCCCTGATCGGCGGCCCGTTCTTCTTCTGGCTGCTGCGCCGCACCCGAGCCCGAGCAGGAGGCTGGGGATGACCGACGCCGCACTCGGACGCCGAGCCTCCTGGCGTTCGCTGTTCGCACGAACCCCTGACGTGCCCGCGCGCCCCGAACTCGGCACCGTCACCCTGCGCGCCACCGGGCTCACCGTGCGGCGCGGCACCCGTACCGTCCTCGAAGCGGTCGACTTTCAGGTCGCGGCCGGGGAAATCGTCGCTCTGGTCGGTCCGAACGGTGCGGGCAAGTCCAGCCTGCTCGCCGCCCTGGCCGGCGAACTCGAGCCAAGCACCGGCACCGTGAAGCTCGAAGGCCACGCGCTGTCCCACTGGACCCCGGCCGACATGGCCCGCCGCCGCGCGGTCCTGCCCCAATCCCACGCCGTCGGCTTCCCGTTCACGGCCCGCGAGGTCGTCGCCATGGGCCGCGCCCCGTGGCTGCACACCGCGGCCGCCGCCAACGACGACGCACTCGTCACCGCGGCACTGGCCGCCACCGACGTCACCCACCTCGCCGCCCGCGTCTTCCCGTCGCTGTCGGGCGGCGAGCGCGCCCGCGTAGCCCTGGCTCGTGTGCTGGCCCAGGACACCGCCACCCTGCTGCTGGACGAACCGACCGCCGCCCTCGACCTCGGCCACCAGGAAGCCGTCCTGCGCCTGGCAGCCACCCGCGCCGCCGAGGGCGCCGCCGTGGTCGTCGTCGTCCATGACCTCGGGGTGGCCGCCGCCTACGCCGACCGCGTCACCGTCCTGGACGCGGGCCGCGTCGCCGCCGACGGCAAGCCACGCGAGATCCTCACCCGCGAACTACTCACCACCGTCTACCACCACCCCGTCGACGTCTTCGATCACCCGACCACCGGCGCCCAACTCGTCTTGCCCGAACGCGGTCACCACTGACGAACCGCCGGATCGAACGCGGGCGCCGCTGAGAACACTCCTCGACACGCGGATTCAGCGGAGGCGGACGGCCGAGCCCGCCTGAGTAGGGTGGGCACCGAGGTCATTCGTCCATCGCGGTCACCATCGCCGACGACGATCGGTCTACTCGTCGCCCGCGAACGTGGCTCGCTCCCATCGCAGAGGAGATCCGATGAGCCCCACCATCGCCAGCGTCGTCATCCCTGTATCCGATCTGGCCGCGACAAAAGCCGTCTACACCACCCTGTACGGAGCTCCGCACACCGACGAGCCCTACTACGTCGGCTGGGCGGTGGGCGATGTCCAGATCGGCCTCGACCCCAGTGGCGACGTAGCGGCGGGACCCGTCGCGTACGCCGGAGTCGACGATGTCGACAAGGCCCGAGACGCGGCCATCTCCGCGGGCGCCACCGAGCGCACCGCGCCTCGTGAGGTCAGCCCCGGCACCCGCATCTGCGTCCTGGAAGACACCGACGGCAACCCGTTCGGCATCATCGGCAAGTAGCCGCCTCCGACCATCGAGACGATCTCACCCGTCGCGCGCAGTACCCCGGTATCGGATCGAGGTACTGCGCGAGGGTGATGTGGTCGCGTACTGGCCGTTCGTAGCGTCAGTCGCATGCCCACAGTCGCGAAAATCGCCGCCACGATCGCTCTCGCCGGAACAGTCTCCAGTGCCGGAATCGGTGTCAGCTCAGCGGATTCCGCACCGGCGGGAGCGGCGCCGCGGGTGGCGGTGATCGGCCTCGGTGGCACCATCGCGGGAACCTCCGACCGGCGCACCGACCTCGAAACCTATCGGCCGGGCACGCGGCCGATCGCCGAACTCGTCGACTCCCTTCGCCCCGAAATCGGTGAGATCGCCGCCTTGTCGACCGAGGACTTCGGGCAGAAGGGATCCGGCGACTACACCGTCACCGACCTCTACGATCTGGCGCAACTGGTCGAACGCCGTCTCCACGACCATGATTCGGTCGTGGTCAGCACCGGTTCGGCCACCATGGAGGAGCTGAGCTACTTCCTCGACCTCACCGTACGCAGCACGAAACCGGTGGTCGTGACCGGTGCGATGCGACCGTGGACCGCGATCGGCAGTGACGGACCGGTCAACCTGTACAACGCGATCCGCCTCGCGGCGAGCAACCGGACCACCTGTTTCGGCACGGTCATCGCCCTCAACGACCAGATCCTGCCCGCCCGCGACGCCACCAAAACCGACTCGACCCGCGTGCACACCTTCGCCACCCGCGAATACGGCGACCTCGGCACCATCGACGGGGCGGGCATCAGACTGCAACGCGCGCCCGCCCGCGTCCAGCGCTGCGACGACCCCGCCCGCTGGATGACCCCGTTCGACCTGAGCACGATCAACCGCGACACCCTCCCGCGCGTCGACATCGCCCACAGCTACCTCGACGCCCCCGCCGAGTCCATCACCGCGGCCGTCACCGCGGGCGCCAAAGGCATCGTGTTCGCGGGCACTCCCTCGCCGAACCAGGCGAGCGCCGCGCTGGCGACCAAGGGTGTCGCCCTGGTCGCCGCCAACGCCTACGGTTCCGGCGCGATCACCGTCGACCCGAAGATGGGCGTCGTCAGCGGCGGCGACCTCGCGCCGAAGAAGGCACGCCTGCTACTCCTGCTGGCGCTGGCCAGAACCACCGAGCACGACCAGATCGTGGCCTGGTTCCGCGATTACGGCAATCAGCAGTTCTGAGGCGGCTGATTCCGGATGATCTTCAGCATCGCCGTCGCGGGTCATCTCCGCGCTCGAGATGGTCTGCCAGCAGCGGACCGATGATCGAGGTCGATTCCGGAGTCATCATCTGCAGGTGATCTCCCTCGACGGTGTGTTCGAAGATCGTCCCCGCGACGGCTTTCCGCCACAACTTCGGGCTCACCTCAGCGGACTCGGCCAGTGAGTCCGCTGCGGCGAAGAACAGCATGTCGCCGTCGAAGATGTCCAGCTCGAGTTCCGCGCCTGCGCTGCGGTGTACCTCGGCATACGCTGCCAGGATACGTTCGAGTTCGAAAGCCGTGAGCCCGGTTTCGTGACCGAACGAGCGATTCACCTGCGCGACTGCGGCTTCGGCGGACAGTGTTGTCTGCGTGTCGTCACCGGGGTCGATTCCCAGGCTCGCGAGCATCTCCGCGAGAGTGAGGTCCCTGCTGCTGCGCTGGATCGGGTAGTAGTCCAGAACGACCAGGCCGACGGTCTCTCCCGCGTTGCGAAGCGCAACCGCCATGTGGTGCGCGATCAGGCCGCCCTGTGACCAGCCGAGCAGTTGGTAGGGGCCGTGCGGACGAACGGCTCGGAGTTCGTCGACGTAGCGGCGGGCGAGCTCGCGCGCAGACGCGTAGGTCGGACCGCCGGACAGCGTCGGCGACTGCAGGCCGTACACGGGCCGGTCCGGAAGGTACTGCAGCAGAACGGCATACACCCAGGAGATGCCGATCGCCGGATGTACACAGAACAGCGGTGTCCGGCTACCTTCCGCGCGCAGTGGGATCAGCACGTCGAGTGCCTCGGGCATCGACGTCGTCGCGCCGGACCCGGCATCCAGTCGGCGCGCCAGGCCCGCGGGAGTGGGATCGAGGAAGATCAGTGGCAGCGCGACGTCCCGCGACAGCGCGGCCTGCAGGATGGATGCCACGCGGATGACGCTGAGCGAGTTGCCGCCGAGATCGAAGAAGTTGTCGTCACATCCGACCCGGTCGAGATCGAGCACCTCGGCGAAGGCCTCCGCGACGGTCCGCTCGGTGTCGGTTCGCGGAGCCCGGTACTGCGTCCGGGCGACCTCCGGAACCGGTAGCGCCGTGCGATCGACCTTCCCGGTCGAGGTCACCGGCATCGCGGGGAGCACCGTCAGTGTTGTCGGCACCATGTACGACGGCAGCACCGAGGCCAACGATCGCAGCACCTCGGCCGTGTCGATGTGGCCGTGATCGGAGGGGACCAGGTAGGCCACCAGCCGATCGCCGCCGCCGTCGTCGCGGACCACCGCCACCGTCTGAGCGACCGCGGGCTGGCGCAACAGCGTCGCCTCCACCTCCGCCAACTCGATGCGCAACCCGCGCACCTTGACCTGGAAGTCGGCCCGCCCGACATAGTCGAGTTCGAGTCGGCCGGTGCCGTCGGTCCACCGCATCAGATCTCCGGTCCGGTACATCCGCCTGCCCGGCGCCCCGAAGGGATCGGCCACGAACCGGTGCGCGGACATCCCCGGTTGCTCGTGATATCCGCGGGCCACTCCCGGACCTGCGACGTACAGTTCGCCGACCACCCCGACCGGTACCGGTTGCAGTCGGTCATCGAGGAGCACCTCGGCGAATCCCGGCAGCGGGGCACCGATCGTGATCGGATCGCCCGCCGCCAACGGATCGCGGATGTTCGACGTCACCGTGATCTCGGTCGGCCCATACCCGTTGACCATGCGCCTGCCGCTCGCCCACCGCTCGACGAGCGCCGACGGACAGCTCTCACCGCCGACGCTCACGAATTCCAGATCGGGCAGCCTGATCGGATCGAGGGTGGCCAGCACCGCGGGGGTGGTGAACAGGTGGGTGATCTGCTCGGTCAGGAGCAGAGTCTCGAGTTCGGGGCCTGCGTTCACCGTGGGTGGCGCCACCACCAGTCGCGCTCCCGCGCCGAAGGCGGTGAAGAACTCCAGTAGCGACGGGTCGAAACTCGGTGAGATCACGTGCAGGACGCGCGAGCGGTTGTCTGCCAGACCGGATAACCGTGCCGCCAGATGTGCCAGGCCCCGGTGTGTGACCGTCACGCCCTTGGGCACGCCCGTCGAACCCGACGTGAAGATCACGTAAGCGATGTTGTCGGGCCGGACCGGTGCGAGCCGGTCCGCGTCGGTGAGCGGGGAGGCATCCGAGCCCGAGGTGTCGAGCTCGTCGATGCACACACCCGAGCCGGTTCCCGCGAACCCGGTGCCCGTCGAGGTCAGCACACACAACGGCTGAACCATGTCGAGAATGTGCTGGGTACGTGCCGGCGGGAGATCAGCGTCGATCGGTACGTAGGCGCCGCCGGCCTCGACGATCGCGAGCATCGCCACCAGTTGGTCGGTGGATCGGCGCATCGCCACGGCCACGTGGACGTCGGGACCCACACCTCGGGAGATCAACCATCGCGCCAGCCGATTGATCCGGGCGCCGAACTCCGCGTAGGTCAGTTGTTTCCCGTTTCCGACCGCGACCTCTCGCCGATGGCGGGCCACCTGGTCGGCGAACATCGCGGTCCAGGTCGCCTCGGGCACCGCAACCGCGGTGGAATCGGTGACCGGAGCCAGGTTTCGGTGTTCGGTCTCGTCGAGCAGATTCAGCCGTCCGAGCAGCATCTCGGGTTCGTCGACGAGGGCGTCGAGCACTCGGACCACCCGGGTCAGTGCCCGCTCGGCGTCGGCCCGGGCGTACAGGTCGGGTCGGTAGCTGGCCCGCAGGTGCAACCGAGTGTCCATGTGCGCGATCAGGGTCAGGGGATAGTGTCCGGAGTCTCGGCCGCTCACGTCGGTCACGCGCATGCCGGCGATGTCGGTGGCGCGGCTCAGCGCGGCCCGGTCCACCGGATACGACTCGAACACCGTCAATGTGTCGAAGACGGCGCCCGGACCTACGGCCTGCTGGATGTCGCCCAGTCCGAGGTAGTGGTAGTCCAGTAGCTCCGCCTGGTCGGTGCGGACCGCGTCGAGCAACTCGGTGAGGGTCTTGTTCGGGTCGAGGGTGACTCGCACCGGCACGGTGTTGACGAACAGGCCGACCATCTCCTCGATACCGGGAACCGGTGCCTGCCGACCGGAGACGGCGCCACCGAACACCGCATCGCGCCGCGAGGTCAGTGTGCCGAGCACGATGCCCCAGGCGACCTGAACGAGCAGATTCAGCGTCAAGGAGTGTGCATGGGCAAAGGTCTCGAGTCCTCGGCTCCGGTCTTCGTCGAGGGTCACCGAGGTGTCCTCGGAGACGGCGCCCACCGGCGCGCCGCGCCGACCCGGGGCCAGCAGGGTCGGGCGGTCGATCCCGGCGAGGTAGCGCGACCACGCCGTGCGCGCGGCGTCGGCGTCCTGTCGGGCGAGCCAGCCAAGATAGTCCCGGTAGGCCGGGGGCCGCGGCAGCACCGACGCGTCGCCGTCGCCCGCGTAGAGAACGAGCATCTCCTTCAGCAGCAGCGGCGCCGACCAGCCGTCGAGCAGGATGTGGTGATTGGTGAACACCAGCCGGAATTCGTTGTCTGTCAGCCGGATCAGGGTCAGCCGCAACAGTGGCGCGCTGGTGGAGTCGAAACGAACGGCCAGATCCTCGGTCAGGATCCGATCCACATCGGCTGCGCGGGTGGTGGTCTCGCCGCCCGTCAGATCGACCTCACGGAGCGGGAATTCGATCCCGTGTGAGACGACCTGCACGGGATTGCCGTCGTGCACCGCGAAGGCGGCGCGCAGGTTCGGGTACCGCCGCGACACGGCCTCGGCGGCGCGCCGCAGCCGCCGCGCATCGACCCGGCCCTCCAGATGCAAGGTGATCTGTACCAGGTAGGCATCGATCGAGTCGGCCTGCAAGGCATGGAACAACAGACCGCTCTGCAGCGGCGTCAACGGCCAGACGTCCTCGAGTCCGGGATACCGATGTTCCAGCTCCTCGATCGCCCGCTGTGTCAGCGACACCAAAGGCAGGTCCGACGGGGTGTGTCCGCCCGCGCCGGGCTCGGTGGCGCCGACGGCGACTGCGGTCAGAGCTCGCTGCCATCGGTCCGCCAGATCGGTGACCTCGGCGGCGGTCAGCACGCCCGTCGGAAACGCGAACGAGGTGCGCAGCACCGGCCCGGCGTCGGTGTCGACGACGACGGCATTGACGGCCACCGCCGCGGTCGCGGGTTGGTCCGGGTCGATACCGCCACCGAGGTCGACGTCGGTGACCGGTAGCCATCCGGTCTCGCGCGCGATTCCGGGCGGTGTGGCGGTGATCCGGCCGAGATAGTTGAAGATGATCTGCGGATCGGGGCGGGCGGCGAGCACCGGCCCGAACTCGTCGTGCAGATAGCGCAGCACGCCGAATCCGATCCCGTGGTCCGGCACGGCGAGCAGTTGTTCCTTGACCGCCTTGACCGCCGCGATCGCCGTTCCTGTCCGCGCGCCGGTAGCGAGCACTTCGTCCGCGTCTGTTCCGGACAGGTCCACTCGCAACGGGTACATGCTGGTGAACCAGCCAACGGTGCGGGACAGGTCGGCGCCGGGCATCACCTGTTCTTCTCGACCGTGGCCTTCGAGCCCGATCAGTACCTGGTCGGTGTCGTTGCCTCTGCCCCGTCGCCACGTGCTGACCGCCAGCCCGAGAGCGGTGAGCAGACCGCTGTCCACTCCCGCATGGACGGTGTCGGGCAGTGTGGTCAGGAGGGTCGCGGTGGTGCGGGTCGGAATGTCGACAGTGATCGTGTCGATGGTGGCGCCGGTGTCCGTCGCCGGATCGAGGGGCCGCGATCCCACCGGCGGTTCGTCGACCGAGAGGATCTGCTGCCACAGCGCCAGTTCGTCGCGCCGGGAGTCGATGTCGGCTTCCTCGCGCAATCCGTGTGCCCACCGGCGCATCGACGTGCCGACTGGTTCGAGTTCGGGATCGAGTCCGGCGATGATCCGTCCCCATGCGGTCGCGAGATCCGGCACCAGGATGCGCCACGACACACCGTCGATCACCAAGTGATGGGCTACCAACAGCATTCGGCCGGAGGTGCCCGCGTCGAACCACACCGCCTGCAGCACGATCCCGGAGGCGGGGTCGAGTCGGCCCGCAGCGGCATCGAGAGCGGCCCGGGCCGTGGTGACGAAGTCCGGTCCAGTCACGGACTCGACTGGTATCCGCCGGAGCAGCTCGGCGGCATCCACCGCCCCTACCGGCCGTGCTCGCAGGCACCCGCCCGATCCCGGATCCGACGGGGTGGGCAGCAGGGCGCGAAGCATGTCGTGTCGATCCACCACGGCTTGCAGTGCGGCCACCAGGTTGTTCTCGTCGGCCCCGTCCGGCAGGTTCAGCAGCACCGACTGGGAGAATCGGTCGAAGCGACCGCCGTGCTCGAGCAGCCATCGCCAGATGGGGAGTGCGGTGATGTCGCCGATGCCGCCGCCGGGCAGTTCCTCGAGTGGCCCCGGCCGCGCCGCGACGGACGCGGCAACGGCGGCCAACGCCGCAACGGTCTTGTGCTCGAACACCTCTCGCGGCGAGAGCACCAATCCCGCCGATTTGGCCCGGGAGACCACCTGAATCGACATGATCGAGTCCCCGCCGAGCGCGAAGAACGAATCGTTCACTCCGACGCTTCCGAGTCCGAGGACCTCGCCGAAGATCCCGGCCAGTGTTTCCTCGGCCGGCGTGGACGGCGCTCGGTAGCCCGTGCTCTGGACCGCGAACTCCGGCGCGGGCAGTGCCCGGTGATCCACTTTCCCGTGTGCCGTCAGGGGAAGAGCTGCCATGTGCACGATCGCAGCGGGGACCATGAAGTCGGGCAGACGCTCGTCCGCGAAGCGGCGGATCTCCTCGAGACGTGCGCCGGCACCGGGGTCGTTGGCGTAGCGGGCGAGTGCGCCGATCGGGTGGGCAGGCAGGTACACATCGGTCAGGCCGCCACGACCATGATCACCGGTTTCCTTGATGAAGACGATGTCCATCGAGCCCGGTGTGCACGACCAGGTGACCGCAGCCGAATATCCGAACGCCGATCCGACGCGGTCGGCGTCGTGCGGCGCCGACCCGTCTCCGGCGCGGGCCGCGTCGAGCAGATTCCGTACCGTCATCACGTCGGGGGCGTCGTCGAGTGCGGTGGCCAGCGTGACCACTTGTCCCAGCCCGGCGCGCGGTATTCCGGTGACACGCATCATGTCCGGTCCGGCTGTCCGGAGGTGCTCGCCCATGGCCGTCGCGGTCCCCCACCTGGTCCATGGTTGTGTCGGCGCAGCGGCGAGCGAGCGGGCCGGAGCCGTGTGCAGGACCACCTGGTAGCGGTAGCGACCGAGTTCGTTGACCGCTGCCATCCGGCCGAGCTGGATGTCGACTCCGGTGATGCCGATGAGGTGCTGCGGCAGGGCGACGAAGAACTCGGGGGCGAGCAGCAGTTCCCGCTCGGCGAGCTGGGCACGGCGTACCCGCTCGCGCACGATCGCGGCGGTGTCGGTCCCATCGGCCCGCGCGAGCTCGACCCCAGCGGTGAACTGCGGCAGCAGATTCAGGTTCCGGACGTCGCCGATGTACAGCGCCCCGCCGGGCGCGAGCAGTCGCAGAGCCTTGCCGAGCACGTCGAGCAGGTAGGCGGCGTCGGGGAAGTACTGCACCACCGAGTTGAGCACGATGGTGTCGAAGTGGCTTTCGGGGAGCCCGTCGGTCTCGTGCGCGGGTTGGACGCGCAGCCGCACGTGCTCCGCCCACGGTTGTTCGGCGACCTTGGTGCGGAGGGAGGCGATCGTCGGTGCGGCGAAATCGGTCGCCCAGTATTCGTCGCATTCCGGGGCCAGTTCGGCGAGCAGCAGCCCGGAGCCGACACCGATTTCGAGCAGCCGGTGCGGCTGCAGCCGGCGGATCGACTGCACGGTCGCGTCCCGCCACTGCACCATCTCGTCGAGCGGCAGCGGTTCGCCGGTGTCGCTGGCGTTCCAGCCGCTGAAGTCCGCCGCGAGCGCAACCCCTGCCGGGGTGGGGTGGGTGACCTGTGTGGCCGAGTACGCGTCGTCGTACAGCGTCTGCCAGCTCTCGACCACTTCTGATTCTCGATCGGTGTCCGCACGCATGGTCAGCTCGCGGTCGAGCACGACGTACCCGATCAGTTGTTTGCTCGCGGTGTCTCCTGGGGTCCGGCGCGCGATCACCGTCGCCTGGGCGACCGCGGGATGCGACGTCAGAGCCGCCTCGATCTCTCCTGGCTCGACCCGGAATCCCCGGATCTTGACCTGCGCATCGACGCGGCCGAGGAAGCCGAGTTGCGCAGCCGTGACCTCCCCTGCCTCGGTGCGCTCGCAGGGCATCCAGGTGACGAGGTCTCCCGACCGGTACATTCGCCTCCCGGCCTCCCCGAACGGACACGCGACGAACCGGTCGGCTGTCAGTGCCGGTCGGCCGTGGTAGCCGCGTCCGACACCGGCCCCGGCTATGTACAGCTCTCCGGGTACTCCGAGGGGTACCGGTTGCAGGCCCGCATCGAGGACGTACACCCGCACACCCTCGATGGGCGTCCCGATGGGCACCCCGGTCAGGGCTGCGTCGTCGGTGCCGGGAACGGTGTACAGGGTGGTGCAGACCGTGGTCTCGGTAGGGCCGTAGCCGTTGACCACCAGGGTGTGTGGATGCGCGCTACGGAAGCGGTCGACGGCCACCGGGGACAGCGCCTCACCGGCGGTGATGACAAGGTCGACCTGCTCCCACAGTCGGTCCGGCGCGATGGCCGGATCGGTCAGCAGGTGAAACATCGGAGTGGACACGAACATCGACGTGACGCCGTGGTCGAGCACCGTCTGCGCGATGCGAGCCGGATCCGGGGTTCCGGGCGGAGCGAGTACGAGTTCGATGCCGTTGAGCAGCGTCGGCCAGATCTCGTGCACGGATGCGTCGAACCCCGGCGATGATGCCGTCAACCGCCGCCGGGTCGGGATCGTCGGCCAGCCGTGGGCGACCAGGTGGACCAGGTTTCGGTGGGTGATCATCACACCCTTGGGAACACCGGACGAACCAGAGGTGTAGATGAGATACGCCGGGTGTTCGGGCAGCAGGGGCCTGCTCCGGTCGGCATCGGTCACCGAACCTTCCCCCGCAACCGGGTCGTCGACCGAGGCCACGGCGGTGTCGTCCAGCAACAGTACGGGGCAGGCAGGAGAAGGCAGTTGCCGCGCGACGCCCGACTCGCTCACCATCAGGTGCACGGCGGCGTCCTCGAGGATGAATGCGGTGCGCTCGCTGGGATAGCTAGGGTCGATCGGCAGGTACGCTGCGCCTGCGGTCGACACCGCCAGCATCGCCACGATCAGTGTCGCCGACCTGTCCAGCACAATCGCCACGACCGACTCCGGACCCACACCCTGGGCGATCAACCGGCGGGCCAACCGGTTCGCGCGAACGGCGAGCTCGCGGTACGTCCAGTGTTCGGTACCGAACGACAGCGCCACCGCATCGGGAGTTGCCGACGCTTGTTCGGCGAACAGCATCGGCACAGTGGTGTCCGGGACGGCGACCGTGGTGCCGTTCCACTCCCGCAGCACCCCGGCGCGCTCACTCGGATCGAGCAGATCCACCAGCTCGAACCGACCGTGCGGATGGGTCACCATCGCGGTGAGGACCCGGACGAAGCGAGCGGCGATGTGCTCGACGGTCGTGCGATCGAACAGGTCGCTGGCGTACTCGATCGTTCCACGCACTCCACCCGGCGAGCCGGGCATCGCCGAGCGGTCGGACAGGCTGAAGAACAGGTCGACGCGTGCCACCTCCGCCGTCACCGGCTCCACCGTCACCTGCAAGCCGGGATAGTCCAGCACCGGAACCGGGAGGTTCTGCCATGCCATCGCGACCTGGAACAGCGCGTGATGGGCGGTGGATCGCACCGGGTTGAGCAACTCGACGAGCCGTTCGAACGGAGCATCCTGATGCTCGTATGCCGCCAGCGCTTTCGCCCTGACCTGGTCGAGGACGTCGGTGAACTCGCCGATCCCGGAGAGATCGACGCGCAGCACCCAGGAGTTGACGAAGAAGCCGATCAGGTCGGTCAGCGCCTCGTCGGTGCGACCGGCTACCGGACCGCCGATGGTGATGTCGCTTCCGGCGCCGAGCTTGTGCAGGAGCACCGCGAGCGCCGACTGCACCACCATCGATGCCGTCGCTCCGCGCGATCGGGCGAGATCGTCGACCGCCGCACGCAGCCACTCGTCGATGGTGAACTCGACCAGCCCGCCACGGAAGGACTGGATCGGCGGCCGTGGCCGATCGGTCGGCAACCGGAGCTGTTGTGGCGCGTCCGCCAATTCGGCTCGCCAATAATCGAATTGGCGCGACACCAGGCTGCCCGGATCGTTCTCCGCACCGAGCAGCGTCCGCTGCCACAGCGTGTAGTCGGCGTATTGCACCGGCAACGGATCCCAGCCCGGCTCCTGACCCGCCGCCCGGGCGCTGTACGCGGTCATGACGTCGCGCACCAGCGGGACCATCGAGGCACCGTCTCCGGCGATGTGATGGAGCACCAGGACCAGGACGTGTTCGTCGGGAGCTTGTCGCAGCAGCGCCGCACGAACCGGAATCTCGGCCGACAGATCGAAACGGTACCCGGCCTCCGTCGCGATCGCTTCGGCGATCCGTTCGGGTGTCACCGTTGTCATCGACAACGACAGCGACACGGTGTCGGCAGGCAGGATCCGCTGGAACGGAACTCCGTCGTCCTCCTCGAACACCGTGCGCAGACTTTCGTGGCGGGCGACCACATCGGCGAAAGCCGCGGCCATAGCCGCGACGTCCACATCTCCGCGCAGACGCGCCGCCATCGGGATGTTGTACGTCGCGGACGGACCCTCGTATCGATGAATGAACCACAGGCGATTCTGCGCGTAGGACAAGGGAATCCGCGCCGGTCGCTGCTGCGGGACCAGCGCGGGGCGCGCCACGCCGCTCACCGCGAGCCGCGGTACCAGTTCGGCGACCGTCGGCGCCTCGAAGATCGTCCGGATCGGCACCTCGGCCCCGAGCGCCGAGCGGATCCGGGCGACGAGCCCCGTCGCCAGCAGCGAGTCGCCACCGAGATCGAAGAAGCCGTCGTCGAGGCCGACCCGATCCGGCGCGAGGCCGAGTACCTCGGCGAATACGCCTACCATTGCTCGTTCCACGCTCGTGCGCGGCGGCCGGTACACCGCTGCCCGGAACTCCGGTTTCGGCAGCGCATTCCGGTCGATCTTGCCGTTGCCGGTGATCGGCATCACCGCCAGCACCATCACCACGGCGGGCACCATGTGGCCGGGCAGCACCGACGCCACCGAGGCCAGTACCTCCGGCCCGTCGAGGTTCTCGCCCGCCTCTGGCACCACGTAGCCGACGAGGTGTTCGATTCCGGCCTCGACGCGGACTTCGGCCACCGCCTGGGCCACCCGCTCGTGCCGCAGCAACGCCGCCTCCACCTCACCGAGCTCGATCCGCCTGCCCCGCAGCTTCACCTGAAGATCGGCCCGCCCGACATACTCGAGCCGCGGTACCGAAGTCCCGGCGGCGCTCGCGCCGGTTGTCCACCGCATCAGGTCGCCGGTTCGATACATTCGCTGTCCCGCGGCACCGAACGGATCAGCCACGAACCGCTCCGCGGTCGTCCCGAACCGCCGGTGATACCCACGAGCGAGAGCAGGTCCCGACAGGTAGAGCTCGCCCACGACGCCGACGGGCACCGCATGCAGGCGTGCGTCGAGCACCACGGCCTGGAATCCACGTCCGGGACTGCCCAGTGTCACGTCGTCGCCGGACTGCAAGTCGACGGTCGTCGCCTGCACTGCCGTTTCGCTGGGCCCGTACCCGTTGACCATGCGCCGACCCGGCGCCCACCGTTGCACCAGACTCGGCGGGCATACCTCGCCCCCGACGCTCACGAAGGCGAGGTTGTCCAGATCCGTCGGATCGAGGGTGGCAAGGACAGCAGGCGTGGTGCACCAGTGGGTGATTCGCTCGGCGGCGAGCAGCCGGGCGAGTTCGGCGCCGCCGAACACCCCGGGCGGCGCGATCACGAGCTCAGCCCCGGCACCGAACGCGACGAACAGCTCGAACACGGCCAGATCGAAACTCAGTGAGGCGCCGTGCCACACCCGGTCCCCGGCATCGGCCAGTGTCGCCCCGTGCGCAACGAGATTCGCCAGTCCCCGATGGGTGACCATCACTGCCTTCGGTGTTCCCGTCGACCCCGAGGTGTAGATCAGGTAGGCCGGGTGATCCCACCGCAGGGTGGCCGTCCGGTCCGTATCGGTCACCGCGCTCGACGGCCGCGCGGGCGTGTGCACCACCTGCGGATCGTCGAGCACTACCCACGGAATACTGCCGGGCATCCGATCGCGCTCGGCGGCGACCGTCAGTCCGAGCACGGCGCCGCAATCGTCGAGCATGACCGCTATCCGTTCGGCGGGATAGGTCGTATCCAACGGCACGAACGCCGCGCCCGTCTTCGCTATCGCCCATACCGCCAGTACCGATTCAACCGACCGCGGCATGCCGATCGCTACGAAGCGTTCCGGGCCCGCGCCGAGGCCGATCAGCAGCAGTGCCAACCGGTCGGACCGCTCGTCGAGCATTCCGTAGGAGATCCGGAGATCTCCGCACGATACCGCCGGGGCCGCCGGATCCACGGACGTCGCGGCTGCCAGGATCTCGGGCAGAAGCCGCGGGGGGAACCCGGGCGCGCCACGCACCGGTACCAGGGTCTGTCGCTCGGCCGGGTCGAGCAGATCGATGTCGCCGACCCGCACGGACACCTCCGCCGTCGCCGACACCAGGATCCGCAACCACCGATTCGCGAATCCCCGGATGATCTCGTCGTTGAACAGATCGGTCCGATACCGCACTTCTACGCTCATGCCGGCGGCCCGGCCGTCTCGATCCAAGTGCTCGGTCACGCAGAACTGCAGGTCCGCTGTGCCGAGGCAACTGTCGTCGTCCTGTGCTGCCGCGACCGCGTCGTCCGTGACGGCGGGCGGCCGCCCGCCGGCATGATGCTCGAACACCACCCGAAACAGTGGGGTGTGCGGCCCGGTGCGCCGCAGCGCCGCCGCCAGCCGGTGCGACGGCATATCGGCGTGCGCGAAGGCACCCCGGTCGACCCGGCCGATGTGTTCGAGCAGGTCGGCGACAGTGGCTGTCGCGTCGACACGAGTGCGCAGCACGAGGATGTCCACGACAGGGTCTTCGGGCCCGGCCTGTTCGGTGCGAAGGACCGGAGTGCCGATCGCGACATCATCGACACCGCCGAGTCGTGCGACCAGCATCGCGACCGCCGCGTGCAGCACGACAAACGAATCGACACGATGTTCGGCGGCCAGCGTGACCACGGCCCGGTTCAACTCGGTGTCGATCGCGAACTCGACCGACGTTCGCTCCCCCGTCACCATGCCCGGGCAGGAAGCGCCCGTCGGCAGTTCCGGCAGTTCCGACAGCCCGCCCAGCGCCGATGTCCAGTAGTCCAGCGCCTCTGTGTCCCGGTATCGGCGTTCCGCCTGCTCCGCGCTTGCGCGGTGAATGAGGTGGAGCGGCGTGTCCGGATCCGCGGTGACCAACTCGTCGAGCAGTTCCACGATGAGTGCGCACTGCTCACGCACCTCATCGTCTCGATAACGATTCGGGTTGGCACGAAACTCGACCATGGTCATCGTCGGTTCACCACTGCGATACACGCTGATCAGGCGGTCTCCGACCGGTCCGCGGGACAGTGGGTGGAAAGTGCCGGTGACCGTCTCCAGTCTCAGTTCCAGGTCGACGAGCATCACATTGACCAGCGGCACGGAAAATCGTGACAGGGTGTCACCCGTGGCGCGTCGGATGTCCTCGATCCCACAGCCTTGATGGCGTAGGGCTCCCAGCAGTTCGACCTGAATCCGCCCGATCACCTCGCCGAGGAGGTCGTTGGGATGAATCCGTATCCGAAGCGGGACGACATTGACCAGCATGCCGCCCGCCCGCTTCAATGGTGCGGTCGTTCGAGCCGACACCGGAATGTTGACCAGTACTTCGTGGCTTCCCGACTGGCGCGAGATGTAGCAGGCGAGGGCCGCGAGCACCACCACCGACGGATTCGTGTGCAGGTGCTCGACGGATCCGGCCAGGTGTTCGGTGGTTGTCTGTGACAGGGCGGCAACCTCGGTGAGGCAACGAGCGGCCGGAGCAACGTCGTCGTTCAGGCTCGCGGCCGGCATATCGCGAGTTCGCTGCGCCCAGTAGTCACGATCGGCGGCGAAACGACGCGAGGCGCGGTACTGCTGATCCCTGTCGTAGAGGGCGCGCAGACTCGTCGACGGTCGGTAATCGTCCTCGCGGCCGGCGAGCGCGGCCGAGTACAGCTCCGCCCCCCTGTTCATCAAGATCATCGCCCCATAGCCGTCCAGCACAATGTGGTGGGCTTTGACATAGAACAGGAAGTCGGAGTCGCCGACGTACAGGACCGCGATCACGCACAGGCGATCGACCAGCAGATCCATCGGACGTTCGGTGTCGCGGTGCAGCCACTCGTCGGCGGCCGACATCGGGTCGTCCTCGTCGCGGAAGTCCAGGACCTGCGGCTGAACGTCGAGCCCTCGATCGACGATCTGGAACGGTTGCCCATCGACCTCGATCAGACGCACACAGGCGGTCTCGAACTCGCGACCGATCGCGGCGATGACACCCCGCAACAGATCGAGTTCCAGCTCTGCGTGAAATTTCACGTATTGGGCAATGACAAAGGGAACGTCGGGGGTGAGCTGCTGCGCCATCCATATCCCGTGCTGCGCGGGCGACAGCGGAAACGCTTCAGGAGGAACCCGTTCGGAGACAATCATCGGAGCCCTTCTGCAGTCGGTGCAGCCCCGCTGCCTACGCGCCGGGATCCGATCGAGGAGGCAAGTACGGGGAATTCGGCAGCCGCGATCTTTCGCGCCGTCGGTTCGGCACCGAGGATGCCGTTGCAGGCGGGGGACAGATCGGAACGATCCGTTTCAAACCCCTAGCTCGCTGCTGCCCGGACGACCCACAGTGCAGAAACGAGCCCATCGCTGATCTCCCCGGGGTTTCAATCGGCGAACGAGCGTCGGCGCCGAGGCGGCGGCCATTTTGCTCCCTTCCGCGCTCCCATCGGGCCGTGGGAAGCCCACGTAGCGAGTTGAACAAGCCGTTTCATCATAGGCCCGCACACCTGGCAACTCCAGAGCTATCCAAGATCCGAAGGATTCACCCGCGGTCTCGCCAACGCCACATCCACCCCTGTGTCCCGGCTACTTCCAGATGATCTTCAGCAGCGCCGGGGTGAGCACCATCCGGATGATCGTGGCGTCGATGACCAGCGCCACGATCATCCCGTAGGCGATGTATTTCATCAGCACCAGATCCGAGAACCCGAACGCCCCGGTGACCACGATCAGAATCGCCGCCGCCGAGGTGATCACCCCGCCGGTGTGGGCCACGCCGTAGCGGATGGACTCGGCGGCATCGGCACCCGCGGCCCGTTTCTCGGCGATCCGGGACAGCAGGAACACCTCGTAGTCGGTGGACAACCCGAAGATCACCGTCACGATCAACGCCACCACCGCGAACATCAATGGTCCGGGCGTGAACTGGAAGGCCTCCGACCCGTGCCCTTCCACGAAGATCCAGGTCAGCACGCCCAGGGTCGAGACCAAACTGAGCGCACTCATCGCGACGGCCTTCACCGCCAGGATCACCGACCGGAATGCCACGATCATCAGCGCCAGCGCCGCCGCGATCAGAATCGCCAACAGCAGCGGCAGCCCGTCGATCAACCCGTTGATGCTGTCGCGTTCGAGCGCGGGGATACCGGCGACCATCACCTGCACGCCCGGTGGCGCTGGCAGCGAACGCAACGCGTCGATCACCCGGTCGGCGTCGCGTTTGTCACCGAGCCCGGCGGAGAGCACATTGACGTTGTCCTTGGTCGGCGCCGCCGGTTCGAACCGCCCGGTCAGCCCGGGAACCTGATTGGCCTCGAACCGGATATCGCTCAGCTCCTGCGGCGACGCTCCGACCACGATCAGCTTCAACGGTTCGGTGCGGAATCCGGGAAACAGGTGATCGAAGTCTTCCTGGGCCACCCGCGCCGGATTGTCGGCGGCCAGATATTTCTCGCTGATGCCACCGAACTCGATGTGGCGCAACGGAATGCTCAGTGCCAGCAGGCCGAGCACGATCGGGATGACCACCGCCCATGGCCTTCGCATCGCCCACTGTGCCAGCCGGGAGAAGAACCCGGCATCGATCTGGGCTTCGGTCTTGCTGCGCGAGAAACGTTTCCAGCCCAGCCAGTCGATCCGGTGTCCGGCGATACTCAACGCGGCGGGCAGTGCGGTGACCGACAACAGCGCCGCCAGCATCACCGCGGAAATACCGCCGTAGGGCACCGACCGCAGCACCCCGTTCGGGAAGATGAACAGCGCACCGAGACTCAGAGCGATGATCCCCGCGGAGAACAGCACGGTGCGCCCCGCCGTGGCGACGGTGCGTGCGGTCGCGTCCTCGACGGAGCGTCCGGCGGCCAGTTCCTCCCGGAACCGGGTCACCGTGAACAGTCCGTAGTCGATCGCCAACCCGAGCGCGACCAGCGTCATCACCGCGCTGGCGAACACGTTGACCTCGATCTGGGCGGTGAGCACCCGCAAGATCCCGGAAGTGCCGAGAATGGTGAGTCCACCGATCAGCACCGGCAGCAGCGCGCCGATCACCCCGCCGAACACGAAGTAGAGCAGGATCGCCACGATCGGCAAGGCGATGATCTCGGCGCGCTTGATGTCGTGCTGCATCCCGATATTGATGCCCTCGACCACCGGCTGCAGCCCCGCCAGCTGCACCGTGGTCCCGCCCGGTCCACCGCCGGGCACACCGGCGTCCAGGTGCGGTTTCAACGCGAGATAGTTGTTGACCGTCGCGGTCCCGCCGCCGCCTGCCAGCCCGATACTGGCGAACGCGTGCTGTTTGGTCGGATCGGAGGCATTGGCCGAGAACGGGCTGTCCCAATAGCTGTCGATCTTGTGGATCCGCTCCCCGTACTGCTTGCGCAGGTCGGCCAGCGCCGCCGTCACCGGTCCGCGCACGGCGGGATCGTCGACGGTGGTGCCGGGTGGGGCGGTGTAGATGACGATCAGATCGCCGTCGGTGTCACGGCCGAAGGTCTCGTCGGCCAGTTTGGACGCCGCCACCGACTGGCTCGACTCGTCGAACCAGCCCTCCTGGGTGTAGCGGTCGGCCAGGTCGCGACCGAACCACCCCGAAACCAGCACGGTCAGCACGAAGAAGCCGAGCACGAGGAATCGGTGGCGGTGGACGAACCTGCCCCACCGCATGGATCGAGATTCGCGCATCTCAGCCGCAGGCGGCGGTGCGATAGTCGGCCGAGCGCAGGATGCCGCACAGGTCGGTGCGCGAGATCTTCCACTTCCCGTCGAGCAGCACGAAATGCACGATAGTGGTACGCACATTGGCGCCCGAACCGTCCTTGTCCAGGCGCATGGTCGCGGTGAGGGTGCCGTCGCGGTTGTCGAACACCGGGTCGACGACGCCGTACACCGCGTGGGGGTTGTCGCGCAGCGCCTTGTACATGTCGGGGATGGCGTCGGAGAACGCGGCGCCGTCTTCGATCAGTTCGGTGCGTTCGACATCGGGCAGGCTCGGGTCGAGCGCGCGCTTGATCTGCGCGTCGAGTTGCTGGGCGGTCGGCAGCGGCACATTGGCCTTGCTGGCCGAGATCGCGACAGAGGAGGCGAGGGAGGCGTTGGCCGAAGACCGTGCGGCGTCGACCGAGGCCTCGTCGGCGGTTCCCGCGCACGCGGCGAGGGCGACGAGGGCCGTGAGGCAGGCGGTGGCCGCAGCGGCCCTGGCGAAAAGTGTGGAAGACATCACCATCTACATACCATCAATGACGGCACTGATCCGTCCCAGGATGGCGCGAACTGTGGAGATGTCACTGGTCGCCGCCCCCGCGACAGGGTGGGCGTCGGGGAGCAGATCGCGCACGAAGGCGCTGACGCTGCGTTCGTCACCGAGGTCGATGTCGGTCACCTGAGCGTGCGCCTGGGCCACCACGTCGTCGGATCCCGGTACCGCATCGCCCAGGTCGGCGCGATATATCTGCACGGTCAGGGTGGCGCGGTCGGTGCGGAAGGCGAAGGGGCGGCCGTCGTCGGTGGTGCCGAAGCCGTGGGCGAACGGTCCGACGGAGATGTCATCGATGCCGAAACCCGCTGGTGTCCGGTCGGTCATCGTGGGGATCTCCTGCCGCTGTGTGGCAATCAATTGTCGACGCGTCAACAGTAACGTGCGTCACCGACACCTCCGACGCGAGCACCCGGTCGAAGCTACTGGTGAGTCATCATGGTCAGATGGTGATCAACGGAGTCACCTCGTGCGGATTGAAGGAGTTCGGTGCATGCGCCCTCGTGGCTCGGTCGCCTCTGCGTTGGTCGGCGCGGCGGTTTTGGTGGTACTGACCGGGTGCAGCGGTGAAGACGGCGGTCCCGATGTCCCGACCAGGCCCCCGGCCACCGCGGCCGTCTCGCCCGCTACCGCCGCGAACCCGGCCGGTCAGGTTTTCCCGGCGGCCGCGACGAAAGCCCTGCTCGCCGAACGCTCGACGGGCCGCCTCGCCGCCCTGGACACCGCCGGGACCGCGCTCGCACTGATCGACCCCGCCGCACCGGCCACCCCGCGCACGATCAGCCTGCCTGCCGCCGGCGTGTCGCTGGCCCAGGGCGCCCCGGGCGAAGTGCTCGTCGCCGCCACCGACCGGGTACTGCGGGTCGACGCGACCACCGGCACGCTCACCGAGATCCCCGTCGACGGTGACGTGCACAGCGTGCAAACTCGCACCGACGGCACGCTCGTCGTCGGTACGGCCGACGGCACCCTGCGCGAACTGAACGCCGACGGCACGGTCACCCGCACGATCACCGGCCTCGTCTCCGCCGACGCGATCGCGTTGACCGGCGAGAACATCACCGTCCTCGATCGCAAGCAAACCGCTGTCGTCGCCGTGGGCGAGGAAGCGCTGGGCCTGATGCTGCGCGCGGGTGACGGCGCCACCAACGCCATCACCGACCCGCACGGCCGCATCATCGTCGCCGACACCGCCGGTGGCGAACTGCTCGTCTACTCGGCCGGTCCGCTCGTGCTGCGCCAGCGTTTCCCGGTATCATCGTCGCCTTACGCACTCGCTTACGACCCGCGTTCGGAGCTGGTCTGGGTGAGTTGCACGCAGAGCAACGAGGTCGTCGGCTACGACCTGTCGACCGGCATCGGTGTCGAGGTGGCCAGGCTCGCGACGCTGCGCCAGCCCGACTCCATGACCGTCGACGAACGCACCGGCGACCTGTTCGTGGCCTCGGCCGTGGGTGATGGCCTGCAGCGGATCGGCGCGGACGAGCGGAAGAGAGGGCAGTGATGGCCGAATCTCCCAGATCTCGCAGTTCGCGCTCGGTGACACCGCCGAGCTGGGAAACCAGCAACGACGACTACGAATACGTGCCCCTGCGGCTGCCACCGGAGGTCAACCGGGTCACCGCCTCGATGCGGCTGGCCATCCAGGCCGAATTCGGTGGCTGGGAGTTGTCCCGGGTGCGCGCCTACACCGACGGCAGTCGCCGGGTGCTGTTGCGCCGCCGCAAAAACGCCGTCCTGCCTGTGCCCGAACCCGGATTGTGAGCCGACCATGTACGCCCTCCTGTTACGCCTGATGTTCTTGATCCCGCCGGAGCGGGTGCATCACCTGGTGTTCACCGCCCTGCGTTTCGCCACCTGGTTCCCGCCGACCCGCTGGCTGGCCCGCAAGCTCACCGTGGTCGAGGACCCGATCCTGGCCACCACCGCGTTCGGTGTCGACTTCCCCGCACCGCTTGGCCTCGCCGCCGGTTTCGACAAGAACGCCGACGGCGCGAACGCCTGGGGCACACTCGGTTTCGGTTTCGCCGAGATCGGTACCGTCACCGCCCACGCCCAGCCCGGCAACCCCACGCCGCGCCTGTTCCGGCTGCCCGCCGACCACGCCCTGATCAACCGGATGGGGTTCAACAATCACGGTGCCGCCGCCGCGGCCGCCCGCCTGCACGGCGCGCACCCCACCGTCCCGATCGGCGCGAACATCGGCAAGACCAAGGTCACCGAACCCGACGCCGCCGCAGGTGATTACGCGACCAGCGCCCGATTACTCGGCCCGCTCGCGGACTTCGTCGTGGTCAACGTGTCCTCCCCCAACACCCCCGGTCTGCGTGATCTGCAAGCCGTCGAATCCCTGCGCCCGATCCTGCAGGCCGTGCTCGACAGTGTCTCGGTGCCGGTCCTGGTGAAGATCGCCCCCGACCTGTCCGACGACGACATCGACGCCGTGGCCGACCTCGCTGTCGAACTGGGTCTGGCAGGCATCGTCGCCACCAACACCACCATCCGCCGCGACGGGCTCGACACCCCGACCCCCGAGGTCGAAGCCATGGGCGCGGGCGGCCTGTCCGGCGCCCCCGTGGCCGAACGGTCCCTGGAAGTGCTGCGCCGTCTCTACACCCGTGTCGGCGACCGGGTGGTCCTGATCTCGGTCGGCGGCATCGAAACTCCCGACCAGGCCTGGGCTCGCATCCTCGCCGGCGCCACCCTCCTGCAGGGCTACACCGGCTTCATCTACGGCGGCCCCTTCTGGACCACCCGCATCCATCGCGGCATCGCCGCCAACCTGCGTGCGAACGGCTACGCCTGCCTGTCCGACGCGGTCGGCGCCGAACACCGCGCCCACTCGGTCTGAGGTCTCAGCCGTAGTACGCCTGGGGCGCCCGGTCCTCGCTTATCGGTCGCGCCGGGCGTAGCCGCGACAGTTGCGCCGGTGGATCGTGGAACGACTCCCCCGCCGCCGGGTTGTCGCCGCGTTGCCGGGCGTCGATGCGTTTGGCGAGCTTGATCAGTGCCTGCTGCCAGATGATGCCGAGCAGGTCGGCACGGGCACTGATCTCGGCGTGTGCGAGCCGGTCGTGGACGGCAGCGAGATCGCTGACGAGTTCGTCGAGTTCCATGCCCGCCCAGGCCTGCTCACGGCTGAGGGTGTACTCGGGCAACCAGCTCAATCGCCAGCCGCCGGTGTCGGTTCGTTCGGCGAACTCCGGCGTGCGGTCGCTGCGTAACGTGTCGTCGGTGCCATGAATAACCATCGCGGACCTGCCTTCCCCGGCGGGGCGCTGCGCCCTCCCCGAGCGTCTGGCGGGGCATCCTCCCCGTAATCCAGTGTGGCATTTGCCATTTGTCTTGGTCAATTGCCATTGTTAGTAGGTAATTGCCGGATTTCGGGCGTGGCAAACCCGGCATTGTGGCGATCGCAGTGCGGCGTCCGCCCCGATCGGTGCGCGCCGGCGTCGAGAAGTTGACGGGAGGCAGCATGCCGATGGTTCCCCAAGATGCCCGCGTCGCCGCGATCCGCAGCATCCTGGCCAGGTTGGGCAAGTATGCGGGCCTGAGCGCAGAACGCTTGCGCCACACCGAGATCGACGCTGCGCCGCTGCTGGAGCTGCTGTCGGTGCGTCGGCACGCCCGCCGCAACGGGGTCACCGCCGAGGCGTCGATTCTGCCCGTGGTGCGCGAGGTCGTGCAGTGGCTGCCGCCGACGGACCGGTTGATCGTGGATGCGGTGCTGTCGCTGGGCCTGTTCCGGGACCGCGAGGGCGTCGGTATCGATATCGAACGCCTTTATGCGGATAACCTCGGGGAACGTCGAGAGGCCTTGACCGAACAGTGGGTCGCCCTGCACACCCTGCTCGACGTCGACCCCGTTCCTGATGTGCCCACCGTCAAACGATTGCGCACGGTGTCCGAGCACCATGCGTTCACCGCGCTCGCCGGTCTGCTCGCCACCGATTCGGGTTATCCGATGTCCGGGCCGTCGGTCGTGCAGCCCGCCACCGTCCCCGCACGACGCGGTGTCGTCACGGTTTTCGGGGACGCCGTCATCGATCATCTCTATCGAGTCGACACCTTCCCCGACGCCGACAACGCCTCCAGCGGCAGCTTCACCGGGCACCCCGGCGGCAAAGGACTCAACCGGGCGGTCGCCGCGGCCCGCCTCGGCATCGGTGTGCACCTGGTGTGTGCCGTAGGCGGCGACGAATACGGCAGGCGCATCCTCGAATTCATCGAATCCGAAGGCGTCCACCTCGATCTGGTCAAGGTGGTCCCGTTCGCGACCTCGCTGGTCACCGCGGTGGTGATCACACCCAACGGGGAGAGCCGCATCATCGGCTGCCGCGACAACCGCGTCCAGCTCCAGGACGAAGACCTGCACCGCCCCGAACTGCGCGCCGCTCTGGAAGCCTCGGATGTGGTGATATTGAGCTTCGAACCACCACCGACGGTGATCGAGCAGGTGCTGTCTGTGGTGTCGCAGATGCGACCCAAACCGCCCGTCATCGTGTGTCCGACACCGGGTATGCCGGTGCCGCAGAGCCTCTACCGGTACCTGGGCGCGGTCGACTACCTGGTCGGCGCTGCCGCGGATCTCGACGCGTTGTTGCCCGACGTACCGGCCGAATCCGCCGCCGATATCGCCCGGCTGCTGCGTGGCCTCGGCGTCGGCACCGTGTGCACAGTCGAGAACTTCCGGTGTGTGGTCGCTTCCGACACGATCGAGACGGTCATCGACCATTTCCCGCAGGTACTCAAGGCCTCGGTCGGCGCCGCGGCCGCCTTCACCGGCGCGCTGGCCTATCGGCTCGTCAACTCCCGAACCCCGCTCACCGCAACTGATTTCGTGTGGGCCACTGCGGCGATGATCCCGACCCAGAATCTGGGCGCGGTGGCGGTGTCGATGCCGAGTACCGAAGAGATCGACCGCATCGTGCGTCTGTACGCGCCGTCGGTCTGATCCGGGGGTAAGGTCGCGACATTCAGCTCGCGCCTGTCCGGCACCGGCGCCTCGCCGCCCTGTTCACGCACGGAGGATCGTTGACCATACTGTCGTTCGGCGGTGCCAGGACCGGGAGAGCCGGTGCCGACACCGCACACCGACTGGGTCGCCGGGGCACGCAGCTGCCGATCCGGGTCATCGAGATCCCCGACCGCGACGACGGCGGGCACCTGTTCATCTTCGGCGAACCCCGCGACGGGTGCCTGGTACGCATGCATTCGCGCTGCCTCTACGGCGAGGGCCTCGGCTCCGACGACTGCGACTGCGGCGGGGAACTCACCGAGTCGATGGACCGCATCCAGGCCGAGGGCGCGGGTGTGCTCGTCTACCTCGAACAGGAGGGCCGCGGGGCAGGCTTGATCTGGAAAGCCCGCGGCTACCGGGAAAGCGAACAGTCCGGCGTCGACACCTTCGACAGCTACCGGCGCCTCGGTCTCGACGCCGACACCCGCCGCTACGAACCCGCCGCACACGCACTGCGCGACCTCGAACTCACCCGGGTCCGGCTGCTCACCAACAACCCCGACAAGTGCCTGGCACTGACCGAGGCCGGGATCACCGTCGAGCCGATCGCCCTCACCATCGCCCTGCAATCCTCGCGCGGCAGGCAATACCTGCAGGCCAAACGGCGCCACCGCCAGCACACCATCCCCGCCGATCCGCTCGCGGACGACGAGCGATCGGGCCGGGTGCGGTCGTGGTGGCGGCCGCGCAGTCGCCGGTAACCCCCCTCGCAATCCCGTATGTCCGGTTACGATAAGTGAGCCACGCCACTGCCGACGTCCTCGTCTCGAGATAACGAGACAGTTTCACTCGCATTGGCTCGGAGTCCAGCTCGGCCTATGGGAACAGGGATATGACAGACATCGGTTTCGCGCACGCATCCGGGGTCACGGTGCACACCGTGCCCGCCGCCTTCCAGCAAACCGCCGCGTTGCGGCCCGACCAGATCGCCTTGCGCACGGTCGGCGGCACCCAGGAGATCACCTGGGCCGAGTATGCGACGAGGGTGCGCGCACTGGCCGCGGGGTTGGCGAAACTCGGGGTCCGCCACGGCGACGCGGTCGGCATCATGCTCACCAACCGGCCCGAGTTCAACCTGATCGACACCGCCGCCCTGCACCTGGGCGCTATCCCGTTCTCGGTGTACAACACCAGCTCCACCGAACAGATCGCGCACGTGTTCGCCAACGCGGGCAACAAGGTGGTCATCACCGAACAGGCGTTCCTCGACACGATCCGCGCCTCGGGTGCCGTGGTGGAGCACACGGTCATCGTCGACGGCACCGCCGAGGGCACCGTCACGCTGACTCAGCTCGAATCCGATCCCGCACCGGACTTCGACTTCGACGCGGCCTGGCAGGCGGTCCAGCCCGGCGACCTGGCCACCTTGATCTACACCTCCGGCACCACCGGCCCGTCCAAGGGCGTCGAGCTCACCCAGAGCAATGTGATCGCCCAGGTCGTCGGCCTGGTCTCGGGTCCGCTGCCGGTCGGTTTCGACGACCGGGCCGTGTCGTATCTGCCCGCCGCGCACGTCGCCGACCGCATCTCCGCGCACGCGATGAGCCTGCTCACCGGCATCCAGATCACCACCGTCACCGACCCGCGCGAGATCGCCGCCGCCCTGCCCGATGCCCGCCCGACGGTGTTCTTCGGTGTGCCGCGGGTGTGGCAGAAGATCAAGGCCGGTATCGAGAACAAGCTCGCGGTCGAACCGAGCCCGGTCAAGAAGGCGCTCGCCAACTGGGCGATCGGGGTCGGTGTCGCGCAGGCCAAGGCGAACCTGGCCGGTGAGAGCTCGCTGCTGCTCGGCGTGCAGCACAAGATCGCGGACACCCTCGTGCTGTCGAAGCTGCGCGAGGCGCTCGGATTCGCCGAGCTGAAGGTCGCGGCGTCGGGTGCCGCGCCGGTGCCGCCGGAGACCCTCGAGTACTTCCTCGGCCTCGGCTTCGCCGTCAGCGAGGTGTGGGGGATGTCGGAAACCGCGGGCGTGGGCACCTACACCGAGATCGACAAGCCGCGCCCCGGTTCGGTCGGACGCGTCATGGACGGTGTGGAGCTGCGTCTCGACGCCGACGGCGAGGTCCTCATCCGTGGCCCGATCATCACCCCCGGCTACCGCAATATGCCCGACAAGACCGCCGAGGCGATCGACGACGACGGCTGGCTGCACACCGGCGATATCGGCACCCTCGATGCCGACGGCTATCTGCGCATCGTGGATCGCAAGAAGGAACTGATCATCAGCGAAGCGGGCAAGAACATCGCCCCCTCCAATATCGAGAACGCCATGAAGGCCGCCTCGTCGATGATCGGCCAGGCCGTCGCGATCGGCGAGGCCCGCGCCTACATCACCGCCCTGATCATGCTCGATCCCGACGTGGCGGCGTTGCGCGCCAAGGACTTCGGTGCCACCGACGCCACCCACGCGGAACTGGCCCGGCGTCAGGAGATCGTCGACGAGGTCAAGGAAGCGGTGCTCGCGGGCAACCGCAAGCTCTCCCGGGTGGAGCAGATCAAGCGTTTCGTGATCGTGGAGAACCTGTGGGAGCCCGGCGGTGACGAGCTGACCCCGAAGATGTCGCTCAAGCGGACCCCGATCTCGAACAAGTACGCCGAGACCATCTCCGAGCTCTACGCCGCGACCCCGCCGGAGCATGTCGTCAACGTGAAGTGATTGCGAAAACAGCGGTGGCCCTGGAAGTCTCAGGGCCACCGCTGTTGTGTGTCTCAGTGCTGTTCGTAGGTGCCGATCAGGGTGGCTCTGGCCAGGGTGTGGAAGAACAGGTTGAACCCGAGGTAGGCGGGCGTCGCGTCCGGTCCGATCTCGAGTTCGGGGATATCGACCGCGTGCACGACCACGAAATACCGGTGCGGGCCATGGCCTTTCGGCGGGGAGGCACCGACGAAGCCGGGAAATCCACCGTCGTTGCGCAGGGTGACCGCACCGGCGGGCAAGACCCCGCCCTCGCTGCCCGCGCCGACGTCGAGCGAGGTCACCGAGGCGGGAATGTTGGCGACGGCCCAGTGCCAGAACCCGGAGGCGGTCGGTGCGTCCGGATCGAACACCGTCACCGCGAAACTCTGGGTCTCTGCCGGGAATCCGGACCAGCTCAGCTGTGGTGAGATGTCCTTGCCGCCCGACCCGAACACCCCCGATACCTGATCGTTGGCCAAGGGCTGACCGTCGGTGATGTCGGCGGAGGTGACGGTGAACGAGGGCACCTGGGGCAGCGCGTCATACGGGTGGTAACTCATGGAGGACCTTTCGGGTCGAGGTCAGCTGTGCAGAAGGAAGTGTTCCAGCACGCGGGTTCCGAATTCCAGTGACTGCACCGGCACCCGCTCGTCCACCCCGTGGAACAGGGCGGTGAAGTCCAGCTCCGGCGGCAGCTGCAACGGCGCGAAACCGAAGCAGCGAATCCCCAAGCGAGCGAACGCTTTCGCGTCGGTGCCGCCGGAGAGCATGTAGGGCACGGTGCGCCCCTGTGCGTCGTGGGCCAGGACCGCGTCGTTCATGGCGTCGACGAGGTGGCCGTCGAAAGTGGTCTCGTAGGAGTCGAGTTTGGTGATCCATTCCCGCTCCACATCGGGTCCGATCAGTTCGTCGACCTCGCGTTCGAACGCCGCCTGCCGCCCCGGCACCACTCGGCAGTCGACCACGGCTTCCGCGGTTTGCGGGATGACGTTGGCTTTGTATCCGGCCTGCAGCATCGTCGGATTCGCGGTATCGCGCAGGGTGGCGCCGATGATGCGCGAGATGGTGCCCAGCTTGGCCAGCTGGCCTTCGATATCGGGTCCGTGCGGGTCGAAGGCCAACCCGCTCTCCTCGCTGACCGCGGCGAGGAATTCGGCCACCGAATCCGAGAGCACCACCGGGAAGGTGTGGCGGCCCAGGCGCGCGACGGCTTCGGCGAGGATGGTGACCGCGTTGTCCTCGTGCAGGAACGACCCGTGCCCGGCGCGGGCCTTGGCGCGCAACCGCATCCAGCCCAGGCCCTTCTCGGCGGTCTCCACCAGGTAGAGCCTGCGTTCGGTGCCGTCGGGTCGCGGGACGGTCAGCGAGAACCCGCCGACCTCACCGACCGCCTCGGTGACACCGTCGAACAGGTCGGGCCGGTTGTCCACCAGCCACTGCGAGCCCCATTTGCCGCCGTTCTCCTCGTCGGCGAGGAACGCGAACACCAGATCCCGTGGCGGCACTGTGCCTTCGGCTTTGAACTGGCGGGCCAGGGCCAGGGTCATCCCGACCATGTCCTTCATGTCGATGGCGCCGCGCCCCCACACGTAGCCGTCGCGGACCGCACCCGAGAACGGGTGCACGCTCCAGTCGGCGGCCTCGGCGGGTACCACGTCGAGGTGCCCGTGGATCATCAGCGCGCCGCGACTCGAATCGGCGCCCTGCAACCGCGCGAACACATTCCCGCGCCTCGGCGCACCCGACTCGACGTATTCGGTCTCGTAGCCGACCTCGTGCAATTGCTGTGCCACCCACTCGGCGCACTGCCGTTCGCCCTTGGTGGTGGCCAGCTCGCCGGTATTGGAGGTGTCGAACTGGATCAGTTTGCTGACCAGCTCCACCACCTCGTCCTCCGCGCGGGACCGCCCGTTCGAACCAGAATTCTCACCAGATGCCGACACGCCCCCTTTCCTACCACCATTCGCGCACCCGACGCGCCACCTACCCTGCTCGGGACCGTTGCGCCGCTGCTCGGCGCCACAGACTCGGTGTGAGCAGAACTCCGCCGGATCCGAAGACGAATTCGCCTACATCGCCGGCGCGTGCTTGGCTGGCGAGGTGAGAGCGCAGGTAGTTCGGAGCGGTGTCCGCCTGCTGGCCGGGGCGGCGACGCTGGCCGGGGCGGCGGGGGTCGCATTGCATTTCAACCGGTGGACGCTGGAACCACTCGTCCTGGCGGCGTCGGGGGCACCGTATCTGATGGGCGGTGCGGTGCTCGGTGCCGTCGGTTTCGCGGCGACCAGGCAGTGGATCGCGACCGGGGTGGCCGTGGTCGTGGCGGGCGCGGGTATCGCGACGCAGGCGCCGCTGTATGTCGCGCAGACCGGTGGTGACGGACATCCGATCATGGCGATGCAGGCCAATCTGCTCTTCGACGGTGCCGATCCGGGCGCGCTCGTCGACCAGGTGCGGGCCCGTGACATCGCGATTCTCACCGTCAACGAGCTCACCCGCCCGGCCGTCGAGAGCCTGTCTCGCGCAGGCCTCGACCAGCTCCTGCCCCACCGCTATCTCGCCCCCGGCCAGACGGCCAGCGGTACCGGCATCTGGAGCCGATACCCGTTGTCCGACACCGTCGAATACGACGGGTATGTCCTCAACCAGATCTCGGCCACCGCGACCATCCCCGATCTCGGCCCGGTGGCGGTCTATGCCTTCCACCCCGTCCCGCCCGTCTACGACATCGGCGTCTGGGCCGACGAGCTCTCCCGCCTGCACGAGATCCTGCGCCGGTCCCCCACCGACCGCCCGGCGATCGTCGGCGGCGACTTCAACGCCACCTACGATCACGCACGCTTCCGCGCCATGGCATCGGGCCGTTTCGCCGATGCCGCCGAACAAGCGGGCGCGGGCCATCTGGTCACCTACCCCACCGACAAACGCGTGCCCCCCTTCGTGGGGATCGACCACTTCCTCGTCGCCGACGCGCACGCCACCACCGTCGAAACCGTCGCACTGCCCGGCGCCGATCACCGAGCGCTGGTCGCCCGCCTGGTCCTCGATCGCCCTCGTTAGGCGCTGCGCTCGGCCAACCGCTCTCGCCACTGTTCCATCGCCTGCCGCAGCGCCGCGCCCACGATGACGACGAATTCGGCGGATTGTTCGAAGCGTGCGCCCGCAGGAGTGTCGGGGCCGAGGATCTCGACTCCGCGCCGGGTGATCGCGGCCAGGGCGTTCTGCATCTGCACGGAGGCGACGAGGTTGCGTAGCCAGATGTCGTCGTCGATGACGTAGCGCTCGCGCCGTGCGCCGGGGACCAGTTCGCGGCGCAGCATTCCCTGCTGTTCGAGGAAGGCCACCGCGTTGGAGATGGAGGCGGGGCTCACGCGCAGTCGTTCGACCAGTTCGGCGGCCGTGAGCGCCCCCGAGTCGGTGATCTGCAGGCAGGCAAGCACTCTGGCTTCCATCCTGGGCAGACCCTGCTCGATGAGCAGGGTGGTGAACGATTCGGTGAACTCCGCTACCGCCTCGGGGTCGCGCCCGTGCGCGTTGTCCGGGATCGGGGGTGCCGGGGGCTTGGCCTGTTTGTGTCGGCGCGCGCGCTGTTCGGTGGCCTGCTGGGCGCGTTCGGGTCGGTAGTCGTCGGGTCCGCCGTTGCGGGTCACCTCGCGCATGACGGTCGAGGCGGGCCGACCCAGCTGCCGCCCGATTTCGGCGTATCCGAGTCCTTCGGCCAGGCCCGCGGCAATGTGCCTGCGGTCCACGTCGTCGAGTCTGCCTCCGGGCATCGCTACTGGTCACCTCTCTGTCGACAGGTACTCGGCTCGTCACCCGTACCGCACCAAGTATGCATTCACCCTCATCTCATTGCAACGTGCAACGTGCTTCTTCTTTGCATTCACTGTCATATTCATTGCAATGATTCTGCACAAATGCTCTCCAGCACGCCTTTTGGGTGACATCTGATGTTGACAGAACAGTGAACGCAACCTACTGTCTTAATCATTCAGTAAAGCCCGAACAGCGCAACGCAAGGACATGGCAATGACCTCCTCGAACCCCACCAGCCCGACCACCACCGCATGGACCGGCATGGTGTCGATCGACGACACCGAACTGGCCGTCACCGACACCGGCGGCACCGGCACCCCGGTGGTCTACCTCAACGGCCAGTTCGCCACCCAGGGCTACTGGCGCAAGGTCATCGCCGAGCTCGGTCCCGGCTACCGCCACATCACTTTCGACGAGCGGGCCCGCGGCAAGTCGAAGAAATCGGCCGACTACTCCTTCGACACCTGCGTGCGCGACATCGACGCCGTCCTCGCGGCCAGGGGCATCACCGAGAAGCCGATCCTGGTCGGCTGGTCTTACGGCGCGGTCCTCGGAGCGCACTGGACCAGCCGTTATCCCGACGGCGCCCTCGGCGCGGTCCTCGTCGACGGCGCGTTCCCCTACGACTGGCTCGACGAGGCGATGGAGCTGCGGATCCGCAAGCTGTTCAAGCGGCTGAGCTGGATCTTGCCGCTGGCTCGCCCGACCGGCCTCGCACCACGGCTGACCGCACAGCAGCAGGCCGAGAGCAATATCGAGATCGGCAAACTCTCCCGCGTCAGCGCGCTGGGCCCGGTGCTGGACGCGATCACCGTCCCGGTGCGGTACGTGGTCGCTTCGGGAACCTCGTTCGGCAGCCGTGGCGACGAGCAGGAGAAGATCCGCGCCGGCCTCGATGACGCACTGGTCCGCAACCCGAACATCCGCGTCAGCGCCAAGGTCGCCAGCAACCACGGTGCGATCCTGCGCAAGGACTTCCGCGCCGTCGCCGACGCCGTCCGCGAGATCGAGACCATCACCACCACCGCCACGACCCGCTGACCCAGCACCGATCCCCTTCCCTCGCAACACAACCCAAGGAGAACCACCATGTCTGTCAACCTCACCACCCAGGAGAAGACCACCCTGCGGACCGCCGCGTACGGCGCCGTCTCCCTCCTCGCCGCCGCGGGTGCGGCTACCAGCAAGCCGCACAAGATCGCCACGACCGGCAGCATCGCGCTGTCGTCGGCGACCGGTCTGGTCGGCCATGTGCTGGCCGAGAAATCCGGACGCATCGCACTGAGCGGCTCGTCGGTCGCCGAGCTCGCCGATCAGGTGCTGCCCGCCCTCACCGCGGCGATGAGCCTGCTCGGCGAGCACGACCCGGTCGAGGCCGAGAACTTCCGCAACACCATCGCCGTCGCCATCGACACCGCCCAGCTCTATCAGACCCAGCCCAACACGACGATGGCCGAGATGACCCGCAAGATCACCGGAGCGCTCGCCGCCGCGTGATGAAATATCCACTCGCACAACCACCGCCGTGTCACAGGGCCCGTGACACGGCCGCGTGGCGTGTCAGGTGATCAACGATCGATGGCAGAGCCCTCGCGCTCGGCGAGCACGATATCCACTCGCGCCGCCATCGCCCGACCTGCCGCCCGCAACGGTTCGGCCGAACGCAGTGTGCGGCCGAGAATGAAAGCCCCTTCCAACGCCGCCAGCATCGCCACGATCAGCTCGCGTGCCGCGGATTCCTCGACCCCACGGCCGACGAAATATGTTGTGCCCCGGTCGATCCAGTCCCGCACCACCTCGGCGGCGACCTCGCGCAATGCCGGTTCGCTGTCGGCGATCTCGCCCGCGACCGTGCCGACCGGGCACATGTTCATCCACCTGGACTCCTCGAGTGTGCGCGCGGCGTCGTCGAACGCGGCGGGCACGGCCACCCGCAGGTCCTCGTGTGGGTCCATCAGCAGAGGCAGTAGCTGGATGTAGACCGCGCCGGTGCCGCGCAGCGCCTCGGCCGCGATCTGCACTTTGCCCTGCGGAAAGTGGTGGTAGAGCGACCCCATCGGCGCATCGGCGGCGGCGGTGATCTGTTTGACGGTGATCGCGCTGTACCCGTGTACACGCATCAGTTCGGCGACCGCGCTCACCAGGCGCTCACGGGTACTCGTTGACATCTGCTCGCTCACCCCACCAGACTAGAGCAAACGCACTAGAGTGAATGCTCTAACCGTGAGCGCAAGGGAGGATTGTCATGCCGACCGTCGAACTCGATGCGGGCCGGATCCACTATCGCGAACTCGGTGACGGTCCTCCGGTGGTTCTGCTGCACGGGCTGCTGATGAACCACACCGTCTGGGACTCGGTCATCGACCACCTGCCCACCGGCTTCCGCTACGTCCTGCCCGACCTGCCACTGGGCGCACACCCCGAACCGCTGCGCCCAGGCACCGACCTGAGCTTGCGCGGCCTCAACCAGCTCGTCGCCGACTTCCTCACCGCGCTGGACCTGCACGATGTCACCCTCGTGCACTCCGACTGGGGCGGCGCCCTGTTCCTCACCGCCTATGGCCTCGACGACCGCGTCGGCCGGCTGATCATCTTCCCCAGCGAAGCCTTCGACAACTTCCCACCCGGCCTCCCCGGCAAAACCGCCACCCTCGCTTCAGCCCTGCCCGGCGGCGTCACCCTGGCCCTGCGCCAGATGCGCATCGGCTGGCTCCGCCGCAGCCCTCTGATGTTCGGCTGGATGGCCAAATTCCCCCTCCCCGACGCTCTCGTCCACGCGTGGACCGAACCGGGCCTGCGCGACCCCGGCATCCGTGCCGACCTCCTCGCCTACACCCGCTCGGGCTTCGACAAACGCGAACTCGTCGCCAACACCGAAGCCCTCCAACATTTCCCCGGCGAAACCCTCATCCTCTGGTCCAGCGCAGGCAAAGTCATGCCCCGATCCCACGGCACCCGTCTGGCCTCCCTCATCCCCCACTCCCGCCTCGTCGAAATAGACGACGCCTACGTCCTGTCCATGCTCGACCAACCCATCACCGTCGCCACCGCCATCACCGAATTCCTCGCCTCCACCACCGCCAACCGCTGACATTCGGTCCGGAATCGACCCGGGGCAACCCTGAGGTGACCCACGTCACATGTCGAGCCTGTCAGGAAATCGCGAGCTGTCTCGTTCAGGGTGCACGCGAAGCAGACAGGAGCGAATCATGAAGCACCGTATCGTCGTCCTCGGGGCCGGATATGCCGGAGCGTTCTCCGCCGGATACCTGGCCCGCCAACTCCACTCCGACGACTTCGAGATCACCGTTGTCAACGCCGAACCCGATTTCGTGGAGCGGCTGCGCCTGCATCAGCTCGCGGCCGGGCAGGATCTGCGGCACCGCCCGCTGGCGGAGATCTTCGCGGGCACCGGCATCCGGTTGCGGGTGGCGCGGGTCGAGGCCGTCGATGTCGAGCGTCGGATTGTCACTGTCGCCGACGGCGATGGCCTCGACCGGCTGGAATACGACACCCTGCTCTACGCGCTCGGCAGCACCGCCGCCGATCACGATGTGGTCGGCGGCGCCGAGCACGCCTTCCACGTGGCCGCGCGGCCGGCGGCGCGGCGGCTGCGCGCACGCTTGGACGAGCTGGGCGAGCACGGTCATGTGCTGGTGGTCGGTGGCAACCTGACCGCGATCGAGGCCGTCACCGAGATCGCCGAATCCCGGCCGGGGCTTCGAGTCAGCCTCGCCACCCGCGGTGAACTCGGCGGTTGGTTGGGCCCCAGGGCCCGCCGCCACCTGCTGCGCACCTTCGACCGGCTCGGAATCGCGATCCACGAGCACACCACCATCGAGCGTGTCGAGGCGTCGGCCGCGATCGCCGCCGACGGCACCACGTTCGTCGCCGATGCGACCGTGTGGGCCGCGGGCTTCGCCGTGCACCCGATCGCCGCGGCCAGCGGCCTCGCGGTGGAACCCAACGGCCAGATCACCGTCGACCGTCAGATGCGCTCGGTCTCGCACCCGGATGTCTACGTGGCCGGTGACAGTGTCTTCGTCATCGGAGACAACGGCCGACCGCTGCCGATGTCGTGCGCTTCCGCGGGGTTCACCAGCATGCAGGCGACGGCCGCGATCATCGGCGACCGCACCGGGCGCAAGGTCTCGAAGACCACGCTGTCCTACGTGGGCAACCACATCAGCCTCGGCCGCAAGGACGCGATCTTCCAGCTGGTCGACGGTGACGCGCGATCGAGGTCGTGGGCTCTGCTCGGTCGGCCCGCCGTCCGCGTCAAGTCGTCGATCCTCGGGATGTCCGCCTGGACCCTGAGCCGCCCGAACCTCGGAAAGCCGACGCACAAGTACCGTTTGGCGACCGGCCACGAGCACTCCTCCGACACGGTCGCCGCCTAGAGTCGTGCTCATGGACACTGCCACCGTGGCGCACTTCGAGGCCAGCCGTCACCGGCTGGCCTCGATCGCCTACCGCCTGCTCGGCTCGGCCGCCGACGCCGAGGACACGGTGCAGGACGCGTTCCTGCGGTGGCAGGCCGCCGACCGCGAGTACGTCGAGGTGCCGGAGGCGTGGCTGACCAAGATCGTCACCAATCTGGCGCTCGACCGACTCCGTTCGGCGAAGGCGCGCCACGAGCGCGCGGTCGGTACCTGGATGCCCGAACCGCTCCTCGACGGCGACGCGATGCTTGGCCCCGCCGACACCGTCGAGCAGCGCGAATCGGTGACCCTGGCGGTGCTGACCCTGATGGAACGGCTCTCGCCCACCGAACGCGCCGTGTACGTGCTGCACGAGGCCTTCGCGTACCGGCACGCCGAGATCGCCGAGATCCTCGACATCACCGTCTCGGCGAGCCAGCAACACCTCCACCGTGCCAGGGGGCGGATCACCGTCGCCCGCAACGCCACTCACCTCGACCGTGCTGCCGCGCGTCACATCGTCGAGGCGTTCGTCGATGCCGCCACCTCGGGCCGCACCGATCGGCTGATCGCGCTACTGACCGACGACGCGACCGGGATCTCCGACGGCTTCGGGGGGCTGGCCGTCAAGCTGATCCGCTACGCGACCCCGCAGCGGCTCGCCAGCGTGGTGCGGGCGGGTTTCACACCGACGCAGGCCAAGCGCCGACTCGCCGGTGGTTCACCCTCGATCCACGCCGTCGTGGTCAACGGCTGCCCGGCCGTGCTCGTCACGCTCGACGATCGAGTCCTCGGCGTCGCGATCCTCGAGTTGCGCGACGACAAGATCGCGAGCCTGCGCAGCATCGCCGCACCGCACCGGCTGGGCCGTCTCACCGACGAATGGCGGCGGCGCGAACATGACGCCCCGCTGGTCGAATCGTGGTGATCGGCGGTGCGGGTCTCAGGGCCGTCCGGCGACACCGAGGGACAACGCCGCGAAGGCTTTCGGGGCGCCCGGCTGGTAGAAGCGGTCGAGTTCGGTGATCTCGAAGCCCGCGCCGGTGATCAGGCCCGCGATGTCACGGTTGAGGTGACAGCCGCCCGCGATCTTCTGCTGGATCGGGTCGAGTCGGTGCTGCCAGGTCTGCACCGACTCCTCCAGCGCGAGCCCGTGTTCGACGAAGTGCAGCGTGCCACCGGGTCGCAGTACCCGGCGGATCTCGGCGAGTGCCGCGGCGACATCGGGGATGGTGCACAGGGTGAAGGTGGACAGCGCGGTGTCGAAGGTGGCGTCGGGAAACGGTAGCGACTCACCGTCCAGACCGGCGCGTTCGATCGGAACCGAGCTCGCCGCAACACGTTTCGCCGCGATCTTCCACGCGGTGTCCGCGGGTTCGACCCCACTGACCCGCTCGACCGCGGCGGGATAGAACCCGATGTTGTTGCCCGACCCGAAGCCGACCTCGACAACAGTGCCGTGCAATGCGGCGCATGCCCGCTCGCGTAATGGCCCGTTCTGGGCCACCCCGCACACTTTGTCGACGATGTGCGGGAGGATCCGATCGGTATAGAAGCCCATCCGTCGATCATCCTCCCGCCACCGCCGGCGGTCGAGTTCAGCCGAGTCGGCGGTCGAAGACCTGGGTGCTCGCGCCCGAGGCCGGGTCGACGGTGAGCACGCGCAGGTTCACCGAGTTCGCCGTGAGGTCCATGACCATGAACCCCAGTTCGTGCTGGGTTTCGAACAGTGCGCCGTGACCACCGGCCGTCAGGCGCGGCTGCCCGCCCGAGGTCTTACCCGCCGCACCCGACACGATCTGGCGGGTGCCCTTGGTCGCCGGTGTCGGCTCGAGGACCTGCAAGGTGTGGTCGTGGCCCGAGAGCAGGAACGACACCTTGCCGAGCACATGGTCTTCGAAGAAACGCTTGGCGTGCACGCCGTTGAGCGGCTCGATGGGCAGGCCCTCGTAATTGCCCGCGTCGCCGTGCGGGCCGTTGCTGAGGTAGGGGTGGTGGGTGCAGGCGATCTTCCACTGTGCGGTCGATTCGGCCAACGCCCCGTCGAGCCATGCGCGCTGGGCGTTCATGTACGGACCGTCCACCGCCCAGTAGGGGTCGAGCAGCGGTGGAATGTAGGCCGCGAGCGGGTTGAGATCGAGGACGAAGAACTCCACGACCGGGTTCTGCTCGGGCACCCGCACCGAGTAGTAGCGGCTGGGCATCCACCACCGCGACGACTTCGCGTGATATTCGACCTCGTGATTGCCGCGCGCGAGCCAGCCGCCGTCACCGGGGAATATCCCGGAGGTGTCGTGGTTACCCAGCACCATGGCCCACGGAAAGTCCAGTCCCGCATTGGGATCCTCGAATTTCGTGGCGAACTGGACGTCGTCGGGGCCGCTGGGACCGGAGTCGTAGATATTGTCCCCGAGTCCGACCGCCATCGCGAACGGTTCACGCGCGTGGAACGCACGGGCCGCGTCGGCGACCGCCCACTGGGTGCGGGTGCCGGTGCCCGCGTCGCCGGTGATCAGCACCCGCACGCTGCGCCCGGCTTTCGGGGCGAATTTGGGCACCTCGGCGGGCACCGCGGCGGCGGGTGTGAGCCCCACCAATGACACGCCCGCGACAACACCGGCCGCCCCGGCCAGAACTTCACGACGGCCGATTCCGGACGAGAACTGATCGTGCATGCTCACCTTCTGGGTAGTAGCTCTGTTGGACAACTGACCTGATCGAAGCACAGTGCCATGATCGCCGCGCCGCCGCAGCTTAGACGGCGCACATCGATTGGATGACACCACGCACGATCGGCGCGCCGTAATCGGTCGGCGCGAACACCAGTTTCTGCACGACCGACAGCGGCGTGGTGACCGTTCCGGCGATTCCGGTGAACCCGGCGATGGTGGTACCCGCCGAGAACAGCAGGCTGGTGATGTCGAGGGTCAGTGTCGCGAGATCGAAGGCGTTCTCGACCCGGACCTGCGCCAACGGCACCGTGTCGAGCGCCGTGCCTTCGGCGACGTCGGCACCGAGATTGGCCAGGAAGGTCAGCGGGCCCATGTCCAGAGCCTCGACCAGCGGTCCGAGGTCGTCGGCGCGGCGCATGAGCATTACCTTGGCCACCCGGTTGCTCGCCAGGAACACCTGCAATGCGTCGGCGGCCTCATTCATCGCGATTCGGTCCACCGCTACGGCGCCGCTGTCGAGGAAGGCGCGTGCGCGTTCGACGACGGTGGCCATGGTCAGTTCCGCGACGGGCGTGCAGGTGCCGTCGGCGTTCATGACCAGCGCGGCCAGATCCTCGATGGGCTGGGGAACCCGCACCGGCTCGATGACGGCGTCACCGATTTCGAGCGGCGGATACACATTCGGCGCCACACAGCCCGCGTCGATCGAATTCTGCACCGCGCGGGCCAGCGCCTTGGTCCCGGTGAACATCGCACTGACGACCGGCTTGAGGAAGATCCCGACGGTGGGCACCATGCCCGCGACCAGTTTGGCCGGGATCTTGACGATGCCGGTCGCCAGGATGAACACCTCGATGGCGTCATTGACGGTCAGTTGCGAGACCGACATCGTCTCGTCGATGCGCCCGGTGCGCACCGCGTCCAGGCCGTTCACCAGGTAGGTGACGATCGGATCGTCGAGTTCGGCCGGCCGCGGGCCGACCTGTTCCGGACGCAGGGGCAGCCCATCGCGATGCACCCGCAGCGCGGCGATCCCGGCCCGGAAATCGGCGACCTGCTGGTCGTAGGCGAGCACCTGCGCGGGCCCGACGGTGCCGCGCAGCACCGATGCCGCGGCGGTCACCACATCATCGAAAGTCGGTGCGCCACTGGTACACAGGGCCGCGGCGTCACTGATCGGCGTCGCCGCCAGCGTCTCGGACACGTCCGCCTGCGCGGTGGCAGGTGCGAGCATCATGCCCGCGACGAGGGTCAATGCGGCGAGGGAACCGGCACAGGGCGCGGCGAGGCGGGGCAGGGGCATTCGCATGCGCGGTGATCTCCGACCAGAGGATGACAGGGTGAATCGTGCGATCCGAACCTATTGCCGCCTGGTGTCCGAAACAGCCCCGCTCAAATGAACACTTGCCCAATTTGGACAAATGTTCAGTTTACGTGGAGTAACTCAGCTTCCCCGGCGCGGATCGTCGACCAGCTCCGCCAAGTCACCGACGACGATGTCGGCGCCGGCCGCGCGCAACGCCGACGGTCCGCTCCCCCGGTCGACCCCGATCACCCAGAACCCACCCCGGTGCCCCGCTTCGACCCCGGACACCGCGTCCTCGATCACCACCGTCCGTGCCGGATCCACCCCCAGAACCCGTGCGGCCGTGAGGAACATGTCGGGTGCCGGTTTGCCCGCGAGGCGCTCGTCCTGAGCGAGCACACCGTCGACAACCACCGCGAACCTGTCCAACAGACCCGCGGTCCCGAGCACCAGTACCGCATTACGCGAGCTCGACACCACGGCCATCGGGATACCGGCGGCCGCGAGCTCGTCCACCAGACGCAACGACCCTTCGAACACCTCGACACCGTCGCCGCGGATGATCTCGGTGAAGCAGATGTTCTTGCGGTTGCCCAGGCCGTACACGGTCTGCGCGTCGGGCGGGTCCTCCGACTCCCCGTCGGGCACTCGCACGCCGCGGGAGACGAGCACCGACCGCACACCCGCCGCACGCGGCTTACCGTCGACCAGTTCGAAGTAGTCGGCGTCGGTATACGGGGCCGCCTCGGGCGCGACCCTCGGCAGGAACTCGGTGAACAGCGCCGACCACGCCCGCCGGTGCACCGCCGCGGTGTCGGTGAGCACGCCGTCGAGATCGAACAGCACCGCCTGCGCATCGAACACGCGTGTCATGGCGCCTCGACCTCGACCACATCACCGGGTTCGAGCGTCACCGGCCGCTCCCACACGGTGATCTCCACCGCGGGCCCCTCGCCGACCAGCTCGAATCGCGCGTCCCGATGTCCGAGATCGGCCCGCACCGTGCGCCCCCGCCAGTGCACCGAGAACCGCAACCGTTGCCAGGACGGCGGCAGCGCGGGCGAGAAACGCAACCCGTCGGCGGCGGCCCGCAAGCCCCCGAAACCGTGCGTCGCGACCTGCCATGTTCCCGCCGCCGACGCGATGTGAATTCCCTCTTCGGTATTGCCCTGGTTGTCGTCGAGATCGACGAACGCCGACCGCCCGAAATACCGTTCCGCCATGCGGGAATCGCCCACCTGCAAACCCACGATCGCGTAGATCGACGGGCTCAGCGAGGACTTGTGCATGGTGCGCCGCTCATAGAACTCGTAGTTCAGCAGCCGGGTGGACAGCGAATAGTCGTCGGGCAGCATATGCAGCAGCATCACCACGTCGGGCTGTTTGAGCAGCGAGGTCTCCTCGCAATTGAACGGAGTGCAGCCGACCGGGTATCGCGGCATATCGTGGTCGTCCCATTCGACGATGGGCACGTCCGTGCGATCGAAATAGCCGTCGAATTGTTCGATGACACCGCAGTCGGGATCGGTCGGTGCCCGCAGCCGGTCCGCGGTGGCCAGCCACTGCGCCGGTTCGCCCGGGTCGAGCCCGATCGAGGCCATGAGCTCGTGCAGTTGCTCGCGACGTTCCCGCGACATGCGTTCGTACACCGCCGCCGCCTGCTGCAGATGCCAGTGCACCAGCTTGTTGGTGAACGCGTTGTTGTCGACGTGGGAGTGAAATTCGTCCGGTCCCATCACCGTCCGGAGAACGAGCGAATCCCCCTCTGCGACGCACCGTTGCACCCAGAAGCGGGCGGTCTCGAACAGGATCTCGGCGCCTTCACCGAACAGGTAGTCGTCGTCGCCGGTGACGGTGGCGTAGCGCATGATCGCGTAGGCAACGTCGGCGGTGATGTGGAGTTCTTCTTCGCGCGTGTAGAAGCGGTCTTTGCCGTCCGGGGTGTACTGCGGGCATTCCTCCCGCCCGGTATCGGCCGATTCCCACGCGAAGCGAGCGCCCCCGGTTCCGTTGGCGGCGGCCACCTCCCGCGCACCGGGCAGGGTGTGGTGGCGGTAGCCCAGCAGTGCGCGGGCTGCGCGCGGCTGGGTGAACAGGAAGAACGGCAGCAACATCACCTCGGTGTCCCAGAAGACATGGCCCCGATACCCTTCGCCGGACAGCGATTTCGCGCCGATACTCACGGTCGGGTCGTCGGGGTCGGCGGCGATGATCAGGTGATAGATCGCGAACCGCAACGCCTGGGTCACCCGATCGTTGCCGACCACTTCGCAATCGGCGTCGGCCCACGCCCGATCCCACGCCGCCCGGCTCGCCGCCGCGGCGGTATCGAAGGAGCCTGCCCGCGCGACGGTGTCGACGGCCCGCTCCCTTGGCGGGTTCACCGATCGGTAGTCGCGGCTGGTGGCGATCCCGACCAGTTTGTCCACCCGCACGGATTCGCCTGCGCCGGTGTCGAATTGCCACTCCATCTCGATGGCGTCGTGCCGGGAGCGCTGCTGACCCCGCCCGCCGACGGCCGCGCAGGTGAAGGCGTAGGCGAGATCGACCCCGCTGTCGATGGTGCGGCTCTCGATCACACCGACCGCACCGTCGAATCCCGCACCGACCGAAACCAGGTGCGTGGACTTGGCCCACTTGTCCCACTTGCGTTCATAGCCGAACGCGGTCTGTTCGCGGTAGGTCGGCAATCGTTCGCGATTGCGCCGGTTCGCATCGATACCGGTCCGCAGCGTCACCGCCCCCGCCCGATCCAGGCAGCTCACCTCGATCCGCAAACCGCACAGGTCACGATCGGCGATGCTGGCGAAACGCTGGGTCCGCAGCCGGACCCGTGCGCCGTCGGGCAGCGCGAACACGGTGTCGCGGTGCAGGACTCCGCTGCGCAGGTCCAGTTCACGACGGTGCTCGACGACCTGCGCCGACTCGGTGTCCAGGCGCATACCGTCGACGAAGACCTCGCTGTCGAGCCAATCCGGCGCGTTCACCAGGTCGATGACCGGCGAGTCGTACGCGTCGTAGACACCGGCGATGAACGTGCCCGTCAACGCGCCCGTGTGCCGCTCCTCGAGCGACCCGCGGGTACCGAGGCGCCCGTTGCCGACAGTGAAGATCGCCTCGAAGTAGTTGGCGCGCTGCGGGTTCCAGCCGTCCTCGACCACCGACCAGGTCGCGGAGCCGTTCGTCGGGGTGGGTGTGTTCACTGCGCCACCGCCTCGGCGCCGCATCCCGCACGCACGTGCCGGTTCGTCTCCGCCGGCGACCGGTACACCGCAAGGTACATCGCGCAGCCTTCCTCGTCGCGGGTGTGATCAGGCGCTGGCGGTGGGGCGTTCGAAGCCGGCGGCCTCGTCCATGTCCTCGAGGGACATCCCCTTGGTCTCTGGCACGAACTTGGCGACGAAACCCAGCGACAGCAGGGCGAACACCGCGTACATCCCGTAGGCGAACCCGAGCGAGAAGGTCTTCAGGCTGGGGAACGAGACGGTGATCGCCCAGTTCGCCGCCCACTGTCCCGCCGCGGCGAGCGACAGCGCCGCACCACGGATCCGGTTCGGGAACATCTCACCGAGCAGCACCCACACGACCGGGCCCCAGCTCATGCCGAAGAAGACCACGAACAGGTTGGCCGCGACCAGCGCGATCGGTCCGAGCGCACCGGTCAGATGCGGCTCCATGACCCCCTCGGCGTCGGGTACCTGGTCGGCGGCGCCGAAGCAGATCGCCATCGTGGCCAGCGTGACGGTCATGCCGATCGAGCCGGTCAGCAGCAGCGGTTTGCGCCCGACCTTGTCGATGAGCATGATCGCGACGATGGTGGTGGCGATATTGACCACCGAGGTGAACACACTGATCTGGAACGACTGGGATTCCTCGAAGCCGACGGCCTCCCACAGCACGTTCGAGTAGTAGAAGATCACGTTGATGCCCACCGCCTGCTGGAACACCGACAGCATCAGCCCCACCCACACGACCGGGTAGAGCCCGCCTCCAGAGCGGCGCAGGTCCTTCCACGACGGTTTGGTATCGCTGCGCAGACTCTCCTCGATGCGGCCGATGGTGATCTCGAGGTTCTTCGCACCGAACAGCATCGACAGCACGCGCCGCGCCTCGCCGATCTTGTGCGTGGCCACCAGGTAGCGCGGCGACTCGGGAATCGTGGAGGCCAGCACGCCGTAGACCACGGCGGGCACCACCATGGACAGGAACATCCAGCGCCACGCGTCCAGGCCGAACCACAGCGTCTCACTCGCACCACCCGCTAGGTGAGCGAGCACGTAGTCCACCAGCAGCGCCAGGAAGATACCGAGCACGATGGCGAGCTGCTGCAATGATCCGAGCCTGCCGCGGATGCGCGCGGGCGAGGTCTCGGCGATATAGGCCGGGGCGATGACCGAGGCCACGCCGACACCGACACCGCCGATCACCCGGCCGACGACCAGAACCCAGACATCGGGGGCGAACGCGGTGACCACGGCGCTGACGAAGAACAGGACCGCGGCGATCTTCATCACCTTGAGCCTGCCGATGCGATCGGCGATCCGGCCCGCTGTCATCGCACCCGCGGCCGCACCGAGCAGAGCCGAGGCCACGGCGAAGCCGAGAACGGCGTCGGCGACATCGAATTCGGATTGGATCGCCGAGACCGCGCCGTTGATCACGGCGCTGTCGAAGCCGAACAACAATCCGCCGAGCGCCGCGACGGACGCGATCCGGATCACGCGGCTGCCCGAGGATCCCTCGCCGTCGGGGAGAGCGGACCGGTCGGTGAAGGAGCCTCCATCGTGCATCGGCTTCGTCCTCTCCACGGCGGGCAGCATTGCCTCGCGAGTAGCGGCGTGAATCAGCTCACAGTGTCCCCCGAATGAGGTGGCATCTGCAGGAATTCACGATACCGAGCCCAGATCGCCGTGTTGCCGTTCAGGAAATGAACACCGAGTGGTCCGCATCGGCGATCGCCCGCGCGATCGCGCCGAGCAGATGGGTCTGCGTGCCGAGCATCGCGGGGCGGATACGCAACGCGGCCGCCGCCGAGGGCACCCCACAGCGATCGACCACCCGCTGGATCGAGGGGATCAGGATCTGGGCGGCCTCGGCGAGTTCGCCACCGAGGACCAGCAGTTCGGGATTGAGGACGCTGCACACCCCGGCGACGGCGGTGCCGACCTGCCTGCCGACATCGTCGAGGACGCGCACGAACGCGCGATCACCGGCGATCGCCCGGCGCACGACCTCCTCGATCGAGAGATCCCCTTGGATGGGGGCCAGCAACGAAACCACATGACGCGCCGACACCACCGTTTCCAGACACCCGCGATTGCCGCACCGGCACACCGCACCGAATTCGTCGACCGTGGTGTGCCCGACCTCGCCGGCGGTGCCGCCGAACCCGCAGTGCAGGCGCCCGCCCACGATCAGCCCGGCGCCGATGCCTTCGGACAGCTTCAGATAGACCATGTCGGTCGTCCCCGACCCGGCCCCCCACTGATGTTCGGCGAGCGCACCGAGATTCGCGTCGTTGTCGACGACGACACGCACCGGCAACGCCAAAGCCGTTGCGACCAGCGTGCTCGCATCGACACCCACCCAACCGGGCAGGATCGACGGTGAACCGACGTGACCCGTCGTGCGGTCGATCGGCGCGGGCAGTCCCAGCGCGGCACCGACCACACCGGCCCGCTCGATGCCCGCTTCGTCGAGCGCGGTGTCCACCAGTCGGCGGGCATGGTCCATGGCGTGGTCCGCCGACAGGCCGACAGGCAACGCGGTGTGTGTCCGTGCCACCACGTGATGGGTCAGATCACTGATGCCGACGGTGAGATGGCGGTACCCGAGATCCACGCCGACAACGAACCCCGATCCCCCGGTCAGCCGCACGGAATTGCGTTTGCCACTGCGCTTTTCGATGCGCAGACTGCCCACGCCCGCGAGATCACGCACGATGTTGGAGATCGTCGCAGGGGCGAGGCCGGTCGCCCTGGACAGGTCGGCCTGGGTGGCCTGCCCCTGTCTGCGCAACTCATCGACCACACGCGCCCGGTTCTGATCCCGCAGCGCCGTCGGTGAACCGGGGCGTCGACTGTTGCGCCCGGTCATGGAGCCGCCGTACGGATTGCTGAGTCGAACATCCTCCGATTGTGCACCTTGCCCATTCGTGGTGCGGCCGGGTTGGCGTGGGCGACATCGCCCGGCCGGGCACCGCGCGTTCATCTGGGCGACACGCGCATCATTTAGCGTCCGAGGGATGACCGATGTCGAGATTCGCCCGATCCCCCGTGATGTCAGCGAGATCGCCGATCTCGCGACCGTCGTGAACCTGGCCGACACCACCGGATTCACCGTCGACGACAGCGACGACGACGATCCGATCCTGCTCACCGAACCCGGCGGCCTGGTCGTCGACACCTGGCGCGAGGGCTACCCCTACGACGAGCGTCTCTCACGCCTGCAGTACGACCTCGACAAGCGATTACTACAGATCGAACTGCTGAAATTGCAGAACTGGGTGAAGGCGACCGGTCGCCGCGTCGTCATCGTGTTCGAGGGTCGCGACGCCGCGGGCAAGGGCGGCACCATCAAACGGTTCATGGAGCACCTCAATCCGCGCGGGGCCCGGGTGGTGGCACTGGAAAAGCCGTCCGTGCGCGAATCCACCCAGTGGTATTTCCAGCGCTACGTCGAGCACCTGCCCGCCGCGGGCGAGATCGTGCTGTTCGACCGCTCCTGGTACAACCGCGCGGGTGTCGAACGGGTGATGGATTTCTGCACGCCCGAACAGCATCGACGCTTCCTGTCGCAGGTGCCGCTGTTCGAACGGATGCTCGTCGACGACGGCATCGACCTGGTCAAGTTCTGGTTCTCGGTCTCGCCACTCGAGCAGCGCACTCGCTTCGCCATCCGCCAGGTCGACCCGGTGCGGCACTGGAAGCTCTCGCCGATGGACCTGGCCTCGCTCGACAAGTGGGACTCCTACACCGAGGCCAAGGAAGAGAACTTCGAGCACACCGACACCGACCACGCGCCGTGGATCGTGGTCAAGAGCAACGACAAGAAGCGCGCCAGGCTCAACGCGATGCGGCACGTGCTGAACGGGTTCGATTACGACAACAAGGATCTCGAGATCGTCGGCACCGCCGACCCACTGATCGTGGGCCGCGGGCGCGACGTCATCGGTTCGTGAAAAGTCTAGCGGCTCAAGGCGACCCGGTGGGCTTCGAGCATCAGCACGGTGAGCTCGTCGAACTCTTTCTCGTCGAGCACGTCGAAGCAGGGTGCGATCAGTTCGTCGGTCAGTTTCTCCGCCGCCTCCCAGCGCCCTCGCACATCGTCGGTGACCGTCTCGAACGGTTCGGTCCAGCCGAGAAATTTCGCGTGGCCTGGTCCGTCCAAGATCGGTGAGCCCGCGACCAGGATCGCCTGCAGCGGGGTGAGCCCGTTGGCCATCACCGCGACCAGGTGCAGTCCGCCGCGTAGTTCACGCAGCACATGCGTCAGCTGCAGGACCGCGGCCCGCCCGTCCTCCGGCACCGGCATCGCCCGCCACCCGGCGAACAACGGCAACCCGGTCGCGGGTGCGGCCTCGACCACGCGCCGCAGCAACTCGGCGAGCCGGTCGGACTGTTCGAACGCGGCGAGCTTGCGCTGCCCGAAGTCGCGACATGCGCCCATGTAGTCCACCGCGGCGTCGGCGGCGGGCATCGGCACCGATTCCCACGCGGCACGGACGCATCCGGGCTCGAAGAAACCGAACGCCGCGGTCACGACGTCGGCGTCGACATCACCGAGCACCCCGCCACGTCCCCGTGTGTACGCGCCGTGGAACCCAGCTACCCCGGTCGTCTCCCCGAATGCCCTGGCCTCGCGCGAGATCATGAACGCCCCGCCGAGTTCGAGCACCTGCCGTTTGACCGTTGCCGACGTCATTCGTCTGTCACCTTCCGCTGTAGTCCACTCCAGGCAGACTTTAGCGTCCAATAGCCAGATCGAACAGTCCTATGCCGAGATAACGACCGAAATCCCATCGACCGCGGCGTTCGACCAGCCCTACGCTGGGTCTCATGACCAAGCAACTCGTCGCGATCCTGTCCGGCGCCGGTGTCTCCACCGACAGCGGAATCCCGGACTACCGTGGCCCGGCGGGCCTGTGGCAGCGCGACCCCGACGCCCAGAAATTGGTCACCTACGACTACTACATGACCGATCCCGACATCCGCCGCCGATCCTGGCTCATGCGCGGCGAACACCCCGCCTGGCGCGCACAGCCCAACCCCGCGCACGAGGCCGTCACCACGCTGGCCGCGACCGGAACGGCGGTGCGCGTGATCACCCAGAACGTCGACGGGCTGCACCAGCTCGCCGGCCTGCCCGACCGCAAAGTCCTCGAACTGCACGGCAACGCCCGCACCGTGCTGTGCACTTCCTGCGATGACCGCACCACCACCGAGCAGGCCCTCGACCGCATCGCCGCGGGCGAACCCGACCCCGCCTGCCTGCGCTGCGGCGGCATCCTCAAAACCGCGACGGTCATGTTCGGCCAAGCACTCGACCCCGAGGTGCTCGGGCACGCCATGGCGATCGCGCAGGCCTGCACCGTTTTCATCGCCGTCGGCACCAGCCTGCAGGTCCAGCCCGCCGCATCGCTGGCAGGTGTCGCCGCCGAACACGGCGCGCGCCTGATCATCATCAACGCCGAACCCACCCCCTACGACGCCCTCGCCGACGAGGTCATCCGCGAACCCATCGGCACCGCCCTGCCCGCCCTGCTGGCAACGCTGGCCACGACGAGCGCCGAGCACCGCTAGGGACTTCGTACCCGCCCGCACCCAGTAGGCTCGGGGCATGACCGTCGACACCGGCCTGGACAGCCGGAAGGCCTGGCTCACAGTCGAATTCGTCGCCCTCTTCTTCGGCCTGACCGGGCTGTACGCACTGTTCCTGCGCGGCGTCGGCCCGCTGCCTTTCCTACTGGGGATCACCGTCGGCATCGTGATCTACCTGCGCCGCACCGGCTTCGACCGCCGCTCCTTCTGGCGAGCCGACGCGCTGCGGCCCGCCCTGCCCGGCATCCTCACGCTGTGGGCGGTCTCGGCCGTCGCCCTCACCGCCGCGGTAGCCGTCCTGCGCCCCGGCTTCCTGTTCGATCTGCCCCGCGAACGTCCCCTGATCTGGGTGCTGATTCTCCTGTTCTACCCACTGGTCAGCGTCTATCCGCAGGAACTACTGTTCCGCGCCTTCCTCTTCCACCGCTACACCCCGATCTTCGGCGACGGTCCCCGCATGATCGCCGCCAGCGCCACCGCGTTCGGTTTCGCCCACTTCATCGTCGGCAACTGGATCTCGGTGCTGCTGAGCGCCGCGGCGGGTGTTCTCTTCGCCATCCGGTACCGGCGAACACGCTCGCTGCTGACCACCTCGGTAGAACACGCCCTGTACGGCATCCTGGTGTTCACTGTCGGCCTCGGCGACTTCTTCTATCACGGCGCCGCGGCCTCGTAACGGGCTCCGGCGACCCAGCCGCCCAAGGCAGTTGGCCCGGGCCCCTGATGGTGAACCATCGGTGCGGCAACCTCGTATCACTGGGCAGGCCGAGCGCGCGGCCGCCGGGGCGATGACGGAGATCGGATGCGAGTGCTGTTCGTGGCCATGCCGTTGATCGGGCATCTTTTCCCGATGATGCCGTTGGCGCAGCAGTTACGCGAGCGTGGGCATCACGTCATGGTGGCCACCGGTGGGGACGCCGCCACGGCGGTGCGGGCGCACTTGCCGGTGGCCGATGTCGCCCCGCCGATCGACTACCTGCGGGCCGCGATGCGCGGGCTGGGCAGGCATCCGATGCTGGCGTTGCGGTCGGGCAAAGGGATGGCGGATGCGCGCGGCGGTGCCCACGTTTTCGCTGTCACCAATCGGCCGATGATCGAGCCGCTGTTCCTCGCCGCCACCGAGTTCCGGCCGGAGGTGATCGTGCACGAGCCGTTCGCCTCGGCGGCGGCGATCGCCGCCGACCGACTCGGTGTCCCCACGGTCCTGCACAACATCGCCCTCGACAACGGCACCGTCATCCGCCGTGAACTGCTGCGACTACTCACCGGCACCGCCCTGCCCGCACCGGTGACCACCCTGTCCATCGCCCCGCCAAGCATCGTCGGTATCGACGGCCGCCCGATGCGCTACACCCCGTACTCGCCTCCCGGCGCGGACACACCACAATTTCTGCGGGAACCATCGACTCGCCGACGCATCCTCGTCACCCGCTCGACCATGCTCGGCGACGGTCCGGACCCCATGCTGCGTGCGATCGTGCGGGCGGCCCACTCTGTCGATGCCGAAATCGTCATCGTCCGACCCGATCGAAAGACGATGCGCACCAACACACTTCCCGCGAATATCCGTACGACCGGCTGGATCGCCCTGCACGAAGCCCTGCCCCACTGCACGGCCGTGGTCAACCACGCGGGTGCCGGTTCGGTCTACGCCGCCCTGCACGCGGGCGTCCCCCAAATCGCCACTCCCGCCCCGGGGGACCGCGCCTGGAACGCCCTCGCGGTGCAGCGACGCGGAGCCGGACTGTCGGTGCCCGCCCGCTCGATCACCGCCACGCACCTCAACGCCCTGATCGACAATCCAGACCTGGCGTCCAACGCCCGCGCGGTCGCCACCGAAATCGCCGCGATGCCCAGTGTCACCGAAATCGCCGACGACCTAACACAATTCGCCGCGCCCACCCACTGACTTACGGCGCCTGCACCAGCGTCAGCTTCGACTTCTTTCGTACGGTGAACCCCAATGTCTCGTACAAACTGATCGCCGACGTGTTGTGCGCGACCGCATGCAGAAACGGCGTCTCTCCCCGCGCCCGAATCCCCGCCCCGACCGCCCGAATCAACCGCGACGCGATCCCACGCCCCCGGAACTCGGCGTCGGTGCACACCGCACTGATCTCGGTCCACCCCGGCGGATGCAGCCGCTCCCCCGCCATCGCCACCAACCGACCCTCGACCCGCAACCCCAGATAGGTGCCCATCTCGATGGTGCGCGGCGCGTACGGCCCCGGTTCGGTACGGGCGATCAGCGCCAGAATCTCGGGAACATCAGCGGCAGTGAGTATCTCTAGTTCGGGATCGACGGCAACCCGCAACCCCGCACCATCCATCTGGACCGTGTCGAACTCGGCCACGACCGCCCATCCCGACGGCAGAACATGCCCTGTCCCACGTATCCCCGCACTGCCACCCGCCCCGAGCACGCTCCCCAGATCAACCCAATCCTGCCCATCCAACACCGCCGGATGCCCGACGAACCGCGCCACCTCCGGCTCATAACGCCCGATCCGCCCCGTCCACCGCGCGAACCGACTGTGCTCCCCCCGCAACGAACCCCGCACCGGATCATCCAGCGGATGCACCGCGATATCGACGTCGACCGTCAACACACCCTCCTATCCACCGAACCCAACCGCCGGAACGCTAACCGAACACGTGACCACCGGTCACCGGTTGCACTCACCACGATTCCGACGCCTCGGCCTCGAGCACATCCCGCAACCGCCCCATCGCCGTCCGCCGCCACCCCCGCTCCAACGCGTTGCGCGCCATCTTCTGCCTCTTGTTCCCGATATCGAATCCCGTCTGCGTCAACAACAACCGAGTCCCCCGCCCCTGCGCCTGAATCGTCCAATCCAGCACCCACCGCGCCGGCCGCTCCGCCCGAAGATCGACCCAACTGAACGTCAACTGCTCCTCGTCCCGCACCACCAACACCTCACACGCGATCTCCGCCGAAGGCTCCGACGGCACCACAAGAATGAAATGCGACCCCACAGTGGCCGAGAACCCGATCGACCGCATCAACCACAACTCGAGCAACCCCGGCTCCGTCAACGCCCGCCACACCACCCCCGGCGGCTGCGCGAAGAAACTCCCGATTTCGATAGCCGCAGGATCCAACTCGGAATCCGACGTCATCCACCCACCCCTTTGCGCGACTCGGCCTGATGCCATTGTGCATTCGATCACTCGGTCTGACGAAACGGCTCAGTTCCTCCATCAGCCCAGATCGCTCGACCTAGCGTCTGATCATGACCGAACCATCGCCAACCTCATCGCCACGGAATCCGCACTACACCCTCCCCAACGATTGGGATTTCGCGAAGGAACGCCTTGCACTGCTGGGCGCGGCCTTCGACCCTGAGAGCATCGCGCTTGCTCAACGACTGGGCGTGGGTGCGGGATGGCGGTGTCTGGACGCTGGAGCCGGCGGCGGGTCATTCGCTCGATGGCTATGCAGCGTCACATTGCCAGGTGGTCGAGTGCTCGCGGTTGACGCTGACGCACGACACCTGACGGACCTGCCCGACCGTGGCGGCGAAGTCGCCCAGATCGAACTCGTCGCCGACGAACTGCCCGAAGGCGCATTCGATTTCGTCCACACACGGTTCGTGCTGCTGCACATTGCCCAAAGAGACATCGTTTTGGAGCGACTGGTCGGGGCGTTGGCACCAGGCGGCGTTCTCGTTCTCGAGGAAGGCGATGGGCTCGGCGTCCTCGATGAAATGCCAGGTGCGTTCGGAGACGTCTGGCGGACCTTTGCACGTTCGACCGAGAACGCTGGAGCGAACCAAGCCTGGGCCCGGAGCTTGCCCAGACACCTAGAGTCGCTGGGGCTCGTCGACGTCCGAGCAGAGGCGGGGATCCCGATGTTTCGCGGCGGTTCGCCGATGGCGCGCATGTGGAACCTCACCTGGATACAGGTCCACGAAACGTTGGTAGCGCAAGGGGTCTCACACAAGGTCATTGCCGCCGCGCAGGCCGAGTTGGAGGACGAGCATCGATGGTTCTACGCCCCGCCCACGGTCCGCGCGTGGGGCCGAGCCCCCCTGTGAAGGGAGCGCGGACATAACTGTGTCAGGCCGCCACACCGACGCTCTCGCACAACTCCCGCACGTCCTTCGTCATCCCCACCGGTGGACGCTTTGACAGTCCGAGCAGTAGTTCCTTCGCGAACCCGTTGAAGCTGACCGTCTCCGGTGCGGTGCGATGCGCTTTGCCCAACAGTGCCAGCACGGCGACGCCCTCGTCATGCTGGTCATAGGCGCGGGCCACCTCGATCAGATGACGAGACCTACGCGGCACCGACACGATCGTGTCCTCATCGAGCGCACGTGCCACCCGCAGCGCTTCACCGGACCTACGCAGGTCCACGCCGATGGTGACCGCGTTCGCGCCCTGGACTGCCTGCCCGAAGCTGGTCTGAATGTGCCGGTAGTCCGGGCCCAACTGCTGCGCCCAGCGGTCAGCACGGTCCCATGCCGCCCAGGCATCACCGTGTCGGCCGCGGCGAGCTTGCACCAGGGCTCTCTCGGCTTGCAACGCACCGGTGATGCCCCGCCAATCGTCGGGGGTGTCGTCGCGCTCTAGGTAGGGGACGAGGATCTCGGTGCCCGATTCGATCAGGGCGAGCGCCTCGTCCCACCGGCCGGAATCCCGTAGCGCCTGCACCATCGACCACGATGACGCTGCAACCAGGTATGGATCGTCGGCTTCGTACGCCTGCTCCAACGCGCGGTCAGCGACCATCCAGACCAACGAACTGTCCCGCTGATAGGCAACAAAAAAGTCCACCGATTGGTAGACACCGGCCAGAACTCGACGTGCCTCCCGTCGAACGGGGTCTGGTGTGCGCGCCGCCTCCTGAGCATCGCGAATCAAGCTCGGAAGGATGGCGCCAAGCTGCGTGCGGTGGTCAGGGCTGGTGTGTCGGACCTCCCATGCCAGGCGAAGCCGCTCAGCCAGGTGCCCGACGTTGTGGGCGCGACCGTGCAACGGTCGACGGAAGTCGGTGAGTGCGGCCTGGACGTCGCCGAGGGCCGCGTGCTTCGCCCCTGCGTACAAATTCACCGAGACAGCGTGCCCGTTGCCCGTCAGCTCGGCGAGGTCTGCCAGTCCCAGGGCGTCTGCAATGGCCAACAGCATCGGCAGCTCCGGCGTTTGCAGAACGCCGTTCTCGACCTGTTTCACCCAGTCAGGAGACCGGTTGATCCGGTCTCCGAGCACCGGTCGACTGATCCCCACGCGTTCGCGATGGCGTTTGATGCGAAGCCCAATGGGTGCTTGATCTTTCATGTGAGGGTCTTGCGATCGGCACCGTCGAATAGATCACCGGCAACCTCAGAGTCGGCCCCGACGGCCGATCGGCAATGCCTGATCCTCTACTTGATTCGGTATTTCGGGGTCCCAGTAGTAATCGGACAAGACAACGACACTGGCTTTACCAGCGGAGATAGCGAGCTCCTGATTTGTCCTGCGGGGCACCGTGATTGGTAATTGGCTTGGCCGCCGCGTCGAGGACGAGGTGCTGGCCCATATCAGCTGGATTCAGCAGTGTGCGGTGCCGAGATCAGGATAAGCCCGCCGAGCAGGGCGCGGGCCAGGTCTGCCGCTCGGGCGCGGCCCAGGGGGAGATCGTCGGATTCGGCGATGGTGAGCGACATTTCGGTGAGGGCGCCGTAGATGGCGCTGGCGAGTAGTTCGGGCGGGTGCGGCTGGATACGGCCGGCATCGAGCAGGTGTTGGGCGCCTTCGACGACGAGCCCACTGAGGTGGCGCTGGTCGATTTCACGCCAGCGTCGCCAGCCCAGCGCGACGGGACCCTGCAGCAGCACGATGTGGCGATACGCGGGTTCGGTGCAGATGTCGAGGAAGGTTCCCATCGCGCGGTCGACGCGTTCCACCGGATCGGTCGAGGAGTCGATTGCGGCTCGGATGCGTTGTGCTGCTTGTTGTTCCAGATCGTCGATGACCGCCTCGAACAGCCCCTTCTTGCCGTCGAAGTGGTGATAGAGCGCGCCGCGGGTCAGGCCGGCGGCCCGCACCAGCTCCTCTGCCGACAGATCGGCGTACTCCCGTTCGGCGAAGAGGCGAGCCCCGGTCTCGAGCAGTGTCTGCCGGGTGTTCTCGACATGCTTGTCACGCAACGACGCCATACGCTATGTTTAGCACATACAGCGTGTATGACAGATGCACAGTGCATGGATCGGAGCTGTGGGTATGGACAAGTCGGTGGATGTCGTGATCGTCGGCGCTGGTGCCGCGGGCTTGGTCGCTGCTCGTGACCTGGTGGGCGCCGGATCCGAGGTGCTGGTGCTCGAGGCGCGGGACCGGGTGGGCGGCCGCCTGCTCAACGCCGAACTGCCCGGCGGCTCGCCGATCGAGGTCGGCGGCCAGTGGGTCGGCCCGACCCAGCATCAGGTGATGGCCCTGATCGAGGAGCTGGGCCTGCGGACCTACCCCACCCACACCGCCGGGCATCACATCGTCGAGCTGGGCCGCTCCCGCTCGGAGTACACCGGTCGTATTCCCCGGGTGAACCCGCTGACGCTGCTCGATATCGTCCAGACCCAGCTGCGGCTGGACCGGTTGGCGAGCAAGGTCGTCCGGACCGAGCCGTGGGAGTACGAGCTGGCCGAGTCCCTGGACGCGCAGACCTTCGACACCTGGCTGCGTAACCACGCCCACACCCCCGACGGGCGAGCCTTCTTCCGATTGATCACCGAGGCCGTGTTCGCCACCGGACCGGAGGATATGTCGGCGCTGTGGGCGAACTTCTACATCGGCGCAGCCGGTGGGCTCGACGCGCTGATCAACGTCGCCGGGGGCGCCCAGCAGGACCGGGTCGTGGGCGGCACCCAGACCATCGCGCTGGCCATGGCCCAGGAACTCGGGGACCGGATCGTCCTCGACAGCCCGGTGACCGACATCGATTGGGACGACACCGGAGTGCGAGTCCGCGCCGAGGGTGTGACGGTGCGTGCGCGCCGGGCCGTGATCGCCGTGCCGCCGCCGCTGGTCGCCCGGATCCGGTTCACCCCTGGCCTGCCCGGTGATCGTGACCAGCTCGTGCAGCGGATGCCGATGGGCCGGGTGATCAAGGTCAATGTCGCCTACGACGAGCCGTTCTGGCGGGCCGAGGGCTGGTCCGGTCAGGCCAACAGCGACCGGCGAGCCCTGGGCACCGTCTTCGACAACACCCCGTTTATGGGTGGGCCCGGCGTACTGGTCGGGTTCCTCGAGGGTCGGCACGCCGACGCCGGCGCTCGTCTGAGCCTGGCCGATCGGCGCGCGATGGTGCTCGAGGATTTGGCCGGATACTTCGGCCCGCCGGCGCGCAAACCCATCGACTACATCGAAAAAGACTGGGCCGAAGAGGAATACAGCCGCGGCTGTTACGGCGCATTCACCACCCCCGGCACCCTGACGCGCTTCGGACCCGCACTGCGCCGCCCCGTCGGCCCGCTGCACTGGGCAGGCACCGAAACCGCCACCCGCTGGCCCGGTTACATCGACGGTGCCGCCGAGTCCGGCCACCGCGTCGCCGAAGAGATCCACAGCGCCCTGACTGCCGCTGTGCCGGACAAATGACAGCTACCGCCGATTCCGTTGCTCGCGAAGAGAAGGCCATCACGACACAGCGACACCACGACCGACTCACATTTGGACAGGGCGGTCTCCTCCGCCCGGAAAGGCAGAGATGAACAGCGAAGACCCCACGCATACTGAGGCACCCTCGGGTTCGGCCCCGACCACCACGACCGTGGCTGTGGTCGGGGCAGGATTGGCGGGACTGACAGCGGCCCGCGCCCTGCACCGGGCAGGTGTCGATGTACTCGTGCTCGAGGCCGCCGACCGGTTGGGTGGGCGCGCGATGAGCGAAACCACCGCACTGGGGTCACGCGTGGATCTGGGCGGGCAGTGGATAGGCCACGATCATCACCGCCTCGCGGCGCTGGCCACCGAATTCGGTGCCACCAGGTTTCGGATGCACACCACCCCCGTGCCAACCATCCTCGACGGCGCTCGCCGGGTACTGCCGGGCGCGCCGTCGACGCTGGCGACCGTAGGTCTTCTGCTGAGCTTGGAAGTGTTGTCCCACATCCATCCACGCCGGCGGTGGGACACCACGACCGTCGCGGACTGGTTGGCCAAGGTGCCCGGGCGCACACCACGACGACTGCTGGAACTGGCCGCCCTGATCTCGTGGACCGCCGACCTCGACCGGTTGTCGGTGCAGACGATGATGACGTTGATCCGCCTGCAGGGCGGACTGCGGACCATGCTGTCGACCACCGGCGGCGCGCAGGAGGATCTGCTGGTCGAAGGTGTCGGTACCCTCGTCGATGGCCTCGCCGACGAACTCGGCCCCCGTGTTCGTCTCGGGCACCGAGTCACCTCGATCGGAGAGGGCGCCGACGGCGTCACCCTCGCCACGACCGCGGGTACGGTCCACGCCACCAAAGTCGTGGTGACAGTTCCACCGCCGCTGCTGGACCGCATCAGCTTCCAGCCGTCCCTGCCGCCCGATAGGGTCGCCGCCGCCACCCGCACCTACATGGGGTCGGTCTACAAAGCGATCGCGGTCTTCGACCGGCCGTTCTGGCGAGACCGCGGCAAGAATGCGGAAATCGTGGTCCTCGATGCTCCCAGGATCGCCGTATTCGACACCAGCCCGCCCGATGGTCCCGGCCACCTGTGCATGCTGGTAGGCGGCCCGCACGCACGGGCACTCGACCAGCTCGACGCCGCCTCTCGCCGCGAAACAATCCTCGGTCCCCTGGTTTCCTGGCTCGGCACCGAGGTCCTCGAGCCGGTGAGCTGGCACGAGAAAGCCTGGCATCTCGACGACAACGTCGGCGGCGGCTACTTCGCCGTTCCCGAACCGGGCGCCACCGACGCGCTCATGCCGCTGCCGTTCACGCCGGTAGGCGAAATTCATTGGGCCGGTACCGAAACCGCGGTCGATCACCCCGGTTACCTCGACGGTGCCATCGAATCCGGCACCCGCGTAGCTCACGAGGTCCTCGATGCCCTCGCGCAGCGAGACCAGCTCACGCCGCGATAAAGACACCGAGCACGGCAACCGGCCTTCCTCGGGCATGTCCGCTGTGTGGCACAGCGGGAGTGGCCGCCGCCCGGTCCTCCCAGTTCGGGCTTGTCCGGCCTGGGTCAGAACCCGTGTGCGGTATCTCCGGCACGAAAATCGACGCGCTCACCGCGGCCGGCGCGCGGGCCTTCACCATCGAGCCCGAACAGGACGGCCCACCTTGGAGGTAGATGTGATCTAGATCATGGTTGCAGTTGACCTTAGGTCAGGGTGGAAGCTGGGCGCAGCGGCGCGAAGCCGAACGGGCACAACAGATTCGATGGAGCAAACCACCATGTCGATCACCCTTTCCGACCAGTGCAAGAGCACTCTGCGGACTGCCGCGTACGGTGCCGTCGCGCTGATGGCCGCCGCCGGTGCCGCGGGCAAGCCCCACAAGATCGCCACCGAAGGCTCGGTCGCGCTGCATACCGCGACCGGCATGGTCGGGCACGTACTCGCCGCGAAATCGAAGGACATCGACCTGGCGGGCAAGTCGGTGGCCGAGCTCGCCGATCAGGTGCTGCCGGCGCTGACCGCGGCCATGCATCTGCTCGCGCAGCATGATCGAGCCGAGGCCGACAACTTCCGCAGCACCGTCCTTGTCGCCATCGAAGCAGCCCAGGACAACCCGGGCCGGCCCCGCCCCGCGACGGCCGAGATGGCCCGCAAGATCACCGCCGCCCTCGACGCCACCGGGGCGGCCGTGGCGAATGTCGCTGTCGGGCAGGAGCGCCCGGAGTTGCAGAAGGCGATCGAGGAGATCGTCGAGTCCGGGTTCCTCGGGGTGTCGATGCGCGTGCACGACGAGCGCGGCGAGTGGGTCGGCAGCGCTGGGGTGGCCGAGCTGGGTGGGACCGCGAAGCCGCCGATCGACGGGCACGTCCGGATCGCCAGCAATACCAAGACCTTTACTGCGGCTCTGGTGCTGCAGCTGGTGGCCGAGGGCAAGATCGGTCTGGACGTCCCGGTGGTGGACTACCTGCCCGAGTTCGGGCTGGACGGGCGGATCACGGTGCGGATGCTGTTGCAGCACACCAGCGGGGTGTTCAACTTCACCGGCGAGATGTACGAGGACGGGACGATCGTGCTGGGGATTCCCGCCCCGGGAACTCCCTTGGGCAAAGAATGGGTGCAGGACCGGTTCAAGACCTACCGGCCGCAGGAGCTGGTGGAGCTGGCGTTGGCCAAGCCGACGCGGTTCGAACCGGGAACCGGCTGGAGCTATTCCAACACCAACTATGTGCTGGCCCGGCTGCTGATCGAGAAGACCACCGGCCGCGCGTTCGCCGAGGAGATGCGGCGGCTGATCCTGGATCCGCTCGGGCTGTCGGGCACCGTGGTGCCGGAAACCTCGCCGGAGATCCCCGAGCCGCACGCCCACGCCTATTACCGGTACGAGCAGAACGGCGAGGAGATGACCGTCGATGTCACCCGCCATAACCCGTCCTGGAACCCCTGCGGTGGTGACATGATCTCTACCACCGAGGATCTGGCCACGTTCATCTCCGCGCTGTTGAGCGGCAAGCTCCTGCCTGCCGAGCTGCTGGCCGAAATGTGCACGCCGCATCCGACGGGCATCCCGACGATGGACTACGGCCTGGGGGTGTTCGTGCGGGACCTGGGTTCGGAGGGCGGCATCGTCATCACCCACAACGGCGGCCATGCGGGCTACGCGACGCTGATGTACAGCACCCCCGACGGCAGCAAGACCATGACCGCCTCGCTGACCTGTGTGGACGACTCCGCAATGTCGGTGGCGGTGCCGTTCCAGAACGCACAGCAGAAGCTCCTCGCCGAGGTGTTCGGCGGCGGTCAGTCCGATCCGGGTCAGTAGCCGGCTACATCTGGTGGCGCGGCGGCTTCGAGCACAAGGCAGGCTGAGCAGATGAGGAACGGGGTCACGATCGGGCAGGCGGCGGCATTCGTCAGCGTCACGGTGAAGACGGTGCGGCACTACCACAAGCTCGGCCTGATCGAGGAGCCGATGCGTGACAGCTCCGGTTTTCGGCGGTACGGATCGGCCGATCTGTTACGGCTGGTGCAGGTCCGAACCCTGGCCGCCGCCGGGGTGCCGCTGGCCGAGATCGGGCCCCTGCTCGACGCCGACGCCACGCAGTTCGCCGCCACGCTCGCCGATGTCGGACGGCAGCTCACCGAACGGATCGACGAGCTGACCGTGCGACGTGACACGCTGGAGCGGCTCGCCGACGGCGACCGGGCGCTGCTGGGCGACCGCGCGGTCGCACTGCTGGAGCGAATGACCGGCCTCGGCTTCCCAGCGGACGAGGTGGCGACCGGCCGGGAGGGCTGGGTCTTGGCCAAAGCCCTTGTCCCAGACGGCTTCGACGACTACCTCACCCATGTCGAGCATGCCCTCGACGACCCCGAATACGTCGCCCTGATCAAGCGCGCCGGCGAGGCCGCCGCCTGGGACCCCGACGATCCCCGCGTCACCGAGCTCGCCACCGCCATGGCCGAGCACTACCTCGCCAACCCCGCACACCTGAAGATCGTGACCGCTCTGCAAGCCCACACCGACGCCGCGACCCGCTACACGCTGATCGCCCGCCACGGCGAAGATCAGACATCGGCCACGACGCGAGCGGTTTTCGAGACCAAGCTCCGCGCCGCCGGTATCCGCATCCCAAGATCGGATACCCGTTGACCGATTGCTGAGGCCAGTGGCCGTCCGGCAGATCCGCCGGACGGCCCCAGCCGGTCTCAGCGCTTGAGGGTGAAGGTGAAGTCTCCAGAAAGCTTGCCGCTCAGGCGAACTGCTGAGACAAGAGTTCCCTCGGCGATCAACTTCTCGACTTCGGCTCGCGAGAACCCGAAACCGTCAGCGATCAGTCGCACCGGCCGAAGAGGAATCCGCGCCGCAAAGAGCACCGACACATCGATCACCTCACTGTCGAGGTGATCCGACCCGCCGGTGTCGAGGCGCCAGGCGTTGTCCCAGTCGAGAGTTATCCGATTGCGACGTTGCACCACCGGATCCTGGAGCAACTCAGCGGTCAGACCAGGATCGTTGTAGTGCATCCGGTCCAGCAGTTCAGATCGCACAGAACGCACATTCACCCGCTCCATGATCGCGAGTTTTGTGGTGTCCCCGCATGCAATACAGCGCGCGAGGAGCCACGCATCGAGGAGCTTGTGGTTTGCGTTGACTCGAAATTTCTTGCTGGCCCGGAAGCGATCGGACGCGCACGCATGGCAACGGCGGCGAATGAGCGGCAGGCAGGTGGGCGCGACGACCCAGATTTTGAGCATAGAAGTACACCCGTTCGGTGAGAAGTCCGCAGCGAAAGGGAGCGCGGCGCACATGCGCGACGCGCGAAATTTCACTGCTCGGGAGGTCTCACAGGATGTACAACGGCACGTCCTCGACTCGATGACTTGGTTCGGGAGCATGGTAATGACGCACCGAGGTGTTGTTCCACTGGTTTTCGAGCGCCTCACCCAGGGTCTGTCCGGGTTTCTTCAAGTGGATCGAGCGGGACGAAACCCTTCCTCCCCCACCGATTTCCGACCGGGAGACCGCTGTTTAACCTTTCCCGGTGCGGGCATACGCACTGAGCAAGGACAATCCTCTACCGGAGGGACAGCTCCGTGTTCACATATCTACGAGGGGTCGTGTTGGTCGGGCTGCTGGTTGTTGCCGGCTGCGCTACCAGCACCGAGGCGCCGGATCCTGGTTTGCCGCCGTCGACCTCGGGTGCGCCCGAGATTTCCGATGACGCTGCCGGGCACCTGTGCGAGATAATGGCCCCGGATCTCGACAGCTGGCGTGCGCAGGGGACGAGGTTGGCGCGGGTGTCGTTCAATGCCACTGTGCAGAATTGGGCGGCGCGTAATGGCGGCATCAATGTCGCGGTCGCTCGCAATCGCGAGGTTATCGATACGGTCACTCAGCAGCACTGCCCTGACGTGCGTGAGCAGACAATGCAGGTCTTGGATGTGCCGGATCTGGCCTCAGCGCTCGCCGGGGTGTGAGGCCGCGGCGTCGGAAACCTCGGCGTCCTCGGTTCCACGGCGCCGATCGCGCAAGACCAGCACCCCCGCCGCGACCGCCCAGATCACCGCGAACGCCACAGCGCGCATCAGACTCCAGTTGACCATCAGCATCACGAGGGCGACGCCGCCGAACAGGGTCAACAGCCGGGCGGTACTCGTCTGACCTTTCATCGCGAGATCATCCCACGGGCCGACCGCGGAGTCGCGACGAACCACCATCGCGATCAGCTGTCGACACGCGCGGGCGGACTCTCGTCACGGATATGTGGGCGGCGCGTGGCCCAGGCCAGCGCGGGCACGATCAGCAGTGCGATCCCCGCACCGAGGAAGGCCAAACCCGGGTAGTCGGCGGCCGCGACGATGACCCCGGATCCGAGCCCACCACCGGCACCCGCGATCGCGATCCCCACATCGACCGTGCCCTGTGTGCGAGCACGGGTGGCGACCGGCGTCGCATCCGCGATCATCGTCGTCCCCGCGACCAACCCCAGATTCCAGCCGACCCCGAGCAGCCCGAGCGCCACCGCCAGCGCCCCCACCGATGTCGGCGGAGCGAGCGCCGCGGCCACACCGGCCGCGACCAGCGTGCCCGCTGCCGCCACGGCGACCAACCCCGGCCCGAACCGATCGACGAACATCCCCGACAGCAACGACGGCAGATACATCCCCGCGACATGCACCGCGATCACGAAGCCCGCCGCGCCGACACCGTGCCCGTGATGCTGCATATGGATCGGTGTCATCGTCATGACCGCGGCCATGACCAACTGGGTCACGACCATCACCGTCGTCCCGGCCACGATCGGCGCCGACCACCGGGTCGGAGCGTCCGTCACGACAACCTCGCCGGGCGGCTCCGCGATCGCGCGGGCGAGCACGAGCGGATCCGGACGCAACATCACCCACAGCACCAGCGCCGCCAGCACATACGCCACCCCCGACAGCACGAACGGACCGGAAAGCGCCGGAATACCCCAGCCCACAGCCATATTCGACATCGGTGTCGTCAGGTTCGGCCCGACTACCGCACCGACCGTCGTCGCCACCAGCACCGTGCTGATCGCGCGTGCCCGATGTGCGGGCTGCGCCAGATCGGCGCCGGCGTATCGCGCTTGCAGGCTCGTTGCGGTGCCGGCCCCGTACACGATCAGCGACACGAACAGCAGCGGCAGGCTCCCGGTCACCGCGGCCGCCACCACCCCGAAACTCCCCAGCGCACCGGTCAGGTAGCCCAGGGTGAGGCCTGCCCGGCGACCCGCCCGCTGCGAAATCCGACCCACCCCGACCGCTGCCGCGGCCGACCCGACCGTGAACATCGCCGCGGGCAACCCCGCCAATCCGGTCGATCCGAGCATGTCCTGCGCCAGCAGAGCACCGACGGTGATACCGGCAGCAAGTCCCGCGCCACTGAAAATCTGCGCCGCGACCAACACGGCCAGAGTGCGCCGTTGCGCGGGATGCTCGCTCATGTTCGTCATCATCGCGGCAAAGATGGACGCCGGTCCAGTCGGCCCCTTCGAGCCTCGCCGCTAGCGCAAGTACGGCCCCAGTTTGATATTCACCTCGGAGCCGACATCCTCGATCGACGTGATCGGCCACACCCGCCCGGGCTGCATCGTGCCCGCGGCTGTGGCGTAACCGACGACGTCGAGTGCCGCGACCCCCTCGTCGTCCTGCAGGATGCCGGCCTCGGTGCGCACCCCGTCGGAGAACACCACATCGAACTCGTCAGCCATGCGGTCGGCGCGCACCACCACACCGGGGAACAGATGCGAATAGTCGACGATGATCCGTCCCGGCTCAGCGCGTTCGTTCATCGACGTCCTTTCCGCGCTCCGACCTCAGTGACCACACGGATCGGTGAGGTGCAGCCCCTCGCCGACCTTGATCCGGCGATGCTCGGCGAGCACGATTCCCACCCCGAACAGCAAGCACACACCGCTGAGGATTCCGGCGATCACCGCCCATCCGACAAATCCGGAACCGGCGGCCGTCAGAGTGGCCGCGAGCATCACGATGCCGACTCCGACGAGGAACAGCCCCGGCCAATTGAGCGAGTCCTGAATCGACTCACCCGCGTGTGAGCGCGTCGTGCGCTCGGTGTCGGGAAACTTGTGTTGATGGGGATCGATGTAGTCGGTCATGGCACGGCCTCCTTCCGACGAGAGTTCTCCGTTTTCGGCGCGTACCCCCGATTCAATCGGGCAAACCGGCAGAATCGCTCGCGTTCTCCCGAACGAGGACGAAAAAGTACGGCTCGGGGAAATTGCGGTAGTCCATCAGGCCCAACACGGTGTCGTCGTCGACCCGGCGGAACACATCGATGATCGGCAGATGGTCGTACACCATCGCCGTGGTGACAACCCCACGATGCTCGACCACCCGCAGCCGCGCCCGGTATCCACGAGCGCGCAACGCAGGTTTCAACACTCCGAGCAGTCCCCGACCCCGGTCGACGATCATGCTCGGCACCTTGCCGACCAGCCCCAACGGCACTCGCTGCGGATCGACAGCGAAGATATCGCCCGCAGGACCGCGGAACAGCAGCGGATGCACACTGTCCACCCCGTCGAACTGCTTGCCGTACCACCCGGACGCTACGAGCAGACCGTCGAGCTGATGCCCGGTCGCCAGCTCGCGGCCGTGCCACCCGCCACTGAGCTGCGTCGCGGGCACCGGCTCGAGACTGTCGAACAGCGCCAGCGCCGCATCCCGGGAACAGGCGGGTTCGAGCGCGGTGAGTTGGTCAATCGTCATGAAAATCCTCGTCTCAGACAGGCAGTCGCAGCGCACCGGGCGCGGAAGCGGGCACAGCGGGCTGATCCGGGGCGACCGGACGGATCCGCTGGTAGGCGGCACCGAGATCAGGACGCGGATCCGGCTCACCCTTGTTGGGCCAGAACGCCATCGCCCGCTCGGCCTGCGCGGTGATGGTGAGCGACGGGTTGACGCCGAGGTTGGCGGTGATCGCGCTGCCATCGGCGATGTGCAGGCCGGGATAGCCGTAGACGCGCTGGAAGGGGTCGATCACGCCGGTATCGCGGGAATCGCCGATCGTGCAGCCGCCGATGTAGTGCGCGGTCGCGGGGATGTTGAAGATATCGGTGGCGATATTGCCGGTGATGCCGTCGGATTCGGCCGCGTATCGGCGGGCGATCTCGTGCGCCATGGGAATCCACTCCGGATTCGGCTCCCCACTGCCCTGTTTGGTCACCAACCGCTTGCCCTTCAGGTAGGAGGTCAGCGAGTTGTCCAGCGACTGCATGACCAGCAGGATCACCGACCGCTCCGAGGCGCCGTGGGCGTTCTGCGAACGCAGGAATTGCACCGGATGCAAGATCATCGTCAGCAACAGCCGCAGGAACCGGAACGCCCCGCCGTCGACCATCGGCACGGTCTGCAAGAACAGTGCGTTCTGCCCCTTCCCGTAGGTGCACACCTCCACGTGCGTCTGCGGCTCCGGGTGGATGGAAGACGTGATCGCCACACCCTGGGCGAAGTCACGCCGGGACTTGCTGGTGACCCCGATGATCGCCTCGGAATTACTGCGGGTGAGCTCACCGACCCGCGCGGACAGCTCGGGCAGTGTGCCGTCGCCACGCAACTTGTGCAGCAACTTCTGGGTGCCCAGCGCCGCCGCCGCGAACACCACCTGCTCGGCGGTGAAAGTGCGTCGTTCCTTGCGCAGCCAGCCGTTCGACGCGACCGTCTCGACGCGATAGCCACCGTGGCCGTCGGGTGCCACCGACGTCACCGTGGTCAACGGATGCACCTGCGCGCCATTGCTCTCGGCCAGGTGCAGGTAATTGAGCGTGGTGGTGTTCTTGGCATTGTGCTTGCAGCCGGTGAAGCACTCCGAGCAGTGGATACAGCCCGCCCGGCGTGGACCCGCGCCACCGAAGTACGGGTCATCGACCTCGACACCTTCGGAACCCTCGTTGAAGAAGACACCGACATGGGTGCGATGGAAGGTATCGGCCACCTTCAGATCGCGCGCGACCTGCAACAGCACATCGTCTTTCGGCCCCACGCGCGGATTCTCGACCACACCGAGCATCCGCGCGGCCTGGTCGTAGTACGGCGCGAGCTCGGACTTCCAGTCGGTGATGTGCGCCCACGCACGATCGCTGTAGAACTCCGGCAACGGTTCGTAGAGCGTATTGCCATAGATCAGCGAACCGCCACCCACACCCGAACCGCTGAAGACCAGGCACTTGCCGAGCGCGCTGATCCGCTGCGGTCCGGTGAGACCCAGGCGCGGCGCCCAGATGGCCTTGGGGATGTTCCAGTTGGTCTTCGGGTAGTCCTCGGCGTTCCAGCGCCTGCCGGATTCGAGAACACCTACCCGGTAACCCTTTTCGGTCAGGCGCAGCGCGGTCACGCTGCCACCGAAGCCGGAACCGACGACGATCACGTCGTAGTCGTAGTCACTCATCGCGACACCACCTCGTAGTCGGCGGGATCGAACCGCGCCTGCTTCTTGTATTGGATTCCGAGCAGTGGCCAGTTGGTCGTGATCCGGCCGTCGGCCTGGCGATACCACGACGAGCACCGGCTCCACACGCTCCCGGTGAGCTGGGACTGAATCCGCTCGTCATAGGCCTGCTCCACGTCCGGACGGACCGTCAGCGCACGACCGGACGCCGCCAGATGGGCGACATAGTCGCCGAGGTACTTCGCCTGCGCCTCGAGGAAGTAGATGATCGAGCCGCCACCGGTATTGGTGTTGGGGCCGTACATGATGAACAGGTTCGGAAACCGTGGCACGGTCATGCCGTAGTAGGCGTGCGCGCCGCTGTCCCACTCCTGCGTCAGTTCCCTGCCCTGCGCGCCCGTGATGGTCATCGGGGCCAGGAACTCGGTGCTGGTGAAACCGGTCCCCCAGATGATGACGTCGACCTCGTGGTCACGCCCGTCCGCGGTGCGCACCCCCGAAGGGGTGATCTCGGCGATCCGCTCGGTGGTCACCTCCACATTCGCTTCGGTCAGCGCCGGAAGGTAATTGTCGGAGAACAGGATTCGCTTGCAACCGACCGGATAGTCCGGCCACACCTTCTCGAAAAGGCCCGGTTTGGCCTTGGTCTGCCTGCGCATGTGCCACTTCGACATGGCCTTGATCGCGGCGGCGAGCGGTTTGGCGTACACCCACGCGACGCTGAGCCCTTCGACCACGCCGTACCAGGTGCCGCGTTCGGCGAGCTCGGTCACCGGCAACTTCTCGAACACGCGCTGATGGCGCGCCGAGAACTCGCGGTCGGGGCGCGGGATGATGTACGGCGCGGTCCGCTGGAACACCGTCAGCTTCTCGACCTGCTGCTGGACCTCGGGAACGAACTGGATCGCGCTCGCCCCGGTGCCGATGACCGCGACACGCTTGCCCGTCAGGTCGACGTCGTGATCCCACTGCGCGGAGTGGAAACTGCTGCCGCCGAAGCTGTCCCGTCCATCGATCGCGGGCACAGAAGGTCGGGAGAGCTGACCGACCGCCGACACCAGCACATCGACCACCACCGTGTCCCCGCCGCTGAGCCGAACCGTCCACTTCCCGGTCTCGTCATCGAACGCGGCGCCGAGAACCTCGGTGCCGAAGCGGATGTGGCGGCGAGCATCGTACTTCTCGGCGACATGCCTGATGTAGTCGAGAATCACCGGCTGCCGCGAGAATCGGTGCGGCCAGCGCGGATTCGGTTCGAACGAGTAGGAGTAGAACGGGGACGGCACATCACAGGCGGCACCGGGATAGGTGTTCTCCCGCCAGACGCCGCCGACATCGTCGGCCTTCTCGAACACGACGATGTCGTCGAAGCCGCGCTTCTTCAGTTCGATGACGGCCGCCAGGCCGCCGAACCCGCTGCCGATGACTGCAATGGACGGTGTCATGAGGTCCCTTCGAGAACGATGCGAGCGCAGGTATCGGGGTCGTCGCTGAACGGGAGGTGCCCGCAGCCGGGGAGGTCGAGATGACGCGCGAACGGCAACACCACGCGGGCGCGGGCGCTCTGGGTGCGGTGCACGAGCACGATGTCGCGGGTGCCCCACGCGATCGTCACCGGAATCTCGCCCAACGATCCACGGTCGTCGCCGGGATCGAGGACGTAATTGGCGAAGTCATCGCGGGCGGCCGCGAAGGAGGTGGCACCGGCCAGCCCCGCCAAGTCGGTGCGGGCGGCATCGGGGTCCACGCGGACCGGGTGACCGAACATGCTCGAGAGCAGGACCACGCGGCCCGCGGGATACTCGACCAGCCGGTCCAATGCGGGCCCGGCGACCCGCGCGGCACCACGCATGCCGGTGAGCAGACACTGGGTCCACCGCCGTCCGACAGGCCCGTAGAAGCCGACCGGCGCGAACGCGGTGACCCCGGACGCCACCCCCGCGCGGCCCAGTTCGATGGCGATACCGCCGCCCATGGAACTGCCCGCCACATGCGGGCGCCGAATCCCGTTGTCCGCCAACCATTGCGTGAGCCAGGTGGCGTACCCACGCGGACCCGGCCGCACCTCGTCGAGGGCGGGCGAGTCACCGAAGCCGGGGAGATCGATCGCGATGACCTCGTGCTGTTCGGCCAGCAGATCGATGATCGGCGCGAAAACCTGCCGGCGACTGCCGAGACCGTGCACGAGCACGATCGGCGAACCACTGCCCCGGCGGAGGTGAGAGATCTGCGTCATCGCAGCCCTTCATCCAGATAAACAGTTACTACGTACGGTTTCTTGATTGCATCAGCTCGATACGCCGTCGTCAAGGGGTGACGGCCGACACTTTCTCACCAATCTACCGAATCTTGTCGGCAGCACGTACGATTTCTCACGTGACCGTGCAACAACCGCGCCGCACCCAGGCCGAACGTCGGGCATCCACCCGCGCCAGAATCCTGGCCTGCACCGCCGAATGCCTGCTCGAACGCGGCTACGCGGCGACCACCGTCAGCGCGGTCCAGGAACGCGCCGGGCTCGCCCGCGGCACCGTGCAGCACCACTTCCCCACCAGAGCCGAACTGCTCATCGCCGCCACCACCCAGGTGGTCGACACCCGGCTCGAGAAGTTCCGGCGCGAAGCCGAGCTCCTCCCACCCGGCCGCGACCGGCTGCAATCCGTCGTCGACCTGGCCTGGCGTGACCTGAACAGTCCCGCCTTCTTCACCGCACTCGACCTGTGGGTCGCCGCGCGCACCGACGCCGAACTCCGCGACCAGCTCCTCACCGAGGAACGTCGCGTATTCACCGAGATGCGCCGGCTCTACCTGCAAGTACTCGGCGAACCGTATGCCTCGGATCCGCGCGCCGAGGTCCTGGTCGAGTTCACCATCGACCTGCTCACCGGGCTCTCGATGACCGCCATGCTCACCGGCACACTCGGCGAACGCGAGGCGGTGCTGCGCCGATGGAAGCGTGCGCTCGCCGTGCTCATCGGACAGCTACCCAGCGATGAACTGCTCGACGGAAGTCCACTGCCGGTGGCGCTGAACTGAGCTCGGCTTCTCTCCAGGCCGAAGAGCTCGTCCCTAGTCGCCCGTGGTCTACACTCCGGACAATCCGTTCCAGCACAGCGCGACGACGGTGTCGACAGCGTCGCCCTTCGGAATCGGTTGACCCGCGTCCAGCCACTGCCGGGCCGCGAGGTGACTGGCGCCGACCACCCCGAACGCACACGCGTAGGCCCGGACATCATCCATACCCGCGGCCCGGAGCTCGGCACTGACCAGCACCGCGCATTCGCCCATCGCGTTGCGCACCCGCCACCGCACACACGGCTCGCTCGGGACCGGAGACTCGAAGACCAGGGTGTGCCCACCGGCGTCCTCGTCGACGAAATCGAAATAGGCGAGCACCGCGCGGCGCACCTTGTCCTCCTGGCCGTCGGCGTCGGCCAGCGCGTCCCGGATACCGTCGACCATCCGATCCAGATAACCCTGCAGCACCGCGAGATAGAGGTCGAGCTTGCTCGCGTAGTGCGTGTACAGCACCGGCTTGCTCATCCCGGCCCTGATACCGATGTCGTCCATGCTCGCCCCGTGGTAACCATGGGCGACGAAGACCGCACGCGCGGCACTGAGCACCGCGAGTCGTCGCTGGGTGCGGGCAGCCGTCTCGGCGCCCTCGACGGTCGGGATGTCGTTGTAGAGAAGTGTCATGGGACGTCCGGGGATTCGAGGGTGTTCACCATGTGAGCACCGGCTTGACGACAGCGCCCGCGCGCTGGTCGGCCAGCGCGGTGCCGACCTCGGTGTGCGGGTACCGGGCGATGAGGCGCTCGACCGGGAAACGACCGGCCGCGAACAGATCGAGCAGGTGGGGAATGAAGGTGCCGGGCACGCTGTCGCCTTCGAGGCAGCCACGAATCACCTTGCCGTGCAGCACGAGATCGCCGATATCGACTGGCGGCGTGCCACGACCGAGGCCGACGGCTACCACCGTGGCACCGACAGCCAGCGCGGCGACGGCATCGGCGAGAACAATCGCGACGCCGGTCGTGTCGAGCGCGTGGGTCGCACCACCATCGGTGAGTTCGCGGATACGTGGCGCGGTGGGCCCGTCGGCGGGATCCAGCGCGGCGTCAGCGCCTAGCGCGACAGCCAGTTCCCGCCGCGCAGCCGATGTCTCGACAACGACCACGCGGACGTCGGGAATCGTACGAGCAGCGAGCAGACCCGCCATCCCGACCGCGCCCGCACCGTACACGGCGACCCACGCCCCCGACTCCGGCCGCAGCGCGTTGAGCACAGCGCCCGCGCCGGTCTGAAATCCGCAGCCGAACGGCGCCGCCACCGCCAGGTCGATCGCCGGGTCGATCACGATCGTGTTGTCCTCGGTGGTCAGCGCGTAGCCGGCGAAACTCGACTGGCCGAAGAACCCGTCCAGGATCGGGGAACCGTCGACAAGGACCCGGGGCGTGTCGTGCGCGCGTCGTCCGAACTGGTTGAGCGCGGTCGAGCGGTCGCAGTAGGCAGGGCGCCCAGCCGAACAGTTACGACAGGCACCGCAGTGCCGGAAGGTCAGCACGACATGGTCGCCGGGCCGGACCGTCCGCACCTCGGACCCGACCGCCGCGACGACACCCGCGCCCTCGTGTCCGAGCAGGATCGGACGATCCACAGCACCCGCGCGGCGGCTCACCAGATCGGTGTGGCAGATCCCCGCGGCGACGATCCGCACCAGGATCTCCCCCGCGCGCGGCTCGTCGACCTCGATCGGCTCGATCGAGAACCCCGCCGCCGGATCGCGCGACAACACCGCCGTTGTCAGCATCAGGAGACCCGTTCCAGCAGGAAATAGAAGTATTCGCCGTGGGCGAGAACCAGTTCGGGGCGCCCGTTCATGATGCCCATCAGGGTGGTGTCGTCGAGCCACTTGAAGTGGTCGAACACCGCGCGGCCGTCGTAGACCATGGTCGCGGTGACCTCACCGCGGAACTCGATATTCCACAGGGTCGCTTCGCCCTGTCCCAGTTCGACATTCGAGAACAGGGTGCCGTCCTCGGCTCGGCAGATCAGCGGCTTCGCGTCGTCGAGGGCTAGAAAGTTCTTGCCGTACCACCGGCTGGCGGGCAGCGCGCGGCACAGCGGGTGACCGGTCTGAAAAGCGTCGCCGCACCATTCGCCGAGGATCTCCTCGGCGCGGGCCGGGCGTAGCCGGGTCCACAGCTGGTCCAGGTCGCCGGTCGTGACACCGTCGGCTTGGTCCCGGAGCTGCTGCCACCGTGGTTTGTCCGCGCTCATCAAGCCCTCGTCTCACAGAGTTCAGAACCGTACGGTTCCGCATTGGACCATAGTTCCGAACCAGATGGTTCGGCAAGAGGTACGATGCGGCGCATGCGGGCGGCAGGTCAGGCGACAAGGGAGCGAATACTCACCGCGGCGAAAGCGGAGTTCGCCGAATTCGGTATCGCCGGTGCCCGGATCAACCGCATCGCGGCCGCCGCACATGCCAGCAAGGACCGGCTCTACGCCTACTTCCCCGGCAAGAACGAGCTCTACGCGGCCGTCACCGAACGCTGGACCAGCGAGACCAGTACCGAAGCGGCCATGTCCGCCGACGACCTTCCCGCCTATGTCGGCCGCCTGTTCGACCACTTCATCGCCCACCCCGACAACGCCCGACTACAAGCTTGGGCAGAACTCGAGCCGTCCGGCGATATCCCCCAGGTTCTGCGCCGCACCATCGACATGAAAATCGCTGAACTCCGCCGCGGCCAGCACGAAGGACTCATCACCACCGATATCCCGGCCCCGATCCTGCTCCGCATGCTCACCGACCTTGCCCGCACCTCGGCTACCCATGCACGGGCCGGATCCGTCGTTGCCGGCCGTGACCGCCTGGCAGAGCAGCGCGCGGCGACGGTGTCTGCCGTCGCGCGCATGGTTGCCCCCTGACCTCCTTGTGTTTTTGGATACTGCTTGGCCGCTGAGGTGGCGATGATGTAGCAATGAAACACATAGTTAGATGCGCATATCGCAGTATCGCGATTAATTAAACGCAGACAGGTGCACCGCAACTGGAGATCACCACCACCTGCACGATTGAAACCCGTACTGCCCCTGCGCTACTCCGCTCCCGCCACCGGTCAGACCGAGCAGCTCGGCCCGCTCCCCCACCTCGTACAGTTGCCGGAATGTACGAGGATCTACGCATCTGCTTCATCGGCGACTCCTTCGTCCAGGGCATCGGTGACCCGGAGTACCGCGGCTGGGTCGGCCGCGTGCTCGCCGCGACCGGCCCCGGCATCACCGCGTTCAACCTGGGCATCCGGCGTAACACCTCCGCCGACGTTCTGCGCCGCTGCTGGCGCGAGGTCGACCCGCGCATCCTGCCCGACACCGACAACCGCCTGGTGATCTCCTTCGGCAGCAATGACGCCGTCGTGGAGGACGGCAGCGTTCGGGTGGGCAAGGCACGCTGCCTCGAGAACCTCGCGACCATCCTTTCCGAAAGCCGGGAGCGCGCGATCCATCCGCTGGTGATCGGCCCACCGCCTGTCATCGACGGCGGCGGGGAGCACCTGCATCGCACAGCGGAACTCGCCGACGAGATGTCAGATCTGTGCGGCTCACGTGAGGTGCCGTTCGTCGCCACCACAAGGCAATTGGCCGAAGGCAGGATCTGGACCCGCGAAGCCACCGCCGGCGACGGCGCACACCCTGGTAGTGGCGGCTACCAGAGCTTGGCCGACCTGATCCTCGACAGCGGGTGGCACTCCTGGATCGCGCGGCCCAACCGGTGAGGGCTACTCCAGGAGTCCGAGATGGGTCAGGTCGCGAACATATTTGGCGATGAGTTCTGCCGGTAGGTGCGGGATGTCGTCGTCGGGGCCGATCTGTGCGGCGCGGACGGCATCGCGGAACCCGTCGGCGGGCAGGGCCGAGCCGGGCAGTGGACGGCCGGGCTTGCGGTAGGCGTCGAGTAGCGGGAGCAGGGTGTGTTTGCGCTGGGGTTCGGGGAGGGCGCGCAGCGCGGTTTCGAAGCGGGCGAACCAATCGTCGTAGTTGTCGATGCGATCGATGTGGTGGCCTGCTTCGATCAGCCAGTCGACGAAGACGTCGAGCGAGATGCCGTCGTCGTGCGGGTTGAGGACGTCGTAGGTGCGGTAACCGCTCGTCGCGGCGGCACCGAGTTCGGTGATCGCCGTGGCGACGAAGTCGGCAGGCAGTCCGTCGTAGTGGGCGCGCTGTCGTTGCCCGCCGGAATCGGGGCGGTAGAACGACTTCGGCGCGATCCCGGTGACGAGCACACTCAGCAGGAGCCGGGTGAAGACGTCGGGCACATTGAGCTGGCCGCGGAAGTGACTGTGCGCCAGGATCATGTCCGAGCGGAATACCGCGACGGGCAGTCCGAATCGCTCAGCCGCCTCGCGTAGCAGAACTTCGCCCGCCCACTTGCTGTTGCCGTAGCCGTTGGCATAGGAACTGTCCAGTCGGCGGACCGGGCTCATGGTTCGCACGTCACCGTTTTCGGTGAAGGACTCCCCCTGTGCCGCGACGGCCACCGTCGACAGATAGCTCACCGGCTTGCGCGTAGTGGTCGACGCCAGCCGGATGATCTCGGCCGTGCCGACCACATTCGGGCCGAACAGCTGCGCATACGGGAGCACATGGTTCACCAGTGCCGCGGAGTGCACGATCAGATCGACCTCGGTCGCCAACCGGTCCCATGTCGGCTGTGGCAGACCGAGATTCGGTTCACCGATATCACCGGGCAGTACTTCCAGGGTGTCCTTCGCGAGAGCCCGGAAGTGGGTGGCGAGCTCGCTGTCGCCGGTGTCGAAGGCCGCGTCGAGGCGCTCGCGGGCGGTGACCGCGTCGCCGCCCCTGACCACACAGATCACCTTGCCGCCCTGCGGGGCGAGCCGTTCCAGCCAGGTCAGGAGCAGGAAACGTCCGAGATAGCCGTTCGCGCCGGTGATCAATACCGTCTTCGCCTGCGCGGCTGCGGGCACGCGCGCCGCAGCTGTGACATCCAAGAACTTCTCGAGTGTCAGATCCGCGGCGCGAATCTCGGTAGCGCCGACGCCGTGCACCGCATCGGAATCGGTTCTGTGCGTGCAGGGTTCGCGTTCACGTCGCACGTAGTCGGCGATGCGCGCCAAGTCGCTGTCCGGTCCGAGCAGTACATTCACCGGCACGTCCACGGCGAGCAGTTCCCGCAGCAGGGTCGAATACGACAGGGCCGCCAGCGAATCACCGCCGAGATCACCGAAGCGGGCGTCCGGACGCAGATCCGCCGGATCGCCACCGAGCACCGCGCGAGCGGCACGGGCGACGGTGTCGTACACCGGCAGCCCGGGTGCATCGCGACGCAACCGCTGCAATTCGTCTTCCTGACCCCGCTCGAGGTCGGCATAGAGCTTCTCCAGGTACTCCCCATACCGCTGCTTCAGCTTGGGCCGCAACAGTTTCCCGACTCCGGACAACATCCCGTCGGCGGTCGAGAACGGTTCTGCCGCGATGATGAAGTCACGCGGAATCTCGTACGGCTCGAGCTCGGCCGAGACAGCGGCGCGGTGCAGCGACGAACTCACCGCGGCGCGCAACTCGTCGGCAGGCCCCGCGAGCGCGGCCTCGGTGGGCACCACGACCGCAAGCAGATAGGACCGTTCACTATTGCCGTACACATAGATCTGGCGCACCAGGTCCGCGCCGGCGAACACCGCTTCCAGCCGCGACACCGTCACGAATTCGCCCTGGGAGAGCTTGAGGACATTGTTGCGGCGGTCGACATAGGCCAGCCGGTCGGGCGCCAGCTCGGCGACCACGTCACCGGTGCGGCAGAACCCGTCGGCATCGAAGACCTCGGCGGTCACCTCGGGGCGGCGGTAGTACCCCGCGATCATGGTGGTGGTCTTGAGCAGCAGCTCACCGCGCGGGTACGGCTTATCGGTGCCGAAATAGCCGAGTTCGGGCACGTCGACGAGTTTGTAGTCCAGTACCGGTGGGCGCATCACCTTCGTATCGAAGATCACCCCGCCGCCGGTCTCGGTGGAGCCGTAACCGTCGTGTAAGCGCAGCTGCAGCACCGATTCGACGAAGGCACGCAACTCGGGTGCGATCGGCGCGCTGCCGCACAGCGCCGACATCAGCCTGCCGCCGAGGAACTGTTCGCGCAGTTCGGCTTTCACCGTGTCGGTCGCCGCGTCGCCGCGCTCGGCGACCGCGCGGCGGAAGCGCTGCATGATCATGTCGCACACCCTCGGCACCAGGAAGATCTCGGTGGGCCGCACCAGTGTGATGTCGGTGAACAACGTGGACAGGTCCGGCGCCGCCGCGAAATACGCCGTGCCGCCACGGGCCAGCACGCTGTTGAGGGTGAGCCGGGCGGCGATATGGCTCATCGGCAGGAAGTTGACATTGATCGCGGTCAGCGGCCGCGCGGGCTGCCAGCCCACCGCGACCAGGCGCTGGGTGTACATCGCGCCTTTGGGTGTACCGGTGCTGCCCGAGGTGTAGATCAGCAGGGCGAGGGGATCCTCGCCGTCGGCGGGCACGTTCAGTGGAGCCGCGTCGACGAGGCGGCCCCGTTCGATGGTGTCGTCGAGCGTGCTGAGCACGAGCGCCGCTCCCCCGGCCCGCAAACGGGCGCGGGCCGCATCGAGGGCATCGCGGTGATCGTCGTCGTCGGCGTGATGGTCGAACACGATCAGCGAGCGGGGCGTGGCACCGGCCAGGACCGCATCGACGGCGATGTCCAGGTGCGCGGTATCGACCGCGAACACCGTCGGCTCGGTCTCGTCGAGAATCGACCGCAACTGTTCCAGACCCGCGCCCGCCTGTAGCGGCACCGCGACCCCGCCCAGGTGGATCGTGGCGAGATCGAGCACGGTGTAGTCGGCGCTGGTGAACCCGAGCACCGCGATGAAGTCCCCCGCGACGACGCCGTCGCGGTGCCAGGCCGCGGCGAGCGCGCGAGTACGCTCCCACACCTGCCCGTAGGTCAGTACCTCGAACTCCGGCAACAGCTTTCGGATGGATCGTCCGCCGATGCCGACCAGCTCGGTACGCCGGGTGCCGAGCGCCGGACGGTCGGCATAGGCGGTCATGACGGTCTCGACGATGCGTGCTGTGGGAAGTCCGGGGGTCGTCACGACGGCGTGAACGTCCTCGGCAGGCCGCGCCGCACGGACCTGCCCGTCTTCGGCATAGAGCGCCTTGATGCGGTCAGCGAGCCGGCCCGCGTCGAGCTCTACGGTCATGCTTCACACTTCCGAATGCCTTGCCATGCTTCACGTTGCGCGGACTCCGGGTCGACCAGCACGCGCGGTGGATTGTCGATGATGCAGGTGGTCCGGCGTTCGGCGGTGTAGGGCGTCCACGGCGACAGCGGTCGGCCGGTGCGGGCGAAGCTGAGCCAGTTGTCCTGGATGTAGTCCTGGACCGAGAGGAACGCGCGCCTGCCGCCGGCTGCTGTCATCGCGCGGCCGACCGGTCCGTCGACCCAGCCGAAGACCGGGACGAGATCGAGTGCGTGGGTTGCACCGAAGCCCGCCAGGTGCAGTGCGCGCGGGGCGTAGTCGTACCGGTACGCGTAGGTGGGGGCGTATCGGCTGTGGTTTTCGAGGACGGCCAGCGTCGGGCGTAGGAACAGGTGGTCGCCACCGACACGTACTGCGGTACGCGCGGCCGGGTAGCCGGGGTAGCGGCTGGTCACCTGTTGTTCGGTGCCCGGCTCGTAGCGTTCGAAGATTGTTTTGAGCTGTTCAGGGGTGTGCGGCACCGACTTGGCGAAGCGCTGGAACAGCGTCGCCTCGTCGCGGTTGGTGCCGATGATCAACGGCACCGGATGCGCGCGGCCCGCCGCCATCGCGTCCAAGGGCGTCTCCGGCAGGAAGTCGCCGTCGGCTACCGGGGAATACGGAAAACTGCCGGGCTCCTCGCGCAGCGACCGGCCGAGCGCACGGTCGCCCGCCCGGGACAGGTCTTTCGCGGACACGGTGCTCAGGACGGTCGCGGCGTCGGCAGCAGTGGCGCCGAGCCGGTCCAGGCAGCGGCGGGCGAAGCGGCGCGCCTCGTCCGGTGTCGAGGTCCAGTCAGCGGGGGCGCTCTGCGCGATCGCCCGATGGAACAGGCCGCGGGCGGCGGGGGTCGCCAGCAGGCTGACCACCGCGTGCGCACCGGCCGATTCACCGAAGATGGTGACGTTGTCCTGGTCGCCGCCGAACGCGGCGATATTGCGACGCACCCATTCCAGCGCCGCGACCTGATCGCGAAGTCCGAGGTTCGAATCGAAAGGTCGGTCCGGCGTGGAGAATTCGCTGAAGTCGACGTACCCGAGGGCACCGAGGCGGTAGTTCACCGACACCACGATCACGTCGCCCCGCGCGGCCAGCCGCGCGCCGGAGTACATGCTCGACGTGCCGATCAGGTATCCCCCACCGTGGAAGAACACCATCACCGGGCGCGGGGTCGCCGATGTCGTCACCGGGGCGGTGACATTGAGCGTCAGGCAATCTTCGCCGGTGGGTTGCCAGGTTCGCGGCCCGACGCGGGCTCCGTTCGGGTTCTGCACCGCGGCGAAACCGAACTCGGTCGCCGACCGCACCCCCGTCCACGGTCGAACGGGCTGGGGAGCGCGCAAACGCAGCGCTCCGATGGGTGGGGCCGCGTAGGGCAGGGCACGCCAGCGGGCGATTCGACGACCCGCACGACCGCGCACGACTCCGTCGGCGCTCACGATCTCGGTGGACAACATCCCTCGAATGTACGTGGTACCGACGGTACCGCGCAGCTGGTTCGGTCGGCGAACTGTCTCGAAGTCGCATCCGCGCTGCGGACTAGACTGTGCCGATGACCGGCGAGGATCCGGAAAAAGCCCCGCAGGCGGCGCAATACTCCCCCGATATCGCCGCCGTAGATCGCTTGGTTTCCACCTGCCGCGCCTGCCCCCGGCTCGTCGCCTGGCGTGAAGAAGTCGCCGTCGTCAAGCGGGCGGCGTTCCGCGACGAAGAGTATTGGGGTCGGCCGGTACCCGGCTTCGGCCCCGCCGATGCGCGAATTCTCGTGGTCGGCCTCGCTCCCGCCGCCCACGGCGGTAACCGGACCGGGCGCATGTTCACCGGCGACCCGAGCGGCAACGTCTTGTTCGGCGCTTTGCACGCGGTCGGTCTGGCGAGCGGCGCGCATCCGGTCAGCCGTGACGACGGCATCGAACTGGTGGACACGCGGCTCACCGCACCCGTGCACTGCGCCCCGCCCGAGAACAAGCCGACACCCGAGGAGCGGCGCCGCTGCGCGCCTTTCCTCAGCCGGGAACTGGAATTGCTCGCCCCGACGCTGCGGGTGATCGTCGTCCTCGGCGCCTTCGGCTGGCATGCGCTGTTCGCCGTCCTGCTGGCAGGCGGCTGGACTGTGCCACGCCCACGTCCTCGTTTCACCCACGGCGCGCAAGTCGTCCTCACCCACCCCGACGGCCGATCGGTCACCGTGCTCGGCAGTTACCACGTGAGCCAGCGCAATACCGCCACCGGCCGGGTGAGCCCCGCGATGATCGAAGACATTCTGCTGCGCGCGAAGACGATCGCCGAGTCCTGACCGGAATTCGCGGCTCCGTCACCTAAAATCCAGACGAATTCTTTCGGCAGAAGTTCACTGCGATGGCAGGAGATCCGAAGATGAGTTCGCTGGCAATGAGCACACTGGATGTCTCGAGATGGCAATTCGGTATCACCACGGTCTACCACTTCATCTTCGTGCCGCTCACCATCGGCCTGGCACCGCTCATCGCGATCATGCAGACGGCGTGGGTGATCACCGGAAAAGAGCACTGGTACCGGCTCACCAAGTTCTTCGGAAAACTGTTCCTGATCAATTTCGCCATCGGTGTCGCCACCGGCATCGTGCAAGAGTTCCAGTTCGGGATGAACTGGAGTGAGTATTCCCGATTCGTCGGCGATATCTTCGGTGCCCCACTGGCTTTGGAAGCGTTGATCGCCTTCTTCCTGGAGTCGACCTTCATCGGTCTGTGGATTTTCGGCTGGACTCGATTACCCAAACTCGTTCACCTCGCGACGATCTGGATCGTCGCTATCGGCGTCAACCTGTCCGCCTATTTCATTATCGCGGCCAACTCGTTCATGCAGCACCCGGTCGGTGCGAAGTTCAATCCCGAGACCAAGCGTGCCGAGCTGGACAGCATCTGGACGCTGCTCACCAACAACACCACCGTGGCGGCGTTCCCCCACGTGGTCGCCGGTGCTTTCCTGACCGCGGGTACCTTCGTGGCCGGCATCGCGGGCTGGTTCATGGTGCGCAACGCGCGCAGCGGCGACGCGGCGAAACTCGACGAGGCCGAGGTGATGTGGCGCCCGGTGGCCCGGCTCGGCCTCTGGGTTGTCGCCGCGTCGATCGTGGTGGTCGCGATCACCGGCGATATCCAGGGCAAGCTGATGTTCGAGCAGCAACCGATGAAGATGGCGTCGGCGGAATCGCTGTGTCACACCGAGACCGACCCGGACTTCTCGATTCTGACCGTCGGCACGCACAACAACTGCGACAGTGTCGAACACGTTCTCGAGGTTCCCTACGTGCTGCCGTTCCTGGCCGAAGGTCAGTTCAGCGGGGTGACCCTGCAGGGGGTGGAGGATCTGCAGCGCTCCTATGTCGAGGACTTCGGGCCGGGCAACTACCGACCCAACCTCTTCGTCACCTACTGGAGCTTTCGCGCCATGATCGGCCTGCTGGCCGGATCGGTGCTGTTGCTGCTGGCCGGTTTCTGGCTGACCCGCGGCGGTCGCGTACCCGACAAACGCTGGTTCTCGTGGCTGAGCCTGATCGCCATCCCGACCCCGTTCCTGGCCAACAGCGCGGGCTGGGTCTTCACCGAAATGGGTCGCCAGCCGTGGGTGGTGGTGCCGAACCCCACCGGCGACAAGACCATTCGGATGACGGTGGCCCAGGGCGTCTCGGAGCACGCGACCGCCACCGTCGTGTTCTCCCTGGTCGTCTTCACCTTGCTCTACGGCGCGCTGGCCGTGGTCTGGTTCTACCTGATGCACCGCTACACCGTGGTCGGGCCGGAGCCTGGGCCGTCGGCGTCCGACGATCAGTCCGGTCCCGATGACGACGGTGGTGGCGGTAGGCACCGCGCCGAACCTGTCGAGCCGCTGTCCTTCGCGTACTAGGAGACGACGATGAGTTTGCAGCAATTCTGGTTCGTGCTGGTCGGCGTGCTGTTCACCGGCTACTTCATCCTCGAGGGATTCGACTTCGGTGTCGGCATGCTGATGCCGATCCTCGGCAAGGGTTCCGACGTGCGCAGACGCGTCGTGCTCAACACCATCGGCCCGGTCTGGGACGGCAACGAGGTCTGGCTGATCACCGCGGGTGGTGCGATGTTCGCGGCGTTCCCCGAGTGGTACGCGAGCCTGTTCTCCGGCTTCTACCTTGCCCTGCTGCTGTTGCTGGTGGCCTTGATCATGCGGATCTGCGCCATCGAATGGCGGTCCAAGATCAACTCGCCGAAGTGGCGGGCCTGGTGTGACGTCGGTATCGGTATCGGCTCCTGGATTCCGGCGCTGGCGTGGGGCTGGGTGTTCGCCAATCTCGTGCGTGGCGTGCCGTTGAACGAGAAGCGGCAGATCGTCGGCTCGGTGTGGGATCTGCTCAGCCCCTACGCACTGCTCGGCGCGGCGACCACAGCCATCCTGTTCGCCCTACACGGCGCGATCTTCCTGGCGCTCAAGACCGGTGGTGAAGTCCGCGACGATGCCCGTAAGTACGTCCGGATCCTGTTCGTTCCGACCGTGGTGATCGTCGGCGGTTTCGGCCTGTGGACCCAGCTCGCCTACGGCTCCGGCTGGACCTGGGTCGCCCTCGGCGCCGCGGTACTCGGCCTCGTCGTCGCCGGTGGCGCGACCGCCGCGGGCCGCGACGGCTGGGCCTTCATCGGCACCACGCTCACGATCGCCTCGGCCACCATCCTGCTGGTCGGCTCCCTGTACCCGAACGTGATGCCCTCCACCATCAGCCCCGCCTTCGACCTGAACATCAACAACGCCTCCTCCAGCCGCTACACCCTCCAGGTGATGAGCTGGGCAGCAGTACTCGCCACCCCGGTGGTCCTGATCTACCAGGGCTGGACCTACTGGGTCTTCCGCAAACGGCTGACCGTCGACCAGATCCCCGCACCGACCGGCCTGCCGCTCACGAAATAGACTGCCCAGCCCTCACATTCACCGTGGGTGACTTCCTGGAGACAATCTTCAGGGGACCTCGGCGCCCAAGGCGATGTCGAAGCCGGCACCGTTGCGTGCCAGGCTCACCAGGAGAATGCCGGCCCATTCGAGGGCGTAGGCCATCTCGAGCCCTCCTGCGTCGAGGGCCCGCATGTCCAAGCTCTCCAGAAACGCCGCGACACGTGCCTTCGCCTCGGTGCTGTCGCCGGCGAAGAACACGTCAAGGGGCTTGTCTGCGGCATGGACGCCGCGGAGTATCGAATTGAATGCCTTCACAACGTGCGCACCCGCGGGAGCGACGGCGGCGATCTGCTGGGACACCGAGTTGCCCACGGTAGTCACGAGTCCGCTTCCCTCGGCGTTGAACGGGTTGGTGATGTCGACGAGGATCTTGCCGGCCAGCGCATCGCCGTAGTGCGCGACCACGTCAACCGCGCCGGTGTACAGGACGGCCACGATGACGATGTCACCCGCCGGCCTCGAGCCGAACGTGCCGACGGTGGCTCCGTTGCCGATCCGGTCGGCGAGCGCCTGAACCTTGTCGGTGTTGCGGCTCATGAGCTCGATGGTGTGGCCGTGCTTCGCCGCCCGGGTGCCGATGGTGGCGGCCATGTTGCCCGAGCCGATGATGCTGATCGTGGTCATGACGTGTATTCCCTTGTTGTGTATGGACGAGTTGGTCGTGGGGGTCTTACTGGCGGCGCCACGCTCAGATCACTGTGGTGCCACCGTCGACAACCAGCTCCATGCCATTGACGTAGCTCGAGTCGTCGGAGGCGAGGAACAACGCGACCGAAGCGATCTCTTCAGGGCGGCCCATCTCGCGCCGCGGGATCACGGATTCGAACTGCGCTCTACCAGCACTTCACCGGCAAGGACGAGCTGATCGCCGAATACCTGCGCCGATTCGATCCCGACATCGTGCCCGAAGTGTTCGACCGCACCGACCTCACACCTCGCGAACGACTCCTCGCCGCGTTCGACATGCACGCGGCCCTGTGCCCGTTCATCGCGGCGGCCGTCGAGATCCCCGACCCGGGCCACCCAGCACGCGTATATGCGCGCGACTACAAAAAGGGCTTTGCCGCCCGGCTCACCGATACCGCCCGCGAGGCCGGCGCCGCCGACCCCGAACAGCTCGGCGAGCAACTGGCGTTGCTCCTGGACGGCGCGTCAGCCCGCAGTCGCGTCCTCGACACCGACACCTTCGCCACCGCCGCAGCCATCGCTGCCGTCCTCGTCGACAACGCCATCCCCACGGCAGCGGCCGACGCCGAACAGCTGTCGTGACCTACGACAGCTATTCGATCAGGTTCTCGCTTTTCAGCCAGTCGTAGGCGACGTCGGCGGGGTCTTCGCCGTCGATGTCGATGCGGCCGTTGAGTTCTCGCATCAGGTCGTCGGTCAGCCGTTCGGAGATCGTGTCGAGCAGGTCGCGCAACGCGGGGTTGGCGTCGAGGACGGCGGCGCGGACGACCGCGGTGCCGCTGTAGGGGAGGAAGAACTTCTTGTCGTCGTCCAGGACGAGCAGATTCAGGTTCTTGACGCGGCCGTCCGTGGTGTAGACCATACCGAAATGGCACGGGGTGCCTTTGGCGGTCGCGGTGTAGACGACGCCGGCGTCCATGCGGGTGACGTTGCCCGCGGGGACCCCGTTGGGATCGTTGTAGGGGATGCCGTATTTCTGCAGCATCGGAATGAAACCGTCCGAACGGCTGAAGAATTCGTCGTCGACGCAGAAGGTGCGTTCGGCGACCGGTAGTGCGGCCACATCCGAGAGCGACTTCACGCCGAGTCGCTGCGCGGTGGACGCCGACGCACCGAACGCGTAGGTGTCGTTGAAGTTGGACGGGGCGAGCCATTCCAGGTCGTAGTCACGCTTTTCGACATCGTGGACGCGCTGCCACAGCTCCTGCGGATCCGCGATCGTCTCGGTCTCGTTGTGGTAGTTGACCCAGCCGGTGCCGGTGTACTCCCACAGCACATCGGCGTCGCCGTTGAGCTGGGCCTGCCGCGACGAAGCCGAACCCGGAGCGCCGGTCAGATCGGTGACCGAGGCACCCGCCGCGGCCAGATAGGTCGCGGTGATCTTGCCGAGCAGCACACCCTCGGTGAAGCTCTTCGAGGTGACGGTCAGCTTCGCGCCGTCGAGCGGACGTTCACCGCCGGGCAGCGTCGCGTCGTGGAAGGTGCCCGACGAACTCACCAGCCCACACCCGGCGAGCAACGAGATCGTCGCGACCAGCGCGGAAATCAACGGAACCCGTCTCATGAGACACCTCGTGGGGTCGCGGCCAGTTCGACGAGTCGGCCGAGCCAATCGATGATCAGCGCCAGCAGGCCGACGAGCACGGCGCCGGAGATGAGCAGCTTGGGCAGGAACAGGGTGACACCGGTCGTGATCAGGGTGCCGAGGCTGGTCGCGCCGATGAAGGTGCTCAGCGTCGCGGTGCCGACCAGGATGACCAGCGCGGTGCGCACTCCGTTGAGGATCACCGGCACCGCGAGCGGCAACTCGACCTGTACCAGGGTCCGTGCAGCCGAGAAGCCGATACCGCGAGCGGCCTCGATGGTTCGATGGTCCACCTGCCGCAGGCCGACGATCGTGTTCTGCAGGATCGGCAGGATGGCATAGACGACGAGACCGACGACCGCCGTGCGGAATCCGGTGCCGAGCCAGAAGGTGAACAGCACCAGCAGACCCACGGCGGGCGCGGCCTGGCCGATATTGGCGACGTTGACGGCGATCGGCTCGAACCGCTGCAACGCGGGCCTGGTCAGCGCGATACCGAGGGGAATCGCGACGACCACCACGATCAACGTGGCGACCACCGTGAGCCGGATGTGTTCGAGGATCGTGGTCTGGAGATTGGCCCAGCCGAGCGAGGCCTGTTCGGTCGCGGTGAACGTCGACGACCGATACCAGAGCAGGTACCCGATGCCGATCACCACAATGATGAGCGGTTCGAACCACACATCGATCGGGACCCGGCGCAGCCGGTTCATGCCGGTCCGGCCGATCCGGGTTCGTCGGCGGCGACGACCGGAGTGGGCGTGGGATCGGAACCGTCGACATAGGTTTCGTAGGACGGGTCCTCGACGGCGGCATGGCCCTCGGCGAGCTTGGTCTGGATCACATCGGTCACCGAGCCGATGTTCAGCGAGCCGACGACGGCGCCGCGACCGTCGGTGACCAGGGTGGCGCCCTGACTCGCCGCGAGCATGGCGTCGAGCGCGTCGTTGAGCGTGGAGGAATGGGCCACCACGGGCAGACGACGATCCAGATAGTCCGAGACCTCCGGCTTGCTCGCCACCTCCGTCAGCGAGGGCCACGACCGCGGCCGCCCTGCCTCGTCGACGACCACCACCCAGGTGTTCCCCGCGGCCTTCGCCCGCCCGAGCACGACCTGCGACGATTCCCCGATCCGGGCGATAGTCACCGGGTCGACCTCCACGTCGCGCACCCGCGACACCGTGAGATAGGCCAGTTTCGCGCCGGATCCGACGAATTCCTCCACGAACGGCGTCGCCGGATCGGTGAGGATCTCCTCCGGCGTCGCGTACTGCTCGACGTGTCCGCCCTCGGACAGAATGAGCACCTTGTCGCCGAGTTTGGTGGCTTCCTCGAAGTCGTGGGTGACGATCACGATGGTCTTGCCGAGTTCGTGCTGGATCGCGATCAGACTGTCCTGCAAGCGAACCCGGGTGATGGGATCGACCGCGCCGAACGGTTCGTCCATCAGCAGCACCGGCGGGTCGGCGGCGAGCGCGCGGGCGACGCCGACGCGCTGCTGCTGGCCACCGGACATGTCCTTGGGCAGCCGGTCGGCGAACGTCGCCGGGTCGAGACCGACCAGGTCGAGCAGATATTCGGTGCGTTCGGCGATCCGCTTCTTGTCCCAGCCGAGCACCCGCGGGATCGCGCCGATGTTCTTGGCGACCGACCAGTGCGGGAACAGGCCACCGGACTGGATGACATAGCCGATCGACTGGCGCAGCTTGTCGGGATCCTCGCGGGTGACATCGCGGCCGCCGATGAAGATCCGCCCCTCGGTCGGCTCGATCAGCCGGTTGATCATCTTGAGCGTGGTCGTCTTTCCGCACCCCGACGGTCCGACGAACGCGACGATGTCGCCGGCGTCGATCTCGAGGTCGAGGCGCTCGACGGCGGGGGTGTCCTGGCCCTTGTACCGTTTGACGACCCCGTCCAAGGTGATGGAATCACCGGTCACATTGCGCTGCGGCGCCGTCGGCGCCTGCTGGCTGGTCACATCGGTCATCACAGTCCCTTGGCAATCGTGAGGCGTCCGAGCAGGACGAGGAGCGCGTCGAAGACCAACGCGATGGCAACGATGAGAATGGTTCCGGTGAGCGCCATTTCGAGGGCATTGGCGCCGCCGAGGCGGGACAGACCGTTGAAGATCAGCGAGCCGAGGCCGGGTCCGAGGACGTAGGCCACGATCGCGGCGACACCGACGATCATCTGGGTCGAGACCCTGATCCCGGTGAGAATCACCGGCCAGGCGATCGGCAGTTCGACGGTCAGCAGGATCCGCCACCGCGAGAGCCCGATGCCGCGCGCGGATTCGACGACCGTGGCGGGCACCGATCGCAGGCCGACGATCGCGTTACCGATCACCGGCAGGGCGGCGAAGAACGCCAGCATGATGAACGACGGCACCACACCGAGACCGAACGGGACGAGCAGCAACGCCAGCAGCGCCAGCGAGGGAATCGTCAGTGCCACCCGGCTCGAGGTCAGCGTCAGCGCCGACGCCAGCGGTAACCGGTACACCGCCACGGCGATCAGGATCGCGACGACGGTTCCGACCAGCACCGTCTGAAACGCCAGCGACGCGTGCTGATAGGTGAGGAAGGTGAGAACCTCGCCCCGCCCCCGGACATAGCTCCACAAATTCACGGCATTCCGATCGTCGGACTGGGCCAGCGGGTACCTGTTCGCGCGTGATCAACGGTCGAATGTGCCGTCGAAGAATAGTCGATACCGGGTGTTCGTCCGGGGACGCGCGCGACGTCGTGGCGGTCGACGATGGCTATGCCGCACGCTCGAGCGGAGCAGCGTACGGCTCGGCATCGCCCGCGATGACCGTGCTCACGGAGCCGTCGACACCGACGGGCACCGGCCCGCCCAATGTGATGCGGGTGAGCCTGCGGTGCTCGCTGCCGTCGTAGTCGTCGATGGCGTAGTGCTGGGTGGCCCGGTTGTCCCAGATCGCGACGTCGCCCAGCGACCAATCCCAGCGGGTGGTGTGCTCGAGCCGAGTGACCCGGTCCTGGAACAGGCGGAACAGCGCCCGCGACTCACTGCTCGACACCCCGACGATCTCGGAGACGAAGCAGCCCAGCAGCAGGGCTCGTTCGCCCGTCACGGGATGGACCTCCACCACGGGGTGCTCGGTCTCGAAATAGGTGGACTCGAACTCGCGACGGTAGGCGCGGTCGGTGTCGGCGGATCGGTCCTCGATCTCCGCGGCATAGTCGTAGCGGTTCGAATGCCGCGCGCGCAGGCTCTCGGCGAGGCGCTTGAGCGGCTCCGGCGCGCATTGTAGGCGGCCACGGTGGAGGCCCATGTAGTCGAACCGCCGTAGCTGGGCAATGCGACCGCGCGCAGGATGGAGGCCTGCGGGACACGATCGACGAAGGTGACATCGGTGTGCCAGACATTGGAGCGGGTCTGGTGCGAATCGATGGCCAGGCTCTTCGCACCGGCCGAGGTGACGGTCGGGTGCGGGGTGGTCGGATCGCCGAGCAACTGCGCGAACTCGTACTGCCCGTCCTCGGTCAGGTGGTGCTGGCCCCGGAAGAAGATCACCTTGTGCTCGTCGAGCGCGGCGCGGATGGCAGCCACCGACCGCGCGTCCAGGTCACCGCCGAGCCGGACACCGTCGATCCGCGCGCCGATGTGGGCACCGAGCTTCACCACCCGCACACCTGGGACGGCTGCGTCATCGACGGACATACGAAGGCCTCTCGCTCGAACCTGGACGATCTGGTCACACGAAACCACCAGGAACGGGCCGCGACCAGCATTGGATTCAGGGTGAGCGGAATCGATGCCGTCATAGACGGACTTACGGAATGCGCAGTTCCGCCCCGTTGTGTCCAGGAGCGGACCAACTACTGAATCGTTTTTCGGCGGCTTCGGCCGACGGTGCGCTGATCACCCGGGCGACCGCTTCCCACGACGCTCCCGACGCGCGCACGAACCGGACGGCTTCGACGAGTCGTTGCTGTGCCGACGCGGTGTCCTCGAAGGCCAGCCGCACCGGGATCAGCGCCTGCATCTCGAGCTGGTGGTAGTCCCATTCCGCGAGCACCAAGCGGGACAGGTCCGCGTCGAGTCGGCCGGTCGAGCAATGCAGGACCCGCGCGGACGGGGCATGGTCGTCGAACCGGTCGGCGCGTAGCCAGGTTCGCCCATGCCAGCTCTCGCAGGAGCACAGTGCCCGCCACCCGATCACCTCCTCCGGCCGGCGCGGGTGCCGATCGTCCGGGGACAGCGGTTGGGCGTCGATCGCTACCGTCGCGCGCGGCTCGGGGGGTGTCGCTGCGTCCGTACAACCCATCCGCGAAGATATCGGCGACCCATCCGCGATGGTTTTCGAGCAAGCTGTTCATCTGACTCCGATGTCGAATCCGAAAAGCTCGATCCCGAACCGGCCGGTCATGAGGCGACGCCAGCGGTTCGGTGTGTGGGACGACTACTCCCAGATACCTACGATCGACCTCATCGACACCGATGGCAATCACCTGGACGCATTCTTGTACCTAGTCACATACTGCCTGGTCGTGACCTGTGCCCGATGTGCGGTCGGGCCGAGTAGCGAGGTAGATCGTCGCGCTGGATTGCCCGCGGGTGAGCGGGTTGTCGAACACGATCGGCTGTGCCTCGACATCGACGAAGACGGATTCGAGAATCGCGCAGAACTCGTCATCGGGCGCGTCGTCGGACCACATGGCGAAGGTGCCGCCGTCGGTCAGGTGGTTCGCGACCGCGCGTATGCCCTCGCCGGTGTAGAACGCGGCATTCGGGCCGTGCAGGACGTGGCGTGGCGAGTGGTCGATATCGAGCAGTAGCGCGTCGTACGTACGGCCGGGGTGTGCCGGATCGAATCCCACCGGCCCCGCCGCCGCGGCGAAGAAGTCCGCGCAGACGAGCTCGACCCTGCGGTCGGCAGCCAACCCGGCGGTGTCTGGCAGCAGATCCCGTCGATGCCAGTCGATGACCGCGTCGGAGTACTCGATCACGGTGAGCTCACGAATGCGTGGGTCCGTCAACGCTTCTCGCGCGGTGTACCCCAACCCGAGCCCGCCGACGAGCACATCGAGCCGGTCGCCCGGAGTCCGTGCCAACCCCAGCCGCGACAGCTCACGTTCGGCGACGGTGAACAAGCTCGACATCAGGTACTCGTCGCCGAGCTTCACCTCGTAGACATCGGCACGCACCGTCGGATCGAACCGCCGACGCAAACTGATCTCCCCGATCGGAGTCTGCCGCCAGCCGAGTTCTTCGAAGCGTGCGCTCATCGCCGTCACGGTAGTCCTGCGATAGCCGGATTCCGGCCGACGACGGGCCGGGCGGCGCCCTGAGATTTGTGGTGGGCGTGGTCTTTACGGCATGTTTACGGGTAGGCGAGCCGGGGAGCCTGGTCGGCGGCCCGGCTCGAGCTCGGCCGAGTGGGGTGCGATCAGTGACGGAAACCCACTCGTTCGGCCAGGAGTACCGCATGACTCACACCATCACCCACCTCAGCATCGGCCTCGGTTGGGACCCCGCCCACGCCGACGGAACCGGCTCCGCCCGCAGGGACATCGATCTCAATGTCGCGGCGCTGTCGTTCGCGGGTCAGAACTTCGTCGACGCCGCCTTCCACGATCAATTGACCTCGCGCGACGGCGCGTTGCGCCACCTCGGCGACAGTGTCACCGGCGATGGCGACGGTGACAACGAAGTCATCGTGGTCGACCTGACCCTTCTCGATCCCGCGATCACCACGATCGTGTTCCTCGTGACCTGCTACACCGGCCAGCGATTCGACCAGATCGCCAACGGCTTCTGCCGTGTCGTCGACAATGTCACCGGCATCGAATTGGTCCGCCTCGACCTCGACAGCATCGGCGCCCACACCGGTATCGTCGTCGCCACACTGCGCCGCCCCCACCAGGATTGGGCCTTCACGGTGATCGGCCGGTCGATCAATGCCCAGCATGTCGTCGACGCGGTCCCTCAACTCACGGGCTACCTACACTGAGGTCTGTCCGTCGTCAATCCGACAAGCGGTCGCGTGCTCGTAGTCGCGTCTCGAGCGCGTCGAGCACGTGCGTCACGTCCGCGTCGAACTCCTCGGCCAGCATTTCGAGTAGTGCCGCGCCGATCAGCAAGAGCGTGGTGAAGACTACGGGCGCGATGGGCTCGGTGGCCTCGAGCAAGGGTCGGGTCCGGGGCGCTCCGCCGCGATGCCAGGCCTCGAGAAGTGCCAGTGCGCCCTGGAGATAGACCGGTGGTTCCGGTCGGGCGCTCAGCGCGGGGATCGCTCGGTCGGCCGCGCGGCGCAGGATATCCGACATAGCCTCGGTGCCAGGCGCCATGGCCTCCACCGCGCAACAGGCCAAACGCAGGGCACCGTCGAGGTGTCGCGGGGTGTAGTGGGCAGATTCCGGGATCTGATCCCACGGCAGGCGCAGGACGTGCAGCAGGTCGGCAGTGATCGCGCTCGCCGTCGGTGCCTGCACCGCCGCCGGGGCCGAACCCGACGTGTGATCGACACCGAGCATGATCTCCAGCCCGATCGCCGATGCCATGAGATCGCTTCGGCTGCTGCGGGATTCGCGGCGAAGACGGCGATCCTCGACCAGTAGCCAGCCGACCGTCTGCGCGTCGGCGGTTCGGAGCAGTTTCGCGTCGGCCTGCCAGCCGTTCGCCGTATCGCACCGCGACAGCGCGCAGACGAGATCGGCCATGACGTGATTGCCGGTGACCAGCGTCGGCTGATGGCGTGGCCGGCGCGACACCACCGGCAGCTCACCCAGCCGGGCCGACGAGGAGACGAACGACATCGCGGCGAGCGCCGCCGCCGCCGTCCGCGCGGCGGACACGGCGTCGGCGGCGTTGGTGCGCAGCAGCGCGCGATGGATCGAGTCCGCCAGCGGCGCGACGCCGAACTCCGCGTAGTGCAGAAGTAGCCAGGCCAGCGGCATCTCGCCCAGGACCGGCGCGAGCCGTTCGTTCAGCTCGTACAGCAGCGCGGCCGACTGCTCCGGCCTGCGAGATCGCGGCGCCTCGCCGGTGAGGTCACGCCATTCCAGCAACGCCAGATAATTCGGCAGCAGCAAGCTATCCACCAGCTCACTCACCTGAGCGATGACGAATTCGAAATCCAGCTCCGTCATCGTGCCTGGCCCGACCGAATTCAGCACGGGATTACCGTCGAACGGGTCGAAGCCCGATTCACCGAGGGCGAGATCGAACAACAACTCCGCGTGCCCGAGCCTGCCGACGACCCGGCCGACAAAGGGCACCACCCCGCCGTCTTCCACGGCGGTCGCCGCACCGAGGAGGCAATTCACCATGGCGCCTTCAGCTTTGGCGTGCGCACAGAATCTCCGCAGCCGCTGATGCACGGTATCTTCGGCATCGAAACCCGTCCGCACGATCTCTTCGGCAATCGTCACTATTGCCGCGTCGACGACATATTCGGGCCTACCCCCGGCCGCCTCGGAGGCCGACGCGGGGCCCGCGAAATAAAGCCGATCACTGAATGCGTCGCCCATTCGTCGCCTCACCACAACCTCCACTCGGATGCGCAGCCTGCCGTGCCCCTTGACAGCCTTCCAGCAAATTGTTCGCAAGTCGCGGCTCACACCTCACAAGGCGATAACGGCATGAGCTCCGCGCGGATCGGCCGGGCCTGCCGCGCGCACCACACACCACCGCCGAGACCCTGTCGAGACACTATTTGCCCGAATTCGGGCAGGGATGTTGGCGAACCGGGTCCGGCGGGGCAAGATCGTGCGAGTGAATGACGGGGTACCCACCGAGCTGGTCCGCTACGTAGTGGCCTCCACCGGCCTACCCGAACGGGTGGCCGCCCGGGTCGTCGCCGATGTCGTCGGCTACTTCGACGAGACAGCCGAGCAGTTCGTCCGGCGCAGGCACGCCGAGTTGCAGTCTCGGGAGATGCGCAACGCCGAGATCTGGCGACGACTCGAAGCCGAACTCGCCGAGCGTCCGGTCGCGGCCCCGTCCTTCACCGAACGGCAACTACGTCGCATCGTCTACGGGTAAGGGGTTCATCACGCCATGTGTGGAATCGTCGGATACATCGGTCACCGGCAAGCTGTTCCCGTGCTGCTGGAGGGCCTGCATCGGCTCGAGTACCGCGGCTACGACTCGGCCGGCTTGGCGCTGCCCCATCGAGGGAAGGCGCGCGTCTGCAAGACCCGGGGCCGGGTGCAGGACCTGCGCGACAAGGCCGACACCACTCCCCTGCGCGGCACCGTCGGCATCGCGCACACCCGCTGGGCCACCCACGGCGAGCCCAGCGATGCCAACGCGCACCCGCATACCGATGTCAGCGGGCGCATTGCCGTGGTGCACAACGGAATCGTCGAGAACGCCGAACAGCTCAGGGCCGAGCTCACCGCACTCGGCATCGATCTGGTCTCCGATACCGATACCGAAGTGATCGCCCACCTCGTCGCCAGGGAACTCGAGGAATCCGAATCCCTCGAGGACGCCGTTCGCGTCGCACTGCACCGGGTCCGTGGTACCTATGGGCTGCTGGTGCTCGACGCGCGCCGCCCGACCGAACTGGTGGTCGCCCGCAACGGCAGCCCCATCGTGCTCGGCGTCGGCGACGGCGAGATGTTCGTGGCCTCCGATGTGGCCGCCCTCGTCCACCACACCCAGCGCGTGGTGTTCCTCGACGACGGCGAGCTCGCGACGGTCCGCGACGGCGAATTCCGCACCAGCACACTGGGAGTCGAGTCCGAGCAAACCGACAAGACCCCGACCACCATCGACATGGTGGCCGAGGACTACGCACTCGGCGGATTCCCGGACTTCATGCGCAAGGAGATCGCCGAGCAGGGCGAGGCGGTACGCAGAGCGCTGCGTGGGCGCCTCGACGACCGCTTCGCCACCGCCCACCTCGGCGGGCTGAACATGGATGCCCGCGAACTGCGCAGCATCAGCAAGGTGGTCTTCCTCGGTTGCGGCTCGGCCTACTACGCAGGCCAGCTCGGCGCCCAGCTGATCGAGGAGCTGGCCCGGATCCCGGCCACCGCGGAGCCCGCGTCGGAATTCCGCTACCGCAATCCGGTCGTCGACCCCGACGCGCTGTATGTCGCGATCAGCCAGTCCGGCGAAACCCTCGATACCCTCGCCGCGGTGCAGGAGCTGCAGCGCAAGGGCGGCCGGGTCATCGGCGCCGTCAACGCGGTGGGCAGCGCGATCGCCCGCCAGTGCGGGGCCGGGGTGTTCCTGCACGCGGGCCCGGAGATTTCGGTCGCCTCGACCAAGGCATTGACCAACATGACCGTGTCGTTCACGATGCTGGCGCTGTTGCTCGGCCGGGTACGCGATCTCTCGGCGGCCGACGGCCACCGGATCGTCGACGGGCTGCGCGCGCTGCCCGACGCCATCGACCAGGTCCTCACCGACGAAGACGCCATCGCCGAGATCGCGCACCGATACGCCAAGGCCCGCAGCATGTTCTTCATCGGCCGGGTGCGGGCGTGGCCGGTCGCCCGCGAAGGCGCGCAGAAACTCAAGGAGGTCTCCTACGTGCACGCCGAGGCCTACCAGGCCTCCGAACTCAAACATGGTCCGCTCGCCCTGATCGACCAGGAGATGCCGAGCGTGGTGCTAGTCCCCGACGACGAACTGCTGGCCAAGAACCTCAGCACCATCGAACAGATCAAGGCGCGTGGTGGGCCGGTCATCGCCGTCACGAACGCCGACCTGCCGCCGAATACCGCCGACGAAGTGATCCGGGTCCCCAGGGTCGCACCGGAACTGGACCCCATGCTGCTGACGATCCCGCTGCAGCTGCTGGCCTATCACACAGCCATCGCCCTCGGCCGCGATGTCGACAAGCCACGCAACCTCGCGAAGAGCGTCACCGTGGAATAGAGCTCCCGTGGCCGACGGTTCGGCTGGCAGGATCTAGGTGTGAACACCGCGAACCTGACCCGCTCCGAGACCGCCGCGCGATCAGCGGCGGTCACCGTCGGCGACTACCGCGTCGAACTCGATCTGTCAGCGGCCCCGGACCGGACCCGCGCCGGTTTCGCCACGACGACGACCGTCACGTTCGATGCCACGGTCGAGCAGACGTGGCTCGACTTCATCGGGCTGTCAGTGGAGTCGGTGACGGTGAACGGTGCGGACGTGGCGGTCGAGTACGACGGGGCCAGACTCACTGTCGGCGGCTTGACCGAGACGAATGTCGTCGTCGTCCGTGGCACCGGTGCGTACAGCCGTTCGGGCGAGGGGCTGCACCGGTTCCTCGATCCGGTCGACGGCCAGACCTACGTCTACACCCAGTACGAGCCCGCGGACGCGCGGAGGGTTTTCGCGTGCTTCGAACAGCCGGATATGAAGGCGCCGTTCACGTTCGCGGTGACGGCCCCGGCCGGTTGGCAAGTGATGTCGAACCGGCCTTTCGCGGCGATCCAGGACAACGGCGTGATTCAGAACGTCGAATTCTCCCCCACGCTGCCGATCTCGACGTATATCACCGCGGTGGCGGCAGGCCCGTACCATCGCGTCGAATCCTCCTGGACGCGAGGCGAACTCACGATTCCGCTCGGAATCTATTGCCGCGCCTCGCTGGCCCGCTACCTGGACGCGGACACGATCTTCGAGGTGACGTCGCAGGGTCTGGACTTCTTCGCCGAACACTTCGACTACCCGTACCCCTGGGGCAAGTACGACCAGGTGTTCGTTCCCGAGTACAACCTGGGCGCGATGGAGAATCCCGGGCTGGTCACGTTCACCGAGGCCTATGTGTTCCGTGGTGCGGCCACCGCCGCGCAGTACGAGGGCCGGGCGAACACGATCCTGCACGAGATGGCGCACATGTGGTTCGGCGATCTGGTCACGATGGTGTGGTGGGACGACCTGTGGCTCAAGGAATCCTTCGCCGACTATATGGGTGCGCTGGCGAGTTCCGAGGCCACCGAATGGACCGACGCCTGGGTGGCGTTCGCGAACCGCCGCAAGGCCTGGGCGTACTTGCAGGATCAACTGCCGACCACGCATCCGATCGTCGCCGACATCACCGACCTCGAGGCCGCCAAGCTCAATTTCGACGGCATCACCTACGCCAAGGGCGCCAGCGTGCTCAAGCAGTTGGTCGCCTATGTCGGCCGGGAGGAATTCTTCTCGGGTGTGCGCCGGTATTTCCGGAAGCACGCCTTCGGTAATACGACCCTCGACGACCTGCTGACAGAATTGTCGGCGGATTCGGGCCGCGACCTGGCGGGCTGGGCGCGAGCTTGGTTGCAGACCTCCGGGGTGTCCACGCTGACCATCGAAAACGGTGAGATCGTGCAAACCGATCCGCGCCCGCACCGCCTGGCTGTCGGGCTCTACGACTTCGACGCCGTGGGCGACTTGGTGATCCGCGAACGCGTGGAACTCGACATCGTCGACGAACGCACACCGGTCCCCCTCGCACCGGCTGCGCTGCGTCTGCTCAACGACGGCGATCTCACCTACGCCAAGGTTCGCCTCGATACGGATTCGATTGCCACCGTGGAGAGTTCGCTGGATCGGGTGACCGACCCGCTGGCCTGCGGACTGATCTGGTCGGCGCTGTGGAACGCCACCCGCGACGGGGTACTCGGCGCCGAACGCTACCTGTCCATGGCTCGCGATTTCGCACCGACCGAAACCAACATGGCGCTGCTCACCGCGGTCCTGTCGAACGCGTCGTTCACCATCGGGCATTATCTGCCGGACCCGGCGCGGGATCGGTGGCGCGGCGAGTGGCTCGAATCATGCTGGGCCACATTGCATTCGTCGGCGCCGGGTTCCGGCGCGCAGCTGGCTTGGGCGCGGGCGACGGCGACCGCCGCTACCGTCGACGGTCGCCGTGCCACCGACATCGCGGAGATCCTCCTCGGCCGGGCACCGGAAGGACTGGCCCTCGATCCCGATCTGCGCTGGGCGCTGTGGACAGCGCTGGCCGCCACCGGCGCGGCGCAGCTCGGCGAACTGGACGCCGAACTGGCACGAGACGACACCGCGTCGGGGCGAACCGCTCACCGGCGCGCGCTCGCGGCACGCCCGGAAGCGGAAGTCAAAGCCTCGGCGTGGGATTCGGCGCTCGGTGACACCACCCTGACCAATGACCACCTCGATGCCACCATCGACGGATTCCGCGCCGGTCGGCGCCGCGACCTGATCGCGCGCTACGACACCGAGTACTTCGCGGCGCTGCGCGCGGTCTGGGATCAGCGGAGCATCGAGATCGCCCGTCGCATCGTCATCGGGCTCTTCCCTGCCGCCGATTCGCTCGACGAGGTGGACCGGTGGCTCGCGGCGAACGCGGACGCACCGCACGCGCTGCGGCGCTTGATCATCGAACAGCGCGACCACCTCGCCCGGGATTTGCGCGTGCGTGGGGCGAATTGATGTTTCCCATTTCGCAGTGGGGTTAAACATCCAAATCCGAAACGGTCGCTCTGTCAACCCCTGTCAACCAATAACGGTTTAATAACCTCCGCGTTGGTGAACCCTTGATTCATGACCACCTCACGTAATCGGACAACGAGTACGCCGAGCATGGATCTGACCAGCACCACCATCATGTTGGCCACCTGCGTGTTCTTCCTCTTCGGCCTGGCAGCACTCACCGGGTCGATGCCCGCCGCGATCTTCGGTGCCGTCAGCCTGGGCGCGGGCATGATCATGACCTTCAGAATGCTCGGCCTGCACAGACTCTAGATCTCCGCCGAACCGGAGCGCATTCGAAGGCCAGGAGCTGATCCTCATGTCCAAGACCACCGACAACAGGACCTACGAACACGCCGAACCCTTGTTCGCGCACTTGATGCTGACCGACCCCCGCGGCCCCGAACACGCCGCGTTGCGGGACCGGATCATCGAGATCTGCCTCCCACTCGCCGACCACATCGCTCGCAAGTACGCCGGCCGTGGCGAGGCCTTCGACGACCTGCTCCAGACCGCACGACTCGGCATGGTCATGGCGGTCGACCGCTACGACGTGACCACCGGTTCACCCTTTCTCGGGTTCGCGGTGCCCACCATCATGGGTGAGGTGCGCCGCCATTTCCGCGACCACATCTGGCCGTTGCACGTGCCGCGTCGCGAGAAGGAACTCCAGGGAAAGGTGCGGATGGCGACCGAAGAGTTGAGCCGTCGACTCCAGCGCTCCCCCACCGCCATCGAGCTCGCCGCCGAGCTCGATGTGCCGGTCACCGACATCGCCCGCACCCTGGTGGCGGCCAACGCATTCCAGACGCGAAGCCTCGACACTCCCACCCGCGACAACGACGGCGACCCCGGCATGACCGTCGCCGAGACCTTCGGCGCCGAGGACCCGAGCTACCGTCTCACCGAAGACACGATCACCGTCGCGCCACTGCTGGCGCAACTGCCACCGGAAGACCGGCAGTTGCTGATCTGGCGCTTCTACGACACTCTCTCGCAGGGCGAGATCGCCGAACGCCTCGGTGTCTCCCAGATGAGCGTCTCCCGCAAGCTCACCAGGTTGCTGGGCAGTTTGCGTGCCCAGACCGTCGACGAGCAACCGGTGCCCGCATCCTGAACGACCCTTCCCGAGCCACCGTGACGGCTTCGTCGGCGAGGAATTCGGCCGACCCCGCCCATTGACTGTGCGGTTGCCGGGCTGCACTGTTGATGGCAGTACTTCGCGCGTGTCGTGACGGCGTCAGCAGGGTTGTCGCTGTTCACATGGTGTATCAGTGTGATACTCGCCGGTGGGAAGGATGCGATGACGATGCGCGGTGGACGGAATCGACGTGATCGAGAAATTCGCGAAGTACGGGAAATCCGCGGGCGGCCGGCCCACCAGGCCGCCAGGTTCCTGCTGTCGATGCTGATGCTGGTCTGGTTCGGAGCCGGACTGGCCGCGGCGATGCAGCGAGACTATTTCACGAATACGCCGAACAACTGCGGCGACTTGGGCACGATCGGTCTCACGGTGCTCGCGGGCCCACTCAACTACCTGGGATTGAACCCGAGGGTCTCCGAATGCACGCTGCCGGAGCCGAGCCCATGATCCCTACGCACCCGCGCGCGGGTCTCCCCTAGTTCGGTGGACGCGATCGCTGCCAGCGCGAGCCGATTGCCGCGGCGATTCAGATGAGTTCGGCGAGTTGGTCGCGGTCGGTGGCGTCGAGTTTGATGCAGGCTCGGTAGATGTGGCCTTCGACGGTGCGCACCGAGACGCAGAGTCGTTCGGCGATCGCCCGGTTGGACAGGCCACGGCCGATCAGGGCAGCGATCTCACGTTCGCGTTCGGTGATCGGCAGGGGGCGGGCGGCGGCGGTGATGGCGGGGGTGCCCGCGCCGTCGCAGCGGGCGGCCAGGGCCATCGTGCGGGCGGCTGCCTGGGCGCTGGGCCTGCGCTGCCCGGCGTGGTCGTAGATCGGCACCGCCTGCGCCGCGGCGTCGGCGGCGGACAGCAGCAGGCCCGCGGACTCGAACTCGCGGCTCACCGCCGCGAGCGCGCAGGGGTCGGCAGCGGCGAGCGCCGCGGCGTGGCGGGCATAGATCGCAGCCACCGGCCCCTGTACGCGGTCGGCGAGGGTGGTGAGCCGGGCGGCGAGGGTGCGGTCGCCGAATCGGGTGGCGTGATGCAGCGCTTCGGCTTCCATGGCGTATTGACCGGCACTGTGGGCCAGGTCGGCGGCCTTGCGAGCCTGGTCCACCGCCGCGTGAGCGCTGTGTTCGGCAGCGGCCACCCAGGCACGCGCGATCATCCGCTGCGGTTCGTGCAGGGCCATGTGCGGGCCGCTGTGTTCGTCGGCGTCACCGAGGACCCGTTCGGCTTGTTCGACCTCGCCCAGCGCCGCGTAGGCGCGGGCCAGCAGCAGCCGCGCAGGCAATTTCCACGGCAGCGAGGATTCGGCGTTGAGCGCGGCCAGCGCCTGCTCGAAGGCGGCGATCGCTTCGCGGAACCGACCGCGATAGGTGGCGACCACCCCGTCGGCGATTCGCGCGATCGCCCAGCCGACGAACTGGCCCGCCGAGGAGAACTCGCGGTATTCGGTGGCGCGACGCTCGGCGAGGTCGAGGTCGCCGATGGTGGTCAGGGCGAGGACGTCGCCGTAACGGACCATCACCCGGATAAGCCCGTCGGTGGACTTCTGCTGCGCTCGGCTCCGGGCCGCGATCGGCGCGAAATCGGCGCCGCGCCCGGCCACCGGCAGCGCCAAGCCGAGGGCGAATGCGGCGAAATCGATGGCCTGGCGGGGCGAGTTCGGGTCGGCGATCACCTGCTCGGCCGCTTCGATGCCCGCGGCGAGGTGGTTTTCGTGCACCGCCATCGCCGCCGCCGCCGCCTCGACCGTGAGGCGAAGTGCCGGATGCTCGACGCGGGCGCGCAGCACCTCGACCAAGTCACGGGCATGTTCGACATCGCCCAGCGACCAGAACCGCAAGCTGGCTCGCACCACACCCCACTGGACCAGTTGCAGCGGATCGAGGCGGTCGGGATCGAACCGGGCCAGGATCTCGTCGGCGTGCTGGGGCCTGCCCTGCCACAGCAGCGCACGGGAGACCAGTTCGGCCGCGCGCAGCCCACCGCCCCGCTCCCACGCGGCGCGCGCGAGCCGTTCGCCCAGCGGCAGATTGGCCAGGAACACCGCGTCCTTGGCGGCGTCGATCAGCAAGACAATGTCGATCGGCCGGTCACTGTCGACACACAGCCGAGCCAGCCGGATCCGGTGTGCCGGTGTGCTCAGGTCACGATCCTGCAGCGTCTCGACGAGACGTCCGCGCCTGGTGCGGGCAGCGGCGGTGCCGACCCTGCAGCGCACCACCTCACCGAGCAGGGGATGACTGAACCGGACGTCGACGACGCCGTTGTGGCTCGTGACCCGGATCAGTCCGGTGGCTTCGGCGGCGTCCACGGCGTCGGGACCGACGAGCTCGCTGAGGATGTCGATATCGAGCGGCTCGTGCACGGCCAGCGTCTCCAGCACGTCGAGCACGGGCGCACCTGCCCTGCTCAACCGCTCGTCGAGCAGCTCGACCAGCCCCGAGGGCACCGCGGTGGGCCCGCGCAACTGCCAGACGCCGTTGACGTCGGTCAGGGTGCTCGCCTCGACACCGCCCTCGACCATGTTGCGCAGGAACAGCGGGTTGCCACCCGAGGATTCCCACATCACGTCGGCGCTGAGCCCCTCCAAGGTCCCGCCGAGCACGGTCTCGACGATTTCGGTGCACTGGGTTTTGGTGAACGGCGCCAGCTCGATCCGCTCGAGGTAGCCGTCCTTCCACAGTGAGGTGACCGCGTCGGGCAGCGGTTCCCCGGTACGGACGGTGGCGATGATGCGGGCCCGGTGGTCGACGGCGATCTGGTGCACCAGTGTCGCGGAAAGTGTGTCGAGCAGATGCGCGTCATCGACGCCGATCACCGTGTCGGGCTGGGCGAGCAGGTTTTCCCTTGCGGAATGCAGCAGTGTGAGCGGGTCACGCGACGCCGATGCGGCGATCCAGGGCGCGAACGCGCCGAATGGAATGGCTTGCGACGACGCGGTACAGGCCACCCAGCGGACCGGCTCGGACAGCACCGCGGTGACCAGGCGGGCCAGCGTGGTCTTGCCGACGCCCGCGGCGCCGACCAAGATCACGCCGCCGGTGTCGGGGTTCGTCAAAGCGCTACGGACGGCTTCGTATTCGGTGGGGCGATCGAGCTGCTGCCAGATTCCGCCCATGCATGAAAAGTGTAGTTCTCGTCCGGCGCCGTCACAACGAATCGGCCCCGCGACACGGGTAGCGCGCGGGCGGACCGGCGCGGCGAGCGCGCGCGACGGACGTGCGAGTGGCGTGGTGGTCACGGCGGGAGCTCGGTGACGTCACGCGGCTCGACGCGCGGCGCGTTGTTGACGTCGTGGCGGAAGTTGCTCGATGCCTCGTACACCCGCTTCTTGAGCCGGTTGATCGATCCGAGCGGCCGGTGCGCGTCCAGGCCACGCCAGGAGTTGAACGAGAGCACATCGTCGCCGTAGGCACGTCGCTGCGGGGTGTACGGATCCTGCACGTCGAAGCGGATCGTCGCCACGGTGCGGTGCGGTGACTCGGCCTCGGGCCAGGCCACGGTCGCGTCCTCGATCGGCATGGTGGCGGAATCGGTGCACAGTTGCGCGCGCAGTTCGTAGGTGGCGCTGTGCCCGGCGAAGAAGTCGACGATCAGCTCCTGGTGCACATTGACGCCCGCGTCCGGGTCGACCGGTTGCCCTTGCAGCGCAACGACTTCCGGCGACACCGGCGCGTAGAGCAGCTTGGCCACGTAGTCCCCGTGCCGAAGGGGCGCCGAGGTGAAGAAGGTCTCGCCGAGGATGTGGGTGTTGGGTGCGACGAAGACACCGAGATTCGGTGGCACGCTGCGCCCGATCCTGCGCAGGACGTGGGTGTTCAGCGCCGCGACGAGGTCGCTGCCCGCACGCAGGGCGGCATCGGGCAGCCGGGCCAGCACCCAGGCGGTCGGCATGCCCTTGGTGAGGTAGGCGTGCGCGTCGGCGAAGAGGAACTCGCGGTGGGTGACCATGACGAAGTCCTGCGTGCTCGCCTCGTCCTCTGGCATCGCGCGCGGCCCGTGCACACCGAGCACCTTGATCCCGAGTCCACGGACGCCGCGCAGTTGATCGCTGCGGATCACCCCGGAGGTGCTCGACAGCCTCGCGATCACCGGATAGGTGGCCGGGGTGGCGAACATGCCCTGCGCCAGTTCGGGCGGCAGGCCCGCGGGCACTGTCAGTTCGCCGCGCAGGATGCCGTGGCTCTTGGCGTGCGCGTCGCGCATGCCGCGCTTGTACTTGCGGTAGGCACGTTCGTTGTTGTCGCGCAGCACCGCGATGATCTTGTCGATGATCTGCTCTTCATCGGGGCGCGGTTGTTCGAGGTCGTCGCGGTAGCGCAGGTAGCTCATCGCGGACTCCGCCACGGTGCGAACGGATTTCCGACGCCGTCGAGTGCGGGCGCCAGAGTGGGGAAATGGCGCAGCAGCACGCTGCGCATGGTGTTGTCGCGCACCCAGGCCATGCCCGCCTCGGTGTAGACCTCGGCCCGGAAGTCGGTGGTGAAGAACCGGTCGGCCGACAACCGCCGCGACGCCATCAGCACGAACACGCGAAACGCGGTGTCGCTGAAGCCGAAACCGGGCGGCTTCGGTTCGGCGTAGAGGCCGATCATGAGGTCGACGTCGTCCACGTCGCCGTAGATCTGTTCGAGTTCGCGCGCCCACCGCGGATCGTCGGTGAGTTCGTCGAACGAGGTGACCGGTGGCAGCCGAAGTTGGCGCCGGAACTCGTTGTAGCGCGGCACACCTCGCTCACGGACCCGCAGGATGTCCACGGTCGCGAGGTCGAGCAGCGGCTGGCCGGGGCGTTCGAGCTTTTGCAGGTGCGCGGGGTAGTTGTGCAGGGTCAACGCACCGGGATTGGCTCGGCCGAAGGAGTAGAACAGGGTGTCCATCGAAGTCTCGGCGAGACGTTCGCGGATGTGGGCGACGCCGAGTTCGGGGAGGGGATGCTCGGCCAGCACGGTGTCATCGGCGATCCTGCGGACGAGGAGCTCGTCGGGGATGAGTGGATGCATGCGGTACACCGCGACGAACTCCTCGGTGAGCGAGTACGGCACTCCGTTGTCCTCACATGCGGAACCCGGTATGCCACACAGCACTTCGTTGCCGATGAGATCGCCCAAGCGACGCGATACCCGCTCCCCCAGCACGCCGAACCAGTTGGCGCGCATGGCGGCGACCGTGGTGGGATGGGCGATTATGGCCGGTGTCCAGTCGACGGTGTGGATCTTCGCGATCAGCGCGGAATTGACCAGTCGCGCGGTGTCGTAGAGCTGCTGGTCGTCCATGTCGGGGTAGCGCCGGATCAGGCGGGCGCAGATCGCGTTGTGTTCGCGCAGGAACAGCGAGTGCAACAGCGCGAGGCCGACCCAGGCACTGGTCGCCGCGGGCGAGAGCGCCACCAGCCGTTCGGCGTCCAGCGGCGGGAGTCCCAGTTCGTCGATCACCAGCTGGCCGTGTTTTCCCGAGCGCAAAGATGCGGCGAATTCGGCGGTGCTGCCGTAGATCTGGGAGGCGTCCCACCAGTGTGTCTCGCCGGTGAGGAAGGTCGGAGGGTCGGTCGGACCGGGGGCAGCCGCGGTCACCGTTCGTGGGATCGTCATCTCGGGGTACGGCCACTGATCGTCGTCGTCCAGGGTGACGGTGAAGGGTTCGTGCTCGGCGGGGTCGTGGACGAACCAGTCGTGTACCTCGAACTGGATCCAGGCCGCCGCCAGCAGATTCAGGGTGGTCGCAGGCTGGAATCGGTCGCGTGTGAGCAGTTGCCTGCTGACCGTGCGCGGGTTGGGTTCCATGATCCGCGCCGGATCCTCGGGATAGGTGCCATCCAGCGGGAAATTGCGGCCGAACCGGCAGCCGATCGACCCCGCGCGCGGGTCGTCGGGGGTGTTGTAGGTGCCGTCGACGGTGCGCGCGTTCCGATATTCGCCGGTGGCGTCCGGGGGTAGTGGCCCGGCAGGGTGCGGGCCGGTATCGAAGAGGTTGCGCGACCGTAGCCTGCTGCGCAGGCCGACCAGCACGGCCAACCCCAGCGGCGTCGGCAACCGGAACCATCCGACACGCCGGTCGAGCGCCTCGGCCGCGGCGACGAGTGCGCGAGTGACCAGCGTCTGTTGCTGTGCGTCGACCATCGAGAACCTCCACGGGACGGCGCCGGTTCGGCGCCTACCGGACTGATCGATCAAGTCTGGCGACACCTGGTCAGGCCTGTCACGAGTAGTCGACTACGCGCGAAGCCGGACGAGCCGCACCGCATCGCCGAACCCGTGGCTGCCGTCGTCGATGGTCGTCCCGCGACCCGGACGCCCGACCTGATCGGGTAGCGCACTACGCGCGCGCCACGGCCGGTCGATGGGCGAATCTGACATCCAGGGCGCCCGCACACCGCGGGCGGTACCCGTCACAGCGACAGAAAGGGGGCCCGGGTGATCACGCCGATCGAGATCAAAGTGAACCTCGACGGGGATGTCGCGGGCGCACTGCACCGGCTCCGATGTGCCGACACCGCCGCGGTCTACCGCGACATCTGGTTCGCCGAGCCGCTGCGCCCCGGTTCCACCGGCGCGCCCACCCTGCTGTCGAGCCGCATCGTCATCCGGTTGCGCAGCGGCGACGAAGACGACCTCACCGTGAAACTGCGACCGTGCGTGCGCTCCCAGCTGACGGGCCGCTGGGCGGCGCCCTTCACCGAGCCCGGAGTCCGGTACCGCATCGAAAGCGATTGGTCGGGCGAGCGGCGGATGCTGTCGGCCTCGGTGATCAGCCTGCGGTCCCCCGGTTCCCTGCGCGACGCCGTGACCCAGGGTGTAGATGTCACCGACACCCTGAACTCGGCCCAGCGGCAGTTCCTGGTGAGCTGCACACCCCCCGGCGTAGCGGTCGACAACCTGCGCGCGATGGGCCCGGTCGCTTCGGCACGGTGGACGGGGGTATCGGTGGGGAATCTGGCCGCCGACGTCGAACGGTGGACCGCCGCCGGTCTCGATCTCGTCGAACTGACGCTCAAAGTCGTACCCCGACAGGGTGATTCGCCCGTCGATCTGCATCTACGCGCGCTCGATGCCCAGCGCGCGCTCGAAGCCGCCTTGGGCACGCTGGGCCTGACGATCGCGACGGGCGACACCAAGACCGAGCAGGTGCTCACCGCACTGGCGGCGGCACGCAGGCTCGGGTAACTCCTGGCAGAGGGTCGGTGGCCGGTCCTGGTCGACTTCGTCGGCGACGCGGACCTGCCCTGCGACTGTCATGGGCCCGGTAGCCCGAATCGACCACGCTGTCGATGCGGGCATCCGAGGTAGCGCGTGACACTGCCATCGCGATGGCTCAATTGGCGATGATGAAGTTGAACAGCACCCTGATATTGCTGCTCCAGCCGACGTGATATCGCACCGTCATGGTGCCGTCGGCATGCGGAACCACGTTCAGGACCTGGGTGGTGGCCGGCCCGAGGAACGGGGTGTTGTCGGTGTCGATCTCGGTCAAGCTGACCGAGACCTGACTGTCGGCCCGCACGTCGGCACTCGGGAAGCCGAATACCCAGGCACCCGTTCCGTGGGTGCGCAAAATCTTCTGTGCCCAGAAGATCGACGTGATATTCATCCGGCCGATCACCCGCATTCCTGCTTCTTCGGCACCGTTGCCGATCTTCGCCGACTCGAACACGTCTTCTTCTTCGGTATCCGCGCTCGCTGCCACGACCGCGTCCTCCGTATCCGTCGCCAACATTTCGCTGCCCTTTCTCGGCGAAACAATGTGTGCAGCTATAGTCGCGCGCCGGCACGTGGGCCCGAATGCGTAATCCACTACCCCAATACGCACAGGTGCGGTGCCGATCATCAGCGATCCTCGACGTGGCCGAACGCGCCGCCACCGACCCGGCCGGACTCACCGCCGTCGCGGGTAGGTCGATCGCGGCGACGGCGTGAATGTGTTGTCGCTCAGGCGGACAGCTTGTGCCCGATGGTGGCGGCCACAACGGCATGGGCGAGGTATTCGGCGATATCGTGCGCCCGTTCCTTGGGGTTCTCGACCGGGAGCTCGAGCAGCTGGGACCCCCAGGCCTGGCGCAGCGGGCAGCCGATGGCGATCGGATCACCGGCATACCAGGTGTTGAGCCATTCGCCGACCCGCTCCGGCCGATTCGCGCCGCCGCTCAGCAACTTGCGATACACGCCGTCCATTCCGAGTGGGCTACCCGCCGTCACCAGCAGGCTCACGTTCACTTCGCGGGGCAGCTGGGTGAGCAGATCCATCGCGACCACGGTGCCGAGACTATGGCTGACCAGGATCAGTTCGCCGGCGGCGGGCGCATCGACGAGCACCGTGTCCAGCACACTCTTGCGGACCCGCTCGTTGTCGAGGTACGCGGCGACATCTTTGAAGATGGCGCCGATGAGCGCGGAGTCGAGGCCGCTGCGAGCGGCGATCCAGCTGAGCTGGTCGTGCAGTCGCCCCAGCACCACCGGACCGAATCCGCCGAACAGTTCTCGCGCCTGCGGGTCGGCGGGCAGTTCCTCGGCGGTCGGCATCCCGGCACGGCGAGCTGCCTCGGCGACCAGGCTTTCGTACAGTGCGGGACCGGTGTCGACGGCCTCGCGGGTGTCCATGCTCGCGATGAGCTGGTCACCGTAGAAGGGGAAGTGCACATCGGCGGGGTCGATGGGGCTCAGGCCGGCGAGGGTGAGTCCCTTGTTCAAGCCGGCTGTCCAGTTGCGGCGCAGCTCGACCGGGTCGCGACCCTGTTGTCCGCGCCCGTGCAGGAACAGCACGCTGCGGCGGCCACCGAACGCGCTCGGCCTGCCACGCATGCCGCGCACCAGGCTTTCGGCGGCCGAGACCCGGTGCGGCACCGGCGTTGTCGTGGCTGGCTCGCGCGGCGCGATCGCCGCGAGCCCCATTTCGTCGAGTAGTGCGCGCTGTGCCGGATCGAACTGTCGCTTTCCCAGATCGTGCAGCAGCACGCTCACCCGCGCGCCCTCGTTGGCGATCCAGTCGATCGCGTCATCGCCGTCGCCGGACTGCCACAATTTGCCGTCCTTGCGCAGCACCCGGCCTTTGTCGTCCTTCTTCGGGACTCCGGCGTGGTGCAGCGCGACGATCTCCCACTGGTCGTTGAAGACCGGCGAGCCCGAGTTCCCCGGCTCGGTATCGGAGGCGTAGTGCAGGAAATGGTCGAGTTGCAGGTCCAGGCGGTTGTGCCGGATCGAGATCTCCTTGAGCCGCCCCGAGGGATGCCCGACGACGTTCATCGCCTCGCCGATCACGATCTTGCCCGGCTTGGCGATCAACGGGTTCCAGCCGAACGCGGTACCGGGTGCCACACCGTCCGGTCCCGGCGCCACCCGGACCACGGTGTAGTCGAGGTGTTTGTCGGTGACGAAGAAATCGGCGGGCGCGAGCCGGAAGCGCACCGTTGGACCAGGGACGTTGTCGATACCGGCCTCCGCGCGGAACTCGATCACCACCGATTCGGCCGCCCCGGGCGTCGGCAGCACATGATTGTTGGTGAGCAGCAGTTGCGGTGACACCATCGACCCGGTGCCCATCGGCACCTCACGTCCGTTGTCGGCCAACGAGATTCGGGCCACCGCGGCGGCGGCTCTCGCACCGCGGGTCAGGAAGTTGGCGGCCTGCAACTCGTTGGCGAAGCCGATCACCCGCTCGAGCGAGCGAATGCTGTCGACCGGGTCCTGCCTGCCCAGTTCGATCACCGCCTGCGCGGGGACTTCGCCGGTGACGAGCAGGCGGTCGGCACGGGCGAGGATCTGCTCCTCGGTGTCAACGACATCGGACTCGCTCACCTCACGGCGGCGGGCAACCTCGTCGCGTTCCGCCTCGGTGTCATCGAATCGCTGCGATGCGGCGTCCATCTGCTCGTGCCACGCGGCGGTGCGTGCTTCACTGTCGGTATCCATGGGTCACCTCGCCCGGAGAATGTGCTGGGGTACTCAGCGTGGGGCGCGGGCGCGGTGCCGGTCACGAGTAGTGGACCACTCGACTTCTACCTGCGGGCACCTGCGCGACGTCACGGGCCGAGGGCCCCAGGATCCCGCCTGCCTTCAACGCGGTACGTCTGCCGAATCCACCCATGACCTCACTCCTCATCGAGCGTTTGCTGACCCCGACCGCTCGGAACGCAGGTGGCACATCTGGCAGCATCAGGATCGGAATACTCAGTAACTTATGACGCCTGCGCGGCACATGCGTCACCACTGACTACGCTGAGCGCAGCCCGCATACACAGGGATGCGAGGCACGTGCGCCGACCCGCGAGGAGAACTACCCATGTGGCCGTCCGACTGGCCCTCGTCCGCCCGTGCGATCGCGACCGCTGTCGAGGCCGCCGTCACCGCGGCGAAGGCGGCCGACGCATCCGGGTTCAGCGCGACCACCGCTGAGCTGTCCGAACTCCCGGCCGATCAGGTCACCGCGGTGCTGTCGGCCATCGTCCGAGAACTCCTCGAGACCGCGCATCCGGACGGCCTCACCGGCGACGCTGTGCGTGCCGTGCTGGAATCAGTGGTGCGGCGATCGGCCACCTGGCTGCCCCGACTCGATGCCGCCGCGGTCATCAGTGCGCTCACCGGGGCGCTCGGGATCGACGAGTCGGCGGTACCGGACCGCATCGGGACAAACCCCCAACCCGCGGCGGTACTGCTGATCGAGTACCTCGCCGAGCTCACCCGGACACCGACGCAGCAGTCCATTCAACGCGCCATCAACGAGATCGCCAGGGCTGAAACGATCGAAATGCCCTGACGTGCTCTACCTCTCGTCGAGGAGCCTGCGGATCTCGGCGCGCAGTGCGGCGGCCACGCGGTCGGCGGGCAGCGGCGGCAGGCCCGCTTCGATCAGGGCGGCGGTGACGTTGAGCGTTGCCTCCTCGACGAGGTCGGCGGTGGGAATCTCGGGGGTTCGGGCGGAACGGGCCGCGGTCCAGGCGGATTCGGTCGCGGCGACGGCGTTGTCCAGCGCGGTGTCGTCGGTGCCGGAATTCATGGCCTCGGGCAGGTCACGGCGGACACGGCGGCGGATGGCGGCACCGATGCGCTGGGCGAGGGTCTGAGTGGCGACTTGGGACTGTTCCTTGATCGCCTCCGCGATACCGTCCGCCACATTCTTGAGCAGCCACAGGCCGACCACGACACCGAGCGTGGCGGGGTCGAAGCGCACCTCGCCCGAAGGTTGCAGGCGGGGCAGATCCGCCGCCAGTTCGTCCGCGATCGCCGCGGCCGAGGCCTCGAGGTCACTCATGTGTCGCCTTTCGTAGCCGGAAGCAGTTGGGCCCGTGCGGATTTGGGTCGGAGCAGCGCTGTCTCGCCGTCGAGCAGAATACGCCGGACGCGACGCTGGTCGCCATCGGCGATGGCCGCGGCGATGATGCGGCGTTCCTGATCGAAACCTTCGTTGCCGAGGTCGAGCCACTGATGGAACAGTCCGTCGACGACGCGAACGGCCCACTCGTCGGCGACCTGGTGGATGCGCGTATGCGCCTCGTCTGCGGTGATCGAAGCCAGTGTCGCGGCGACTGTACGCGCGGCATGTAGGTAGGGGTAGGTGTCGTAGAGGGCTTTGGCGAAGCCACCCCGGTCGTAGGTCGGCTGGTTCATCGCGGTGTCACGCATTTGCTCCCCGCAGTCCAGGAATCCCTCGGCCAGTTGCTCCACGATCCCCTGATGGCCGTCGCGGATCGCCCGTTCGATCAGTGGTGCGATCGGCTGGCCTGCGGTGATATAGGCGTCCGCGTAGGCGAGCTGGCGCGCCCACAGGCCGATGCCGGTCACCGGGTCCGCGGTGTGCGCGATGGTGCCCGCGAGCATGATCGCGATCAGTGCGTCGGCGGCGGTGGCACCGTCGACCAAGCCGAGTTCGCGCTGCTCCCAGACCGCCCCGGCCAGTCGTTGCTCCTGCGCGGCGACGACCTCGAGTGGATCCATTCCCGGACGGACGAGCTCGCCCAGGCGCAATTCCCGGATGAGGGTGAGCAGCCCGCCTCGCAGTGGCGGCCGCGCGCCGGGTGCCGTGATCGTGACGGCGTTGCCGATGAACGCCTGTAACTGCCCGAGGCGCTCATCGGCGACCCGGCAGGCACGAGGCGCCAGCGCGGCGAGCCGGTCGCGCGCGGGCGTTCGGGTCAGGTCCACGTCGAGTGTGCGCCAGGCCCCAGCTTCCGGTGGCGGCGTGTCGTGTAGACGCCCGGACAGGTCGGCACGCACCTGCGCCCAGCCCTCACGCACCTGCCCGTCACGGTCGATGTGCCGCAGATGCGTGGAGAGGCTCTCGATGCCACGTTCGCGATCCTCCGAGACAGCGGCAAGATCAGCCGGGGCCGAGCGCGAATACTGTTCCAGCAGTTGCAGATTGCTGTCGATATAGATCGGATCAGCACCGATCAGCGCACATGCCAACAACATCGCCTCGGAGAAGCAGTCGAGGTCGTTCGGCGGCATCATCCACATGTCGAGGCCCCTTCTCGCCGGGTGAATGCCCTCGAATGTATCCGAGTTCGCGCAGCGGGTGTGATGCTTGCCCCCGGCGCGCGGTTCGGCAGCGCCGATCACCGTCGAGATGCCTTGTGCGACTGATGAACCGTGCGGTGAGCTCAGCGGCCCGCGGCGGTGAGCCGGTAGTCGGCTTCGAGCAGCATCCATCCGCTCAGCTGCACCGAGAGATCGCGGCTCAGGTTCGCCGACGAGGCAGCGGTCGCGTCCGCGAGCTGGAGGAAGGTTCCAGGATGTTCCGGCACCGCGACCGGGCGGTTCCAGTCCGCGCCGAACAGCGGTAGGCCGTCCACCTCGGCGCGGTTGGCCCATGCCGCCCGCGCCGAGGCGTGCACGATATCCGCCGCGGTCGTGTTGCCCAGCGACAGTGCCGCTTCGGCCAGATACCGCGCGAGGATTCCCATGAAGAGCCCCGAGTCGTTTCCGGCGGCCGCGGCGATCACTCCCCCGTCGGTGAGCCGGTTCCCGACTGCGGCCACGAGTGTCGCCGCGCGGTAGCGATGGGCGGATTCGCCTGTGCGCAGCGCTAATTCGGCTTCCAGCCCGATCGTCACGCCCTGACAGTAGGTGTGGACGGTTCGATCCACTCGCCCGCCGGGCTCGTGAACACCATCGTGGATCAGGCCACTGTCGGAGTCGCGCAATCGAGTGTCGAGGAAATCGGCGAGTTCGACGGCACGGGACAGCTCGCCGAGGCGAGCCATCGCGATACCGGTCGGACCGATCGCCGGCGTGTTGTAGTAGCCGTCGCCGGACCGCCACGGCACCGCACCCACATCCGGATTCCAGCCATCGAGCAAGGCGGCCCGCAAATCCCCCACCGCGTCATCGAACCGGATATCGAGCAGCCGCTCGGCACGTTCGAGCGCCAGCGCCATCCATGCCATGTCGTCGTAGTACCGATTGGTCCAACCGGTGACGTTGCGGGTCCGGATACCCAGCGCGAGTGCGACGACCCGGTCGATGCGTTCGGGGGTGGGTGCGCGGTGCGCGGCATCCACCGCACAGTCGAGCAAGTGCGCTTGCCACCAATAGCACCATCGCCCGAACGCCCGTTCGGCCAGATCCGCCGGCCACACGAGCGCGCCCAACCGACGCTGTGGCAGCCCCCAGAGCGAGCGCACATGCCGCTCCACGATCGCCTGTTCAGCCAGCTCGGCCCGCTCCCGCGCACCGAGGTCGGCAGAACGGCCCCTGATGATCGTCCCCACCTGCGTCGGCTGCCCCACCGCGGTCAGCGCGATCGCCGCCCCCGCCGCGCACAGCACGCGGCGCCGACTGAACGCTTGGTTCCGGCGATCCATCCGCTCGGGCTCCTCCTCCTGGACAACGGCGGTGGCGCCGAATCTCCAGGGTCCCCTATCGGGATTGCCAAAGCTTGAACTGCTCCGGTGGGCCGTGAAAACGTTTGGCGGACCCGCCGGTCCGGAGCACGGCTACGACTCGTCGGCCTCGGTTCCCGGCGAGTACGGCGAACTGAAGCCTGGGACCCATTCGAACGGCGTCGCACCCGAATCGGCGGTCCGCTCGGCAGCCGCGGCGAACGGAACGTTGTCCTGCGTCAATCGGAGGATGGTGCGTTCGAGTGCGGGCAGGATCTCGGTGATCGCGAGATTGCCGTGCGCGAAACGCCCTAACAGGGCATAGACCATGTTGGTCAGCACGAGTGCGAGATCGGCGGCGTAGTCCTCGTCGAGACTGGCGAACATCGTGCCGACGGCGGGCAACACCGCGGCGAAGCCTTGGGCGTCGAGTCGCTGCCCGCCTGGTCCGGAACGGGCATGCGAGTAGGCGGCCAGCATCCGGGGTTGGCGCTCCCACGGTTCGAACACATAGCGGGTCACCCGTATCAGCACGTCAGCGAGTGATTCGTCGGCGCGCGGCGGCTCGAGTTCGGTGTAGGTGTTGGTGGCCATCCACTGGGCGACCGCGGCGAGGACGAGTTCGTCACGGGTGGGATACAGCTTGTAGACCGTGGTCAGCGACACCTGCGCGACGCGGGCCACCCGACGCAACTGCACCGCGTCGTAACCTTCCGATTCGAGCAGCGACAAGGTGGTTTCGGTGATCTTGCGCGCGGGATCACCTTCGCCCTTTCTAGCCACCACGCCACAGTAGTCCATCGGCTCGTCCTGTCACCGACGCAATTCGATCCTTGCTCAGTCGATGCTGCAGCCGGCGACCGGCTTGTCCGCAAGACGATCGAGAAGATAGGTGAACGCGTTGTCGGGACCGAAACCATCGATGATCTCCGGACCGAAATGATTCGGAATGGTGGTTCCGGGCAGGATCGGCGGGAGGTCGTTCGTGCGGAAGGTGACCGTCGCGCCCTTGCCACACCAGTCCTCGGCGAGTCGGCGGGCCTGACCGTACGGGACGGTGTCGTCATTGAGACCGCTGGTGATCAGGACCGGCGTGGCCGGCGTGGAGTTGCCGATGCGCAGTTCCGCCATCACCGGTGCGGCTTCGGGCAATTCGGCGAGATGGGCCGACAGCGACCGGCCGTCCCTGGTCAGCGACTCGGTTTTCAGGAATGGGTGGTGAGTGATCACGTCGGCGATGCAGGAGTTGCTCAATGTCTCGAGCATGGCGCGACCGGACGGGCTGATGACCTGGTCGACCGCACGCTGCAGTTCGGGGTAGCGCGCGAGCATGCCGTTGACGGCAAACCCGATCGCACCTCCGATCAGCGCGCCATCGATCTTTTCCAGGATCGCGGGCAGGTCGGCGACCGGCCCGCCGGCCCAGGTGCCTTTGAGATTGAGCTCCGGCGCGTAGGTCGGCTGCATTTCCGCTGCGGCCGCGGTGGCGCCACCTCCCTGGGAGTAGCCCCAGAGCACGACCGGCGTTTCCGGTCCGACCCCGCCCAGATTGTTCGCAGCACGAACACCATCGAGAATCGCGTGCCCGCTGTCGAACCGATTGGCGTACGTGTGGATGCCGGGTGTGCCGAGACCGATATAGTCGGTCACCAGAACACGCGCACCCAGTCCGCTCCACACCGTCGACGACGGCAGCTCCTGGTTCGCCGACAGCCCCAACGGCTGGGTGGACACCGCCACCCCGGTCGAGAACGCCATCGACATCGCGCAACGGTCGCCCTGACCCGAGGTGCCGGGGCCGATGACCACCGTCGGACGCGGTCCCGCTCCCTGCCACGGACCGGTCGGCTCGATGAACGTCCCGCTCACCGCGACCGCGGACCCGTCCTGCTGTCGAGACGTGTACATCACGTGCTGCGCGCGGCCCGGCCACCCCTGCTCGGTGGGCGGTGTCACGAACAAGGTCATCGGCGCAGTCTTGATGATCGCGCCCGGTTCCTGCGGAATCCGGTCCGGCGGGGTGTAGAACGAGCTGATCGGCTCGGCCGAGACCTCCCGTGTCTGGGTCACCACACCGGCTACCGCCGTCGCACAAGCCAAGACCAACACCGCGGCGATGCGCCCGGCCCGCGGCCGCACCCGTCGAAGATCTTGTCGCTTCATCGAGAACCTCTCAGTCGCACACCACTGACCGGCGTCGTCGCCGCAGTGACTCAGGTCGCCGGGTAAGTAGATCATGATGCCTGTCACACCAGCGCCGACAGAGAGTAACACGGTTACTGCAGGGCTCGAATTCCGCTACCCTGCTCACCCACGATTCGCGGACGACGAGTGCGCGGTGATGTCATACTGATGCCGGACCACTCGTGTCCAGCTTCATGAAAGTTCTTGCAGCAGTACCGTTCTCCCTCGCGCATCCTGAGTCGCCACCGGTACTTCCTGCCAATCATCCGGGGCTGACGTCCGGATCGCCAGGTCATCGCCGCGTTTCTCGCTCGCCGGACAACCGGATCGCCCCGGCGATCCGCTCCAGGAGCGGACCTTCGTGACCGACGTCGCCACTGGTCGGTCACCGCGGCGGGCAGTGAGTTCGGCCGAATCACAATCCATCGCGCTGCGGGATCGCAGGGCGAAAGCTGTTCCAGCAAATCGCATTTCAGAACCGGTCGTCTATGGGAGGGTGCCGCAATGCTGATCGAATACGGAGTGTGGGGTTCGCGATTGGTACTGGCCGTGGCCTTCGGACTGTCGACATGGGGGAAGTTGGCGGACGGGCCCGCGACACGGAAGGCGTTGGTCGACTTCGGCATAGGCATCAGGTGGGTTCCCGGGGTGGCGATCGGATTGCCGGTGGCGGAGGGTTTGGTGGCGGTGGGGATGGTGCTGCCATGGACGGCGGGAATCGCGGGCGCGGTGTCACTACTGCTGTTGACGGTGTTCACCGCGGCGATCGTGCGGTTACTGCTGCGGGGCGAGCACCCGAACTGCTCCTGTTTCGGTGCGGTGAGCGCGGGGCCGATCGGGCCCGCGACGCTGGTGCGTAACGGACTCCTTGTGATGCTCGCGGCGCTGGTCACGGTGGGCGCGCTGAGGTATCCGCAGGTCCCCGCCGGTTTGCCCGCCGAGGCCAGCGTGGGGCTCGCGCTGATCGCGGTGCTGGCGATGGTTCTGCTCTGGACGCTCGGTGAGCTGGGCGAACTACGTCGGCGGGTCGACGAGCAGGCCCTGTCCACGCTCGGGGCCGAGGGTCTGCCGGTGGGCGCCGTGGCACCCGAGTTCGAGTTGCTGGCTGTCGAGGGCGGGCGGATCAGCCTCGAGTCGCTGCTGGCGCCGGGGAAGGCAGTACTGCTCGTGTTCGTCCATCCCGGCTGCGAACTGTGCGCGGCGCTGGCCCGCGAGTTGCCGCGCTGGCAATCACGGGTCCGGGAAGCACTCACGATCGTGCTGGTCGGCAATGGCGATCTCACCGAGCATGCCGCCTGGGGCCGTGCACAGGAGGTAGGCGACATACCGGTCCTCGTGCAGCAGGGCAACGAAGCGGCCCTGCGATACCGGGTCCGGGGAACGCCGTCGGCGGTGCTGATCGGCGCGGACGGGCGGGTCGCGGGCGCTGTCGCCCGGGGCGCGATCGCGGTCCGGGAGTTGATCACCTCGGCGAAGGCGGATTCGGGTCGGCGGTCACCGCGTCGAGACGAGCTCGCCTCGGGGACGCGCCGATAAGCGCTCCCCGTTGCCCCGTTTCACAGACAGAAACCAACCGATTCCCTAAACCTGTTGCTTCCCAATAGTTTTCAACCGCAATGCGCCCATGCGGCGCGATTCGGCCGATACACTCGACCTCGCATCACGCTCGACACCCGTTCGCTCGAACACATCGACAAAGGGGAAATGTCATGGCGCTCTTTGCATTCACCGACTACAGCGGAAAAGATTTCATCGTCCAGCTGAACAACGAACAACGGATCGCGGAGGCGCGACGGATCCTGTCCGGCGACGAGACGATGTCCATCCACGTGATGGGCAGGATCCGTAAGACCGCACAGAGCTACAACCCCGGGTGGAGCTTCCACCTGGATCCCGACACCATCACCTTCTTCACCATGGCCATCGAGGTCTGCGACTCGAGCATCGTGTACACCGAGGACCACCTCGACGAAGCATGCGGAGCATTCTTGCCCGGCTGTTTCTGGTGCCCGTGGTCGTCGCGGCTGACGCGTGAAGTGACGGCTTCGGTCAGCGCCTGACGCCGGTTCCGGCCGACGCGATGCGCGTCGGCCGGAACCCGTCGAAATCAGAGGCGCGGTACGGAATTCGAGAGAAGATCTAGGTGATGTCCTCGCGGTGACGTACCGCGTCGAGCGCGGTGAATGCCGCCGCGGCGAAGATCATCAACGCCGAAACCAGCAAAGCCACATCGAGTCCGTGATGGAAGGCCGCCTTGCCGGCGTTGAGCACCTCGGAAACCTTCGACAGATATTTCAGATACGGGCCGATGTCGACGCCCTCGGGGATTTTCCCGAGTTCCACGGCTTGAATGGCGTCGGGCTGCAGTGACGTCGGCAAACCCAGTTCGTTCATGCGCGCCTTCAGGTCCGCGGACAGGAATCCGCTCACCAGCGCTCCGAGGACCGCCACACCGAACGCCGAGCCGACCTGGCGCATCGTATTGGTCACCGCGGCAGCCATTCCCGAGTGTTCGGACGGCACGCCCGACAGCACCGCCGAGGTCAACGGCACCACCGCGATGCCGAAACCGAAGCCCGCCACCGCCATCGCGGCCGAGAGCGTTGGATCGTGCAGTGTTCCGGCCAGCATGTGGCGGGTCAGCAGGATCCCACCCGCGCCGACCACACAGCCCAGGATCATCGGGATGCGGGCGCCGCGCCGCGCCACCCAATAGCCCGCGACCAGCGACCCGATCACGATCGTGGCGGCCATCGGCGCGAAGACCGTGGCAGTGCGCGCAGCCGAATACGACTGCATCACCTGTAGATACAGCGCCGTGAAGAAGAAGATCGAGAAGATTCCGAAGTAGACGGCGAAGGCGACCACCAGCGCGCTCCGCACGGCAGGTAGGCGCAGGTAGCGGAAGTCGAGCATAGGTGCGCGCGCTCGCAGTTCGACGGCTATGAACGCGGCGAACGCGAGACCACCGATCGCGAACAGCGCGAGCACCGACGGTGCGGTGTAGCCCCGATCCTGACCGACGGTCGCGGCGTAGATCACCGACCCGAAGGCTGTCGCGCCGAGCAGGGCCCCAGCCCAGTCGATCGGTTCGGGACGTGGGTCCGCGCTTTCCGGAACCGACCACAGCGCCGCGGCGAGCGCCACCGCCGCGATCACCAGGTTGAACCAGAAGATCGAGCGCCATCCGTACGCGTGGACCAGGACACCACCCAGTACCGGTCCTGCCGCCAGTGCCAGTCCGGACACCGCCGCCCACACCCCGATCGCCTTCGCGCGCTTGCGGTCGTCCGGGAAGATGTGCCTAAGCACCGACAGTGTTCCCGGCTCCGACGCCGCCGCACCGAGCCCCATGATCGCGCGACCGGCGATGAGCATCGCGACGCTGCTCGCGAGCGCGGAGACCACCGACCCGGCACAGAAGATCACCAACCCGACGATCATCACCCGCTTGCGCCCCCAGCGGTCCCCCAGCGACCCACCGGCCAGCATCAGCCCGGCGAACACCACGGTGTAGGCGTTGACCACCCACTGCAGCGCCGTCACGTCGGCACTCAGATCACGCCGGATCTCCCCCAGCGCCACGCTGACGACGGTGGTGTCGAGGAAGGTCACAAATACCACTACAGCGACTGCGGTCAGAGCGACACGCGGTCGCGCCGTCCCGCCCGGCGCATTGCCCATCGGTCTCACGGGCACAGGGTACTGGCGGGGTCACCCGGACGCCAGACGCACCGCGGACACCGCCCGGAGGTGTCGGATCGGCGATCCCCGGCGGAAGTGCCAGGGTGGCAGGGGTATTCCCGCTGCCACCTGCTGACCTTTTGTCGTTGCCGCACGCCCGCTACCGGCCGTACCGCGAAACTCCCCGACGAGGTGCGCACCGCGATTTCATCGAAGGTTCGTACGCCGCACACGTCGATGCGCGCTCGTCGCGTCGCGTCGCACACCGTGTCGGTGTGCGAGACTGGGGCGGTGAGCGATGCCGGTGCGGGCACCTACGTCGAGGCGGGCGAGTTCCGTCGCGACACCAACTACATCACCACGCGGATCACCGCCGACGGAGGTGATGGTTACCCCGTCGAACCGGGTCGGTACCGGCTCGTCGCGGCCAGGGCCTGCCCGTGGGCCAATCGCACGCTGATCGTGCGCAGGCTGCTCGGGCTCGAACCGGTGCTGTCGCTGGGCCTGTGTGGACCCACCCACGACAAGCTCAGCTGGACCTTCGATCTGGATCCGGGCGAAGTCGATCCGATCCTCGGCATCCACCGTCTGCGCGACGCCTATCTGGCCAGGTTTCCGGACTATCCGCGTGGGATCACCGTGCCCGCCGTGGTCGACATCGCGACCGGGCAGGTCGTCACCAACGACTACGCGCAGATAACCCTCGATTTCTCGACCGAATGGACCGCCTATCACCGGCCGGGCGCCCCGCAGCTGTATCCCGAACCGCTGCGCGCCCAGATCGACGAGATCAACCGAGAAGTGTTCGGCGACATCAACAATGGTGTCTACCGCTGTGGTTTCGCCGGCGATCAGGACGCCTACGACGCCGCCTACGCACGGCTCTTCGCCGCGCTCGACCGGCTCACCGATCGCCTGAGCACTCAGCGCTACCTGGTCGGCGACACCATCACCGAGGCCGACGTGCGGCTGTTCACCACGCTGGCCCGTTTCGATCCCGTCTATCACGGCCATTTCAAGTGCAACCGCACCAAACTCAGCGAGATGCCGGTGCTCTGGGCGTACGCCCGCGACCTGTTCCAGACCCCCGGCTTCGGCGACACCATCGACTTCGGGCAGATCAAGGAGCACTACTACGTCGTGCACCGCGATATCAACCCCACCGGAATCATCCCCGCGGGGCCGGACCTGTCGAATTGGCTCACTCCGCACCATCGCGAGGAACTGGGTGGACGCCCCTTCGGCGACGGCACCCCGCCACCGCCACCGGTGCCCGCTGAGCAGGTACCCGCGCTCAGCTGAGGCCCTCACCGACATCCGGACCGGATAGTCAAGCGCGACAACAGCTTCCGTTGGCCGGTCCGCCGGTTCCGGGGCGGATTCGTGTCGGTGGTCATCGCTAGCGTGCTCGGGTATGGACACGATGCCCGATGGACGTTTCGCCGACTTGCTGACACAGTTGCGTGCGAGCGACTTCCGCACGTTCGTCCGAGCCGACGTCGAACAGGTGTGCCGCAGCGCGGGATGGATGCCGACGAGCGACGGTGCGGTCGACATCCCGCACACACCCACCGGTGGCCGGATACGCGACGACCACGATCCGTATGCCGACGGCGACCAGCGAACGCAGCTGACCATCGACGTCGCGACGATCGAGCCCGAACAGTTCCGCCGCTACCTGGATCTCGCGGTGGCCACGTGGGGTCCGCCCACCTGGTATTGCGGTCTGTCGGATCTCGGTGTCGGCTGGGTCGACGGCGAAACACTGCGCACGCTCGAGCTCGCCGACTGGGGAGGCCTGTTCGTGCGGGTCGAGTCCACCGATTCCGATGCCAACAGCAGGTGGTGGAACTGGAAGACCCAGTACCACTACCCCGATTTCGTCGACGCGGACGACCGAATTCCGGCTGATGAGCACGATCTCGAGCACACCAGCGCCGACGATTACGAGGTCAGCTTCACCTGGTCTGCCGGTTCGGGTGGCCGCGGCAGCGCGATCTGGAGCGTCTACACCCTCGGCCACCTGCGCGGCCTACTGACCGACCTGCTGCACAGCGTTCACCTGGCCATGCGCGCGCTCGGTCCCGGCCCCGAGCCCCTCGTCCTGCACTTCTTCGACCGCGACAAGACGCCGGACCGCTACGCCCAACTCGAGTTGTCCCCGACCGAGATCCGCCTGCGCGCCTTCACCACCGAGTCCACCCGCCCACACCTGGACCGGCTGGGCTTCGTGGACTGCGGTGACGGCAGCTCCACGCGGATATGGCCGACCGAGCGCGATCAGGCGCGGGCAGCCTCCACCGTCACCACGGTGTTCCTGCACCGGATCGGGCTCGGCTCCGAGAATCTGACGATGACCGAGTCGGGGAATCCGCTACCGATCGACAACTTCTCGGTGGATTTGCAGGTCGACCTGGAAGGCGATGATCTGAGCGACGCTACCCAATAGGCAAGTCGGACTTCGCATTCCGTCACTACCAGCTGTCCTGCACACGCTCGAACCGGCCGTCCGAACGGCCGGGTCGGCCCGACACGCGTTGTACTCGGATCGCGCCGGTCGTCAGCCTCCGACTGGTTGCAGAACGCGCATGATCGGGTCGTAGGCCCAGTTCAGCATGCGCTCGGCGTCCTGTCGGGCCGCGGCGCTACTGTGGTCCGAGCTGTGCAGGACCACACCGATCATCGGTATGCCCGCACGGACCGTCTCGAACATCAAGCAGTGTCCCGCGGCGTTGGTGTTGCCGGTCTTGATGCCGATGGTGCCGGGATATTCATCGAGCATGCGGTTCGTCGTTTCCCAGTGGTGCTCGCGGTTGGCGGGACCGGCCGGAACGTGGAAGTTCCGCGAACCGACGATCTCGCGGAACAGCGGCAGGTTCATCGCACGGACACCCAGTGCCACGAGATCCGCCGGTGTGGAATAGGTGGAGTGGTCGGTGGGGTACGGCATGCCGGCCGGGTCGCTGAAAAATGTTCCCGCCAAACCCATGAACCGAGCGGTGTCGTTCATTCTGGCCAGGAAACCGCCCTGACCGGGACCGAACGACTCGGCGACGGTGTAGGCGGCGTCGCAGCCGGACGGCAGCAGCAGCGCGTACAGGAGCTGGCGCGCGGTGAGCACCTCGCCAGGAACCAGCCCCGCGGTGCTTCCGTTTTCCCTGGCGCAGTAGGCGCCCGCTTCCTGCGGCACCGTCACCGGCCGTTCCAGGTCACCGCTGACGATCACGACCACCGCCGTCATCACCTTCGCGATACTGGCGATCGGGACCGGGGTGTTCGCCTCGCGCGACCACACCACCGTCCCGGTGAACCCGTCCGCCAGGGCTGCACCCGACGCCTGCACACCGTCGGGCCCGGCCGCCGGCCACGGCAGCAGACCGTCAGCACTCCCGGAGGGTGCGGCGGCCGCAACGCCGTGACCAGCGGCGACGATCAGAACCCCGACAGTGACGGCGTGCAACATCTTGGCGAATGTCCGCATGGCGACATTCTGGCGCACAACTGGGCCGACCTGCGGGATTTACCGCCTCGATTCGCAGAACTACGCCTGGAACTCCCGCACATAGGCCGTATCGACGCCGAGAACACCGACCGATGTCGCGCCGCCCGGCTGGCCTAGTGGCTCCGCTCGGCCGGGCAGTGGTTCGTGGAAGAAACGGGCGTTTTCGGTGATGAACTGATCTTGGCCCGGCGGCAGATCGTCTTCGTAATAGATCGCTTCCACCGGGCAGGCCGGTTCGCACGCCCCGCAGTCGATGCACTCGTCGGGCTGGATATAGGCCATCCGATCGCCGATGAAGATGCAGTCGATCGGGCACTCCTCGACGCAGGCCCGATCCAGGATGTCCACGCAGGCGGCGCCGATCACGAACGTCACGGTGTTCTCCTCAGCTGTATTGACCCGCGACTTGCGGTAGTACCGATCCTGCTGCGAGCGCCCACAGTCGGGTAGACCCCGATATCCACTACCTCGTAAGGTTTCCTTATGAGCTTGCCGCCGGGAACACCTGATCTGGAGGTGCTCGATCTCCTGGTGTCGGTGGCGGAGCTGGGCAGCCTCGGTGCCGCCGCGCGCAGACACGGCATCAGCCAACCCGCGGTCGGCATGCGCATCAGCGCGTTGGAGCGGCGGCTGCATCTGCGTCTGCTCGATCGCGGACCCACCGGTTCGGCATTGACCGATGCCGGTGCGGCCGTGGTCGAACTGGGTCGGCCGGTGCTTGCCGCGAGCCGTGCCTTGATGGACGGTGTCGCGAACCTGCACCGCGAGCTGTCACCACAGCTGCACGTGATCGCCTCGAAAACCATTGCCGACCATCGCATTCCGCAATGGCTCGCGGCATTGCGGAAGCTTCGGCCAGAACTTGCCGTCGAACTGGATGTGGCGAATTCTTATCAGGTGACCACGGCGGTCCGTGATCGCGAGGTCGCGCTCGGATTCGTCGAGGGGCCGCAGGCGCCCTCGGGATTGGGTAGCCGGGTACTCGTGGCCGACGAGCTCGTTGTGGTTGTCGCACCGACCCACCCGTGGGCCACCCGCGCTCGCCCGGTGAGCCCACGCGAACTCGCCGACACGCCACTGGTGTGGCGCGAGAAGGGCTCAGGCACCAGGGACACCGTCTGGGCGGCGCTCGAAATTCACGGCACCCCCGCGCGTCCCGCGGCCGAGCTCGGTTCCGCCGCGGCGATTCTCGCGACCACCCGCAGCGGCCTCGCCCCCGCGGTGGTCAGCCGTCTGATCGTCGCCCACGAACTACGTGCGGGCACGCTGCACGAGGTGGACCTGGCCGACTCGATAGTTCTGACCCGGAAATTCCGCGCCATCTGGCACCGCCGCACCCCACCGTCGGGCCCCGCGGCCGACCTGGTCGACCTCGCCGCCCGCATCGAATCGGCCCGTCCGACGGTGCGACGACCGCCGAAAAGCTGATCCAGCCACCCTCGGCCCACCCGACAGTGAATCTCCGCTCACAGCAACAGGTTCGGCGCCGATACCGGGCGTGATCCATCCCGGAGCGAGCGCGCACCCGCAACGCCGACCAGCGATGCCGCTACCGCCTGGCCGACCGGCACGAGCGGTGGCGCACCCGTCTCGACGCACGCACGAAAGCCTTCGAGGATTCGGACCGTCCCTTCTGCTTTCGGTTCGACGAGCGTGCCATCAGAGAGAGTCAACGGCGCGGGTCTCCGTTCCTCGTCGCGGGTGACGCCGTTGCGATCGGTCCAGCCTTCCTTGCGCACGCGCACCGACCATGCGCGGCTGCCGGATGCTCGGACCGATTCGGCGAGCCCTTCGGTGCCGCGCACCGAAACCCAACTCCAGTGGCTGTCCGGTTCGCCCTGCAGGAATCCGTGCCGGCTGATGGCCAACCCGCCGCCGCTGAGCCGGACCAGCATCACCACAGCGGCCCTCGAATCGGTGGAGTCGATCGGAAAAGCCGTCACCTCGGTCGGCAGCTCGCCGGTGAGCGCGAGGATCGGCGACAGGGTGTGGGTGCAGTACGCCGTTGGTTCGATGCGGCCACGCCAATGGCTCGGGTCGCCGATCAGGCTCGACACGTCATCGGGTGACATCCCGTGCAGATAGTCCGCTTCTACGAGAGTTACCCGTCCGATCTCCCCCGCTCGCACGGCGTTTCGAATGAGTTGGACATGCGGATGGAAGACGTAGTTCTCGGCGAACGAGTACGTCGCTGCCGAGCGTCGTTCGGCCGCGAGCAAGGCGGTTGCTTGCCGCTCGTCCACGCAGGCGGCGGATTCGGAGAGCACGTGGATCCCGCGTTCGAGGAAGGCGATGGCCAAGGGAGCGTGCTCGTCGAAATCGTTGGCGAGCACCACCGCGTCGAGGTCGTAGCGCAGCAGGGCACTCCAGTCCTCGAACAGGGCCACCCGTGGCAGCAGGTCGGCCGCTTCTGCCCGCCGGATCGGGTCGCGATCGCAGGCAGCCACCACCTCCATACCCAGTCGGCGACACCACGTCGCAAGGTACAACCCCATTTTCAAACCGACCACACCTACGCGCATGTCCGCCATCATTCCGTGAGACAGAAGGATTTCTCCGCTACGGCTGCGAGAGGATCTCGACGAAGCCATCGGTCCCGTTGACTCGGATGCGCTGCCCGTCGCGGATCAGCTCGGTGGCGTGCTCCACGCCGACGACGGCCGGCAGGCCGTATTCGCGGGCGATCACCGCACCATGGGTCATCAGGCCGCCCACTTCGGTGACGAGCCCCGCGATCCCGACGAACAGCGGGGTCCAGCTGGGATCGGTGTAGGCGGTGACCAGGATGTCGCCCGATTCGAGGTCGGCCTGCGCGATATCGGCGATGACGCGGGCGCGGCCTTCGATGGTCCCGCCAGACACGGCCAAGCCGGGCAATGCGCCGGTGGGCAGGTCCTCGCGCCGGTACGCCCCGGTGAGCGCTTCGCCGTCGGAGGTGAGCACTCGCGGCGCGGCGAGGGACTCATAGAAGCGGAACGCGTCTTTTCGTGCGTCGACGAGGTCCTGGTCGGCTCGGTGCGTGCGAACCACCTCGTGCAACTCATCGAACCTGAGGAAGAAGATGTCGTCGGACTCGCGAAGCACGCCGGAGCGCACCAGTCGTTCGGCTTCGCGCAACAGCGCCTGCTTGTAGACGAAGTAGCGGCTGACCATGCCGTACTTCGGGTACTCCCGATATCCGGAAAAGATGCGAACGCGCTCGATCATCCGCTCGGTCTCGACGGCTTTTCCTTCCCCGTCGGGTAGGGCGCGCAGGCGTTGCAGGATCTGTTGTGCCTTCTGCTCGGCGTCGCGCAGGCCTTCCTCGAAGCGCCGGCTGCCCGCGCCCGGTCCGAAGTTCTTGATATTGCCCAGGATTGTCGGCACCAACGTGGCGGGGCTCTCGCTCCATCGCGGCCTGGTGATATCGATTTCGCCTGTACAACGCATGCCGTACGTGTCGAGGAAGTCCTCGATCACGGCGCGCGCCTCGTCGCCGCCCGGGTAATCGGCCAGACCGACCAGGAAATCGTCGTCCTCGATCCGTTCCAGGTACGCCACCACCTCCGGATGCGGTCGGATCACGTCGGCGACGTCAAGCAGCGCCAGACCCATCTCCGATGTCACGTTCCCGGGAATCGACTGGGTGAGCGCGTCGGCGGCGTTCTTCTCGCCCAGCCATTCTCGCAACCGCTCGTTGAGCCACTCCGTGGCCTCCATCGCGGCCATGATCACCTGTAAACCCCGCGGCGCGAACAGGACCCGGCGCAGTTCCTCCTGGATATCGGACCGGATGAAATCGAGCAGCGCCGCGCCGGACAGGTCACCGATATCGCGCTTCATGGCCGCGAGCGAAGTCTCGCTCGCGGCGATCAACTCGGTGACGATGGCGGGATCGGTCTCGATCGGCGCGGGAGCGGTACCGACCGGCGCGGCCGGTGCACCGGAATCCTCTTCCGGCACTTGACGAACAAAATCGCCGCGGTCGAGAACCGTCCGTAGCGCGTCCCCCATCAACGGGTCGGATTTGCCGAGGCCCGCTGCCAGGGCAGCGCCTTTCGCGGGCGAGGACACCATCGCGGTGACGTCGACGAACAACCGGCCGCCCGCGTCGCGCATCGGCGCATTGCTCGTCAGCTGCCACACCGAGATCCCCAGTGGCTTCATCGCATCGGTCATCATCTGCTGATGGCCGACCGACACGTAGACGTGGTTCTCCCCGTCGGCCGCGACCGGGATCGGGAACAGTGTCGTGATCGGCCTGCTCTGCACGATGCGGAAATCATCACCGTCCGCACACCATTCGATGTCCTGAGGGCTGCCGAAATGTGCCTCGACGCGGCGGCCGAGCTGTGCGAGCCGCAGTACCTCGGCATCGGAGAGGACCGGCTCGTTTCGGCGCTCCCGCGCGATCTCGCTCACCTGCGTTCCGCCGGTCGGCACCGACTCCACGGCGACCTTCTTGGTCGCGATCGTCTTGCCGGTGATGTGGTCGCCGCGAACCTGGTAGACGTCGGCGTTCACGAGACCTGAGACGAGAGCCTCGCCGAGACCGAAACCGGCGTCGATGGACACGACGGTCCGGTCGGAGGTGACGGGGTCGGCCGTCATCAAGATGCCCGCGGCACGCGCGAACACCATCCGCTGCACGACAACGCCCATCTGGATCTTCTTCTGGTCGAAGCCATTTCGCAGTCGATAGGTGACGGCCCGCTCGGTGAACAGCGAACCCCAGCACCGGCGCACCTGCTCGAGGATCGCCGCCGATCCGATGACATTCAGAAAGGTGTCCTGCTGACCGGCGAACGACGCGGTGGGCAGGTCCTCGGCCGTGGCGCTGGATCGCACGGCGTAGGCGCCATCGATGCCGAGCCGAGCGTGTGCGGCGAGGATCTCGTCCGCTACCTCCATGGGAACGACCAACTCCTCGACGGTGTGCCGGAGCTCCGCGCTCAGCACAGAAATCGCCGACCGATCCCCCGGTTCGAGGCGCGACAACTCGTCGAGCCGATCATCGAGCGAGGACACCCCCGCCACCGTCCGCGCGAAGGCATCGGTCGTCACACAGAAGCCGTCCGGTACCTCGACACCGTTGATTCGCGACAACTCACCGAGGTTCGCACCCTTGCCGCCGACGATCGCGATCTGCGTCCGATCGATCTCACCGAACCCGAGCACATAGGCCATCCCGCTACTCCTCACCTGGTGTTTTCGGTCTTTCGCGAGCGATTATGGACCAGGAATCAGCGCCTCATGAGGGCCCGGAATCGTGTATACAGTAGAAGGGGGAAGCGCAGAGGGTGCTCGCGCGCCTGACCTCCGCGGCAAATCCGGGACCAACCCGTCTTCCCATCGACCGAAGTTCCGATCGGTGCCGATTCATCAGGGTTGCCGCCTTGTGAGACAACGGGTCCCATCGAACTCTCGGAGCCGGAAGCTGCCCGCATGGCACACCTTTCGTGTCCATGTTGCCGATCGATTGCGGATGCCGAGATTTTCACCTCGCCCGCCGATCCAGGCCGTCTGCGACCCCGAATACCTGACAGATCAGCAAGTACGCAGCATCCCGCCATCGGACGCACACGACGCGGTGTCGACCACTCCACCCGCACCACCGGCTTGCCTGTGAGGACAACATGGTCACCGAGAACCCCTTTGATGACACATCAGCCCAGTCCGCTGCCGAGCGTGACTCGCCGGCCGAACCAGGGCCGCCGTCGTGGGCAGCGCCCGCCCTGCTGTTCTCGATGCTGATGCTCGGCCTCGACCTGGTGGCGTTGATTCCGCTCGGTGCCTGGATGCGCGACTACGGCATCGGCCTGGTCGGCTCGATCTACTTGCTCCACGTACTGGCGTCGACCGCGGTGGCCGCCTGGACCGTGAGCCAGTTCCCGCTCCAGCTGGATCTCGAACCCGATCAGCAGCCATTCTGAATTGTGGGCGAACACCAGGTTCGCGGCTCCTTCGGGCCTGTCACGCATCCTGCGGTGATGGCAGGATGAGGGCGGAGTTTGCCTGATCTACCCGGAGCGCCACTGCACCATGAATCGAACTCGCACCCCGCGCCCCTCCGATGTGCCGCGAACAGTCGGCGGCGACCTGGTGAATGTCCGACTTCTCGTGCTGGCGTTGACAATCGGCGCCACCCAGCTGTACGTCATCCCGCTGGTCCTGCTGCCACGGAACCCCGCGTGGGGCTGGGCCTTGGTGCCACTTACGCTGACCATCACCCCGTTCTGGTCGCTGATCCACGAGTCCATTCACGGATCGCTACTGAAGAGCCGGCCACGCAACGACCGGATGGGACGAATTCTGGCGGTGGTGTACGGGTCGCCGTTCGCGATGCTGAAAGCCGGTCACCTGCTGCACCATCGGTACAGCCGGGTCCGTGAGCGCAGCGAGATCTACGATCCGGCGCAGACCAGCTGGCGGGCTGCCGCGCCGCTGTTCTATCTCAAGCTCTTCGGGGGTCTGTACCTGCTCGAAGTGGTCGCGTTACTCCTCGCGCCGATGCCGGAGCGTGCCATTCGCGCGCTGGGACGTTGGGCGGACGCACCGGATTCGGTGGGCGGTCTTGTGCTCGAACGGGTCGCCCAGCCGGTGGTGCTGGGAAGGTTCCGCACCGACGCCGCCGCGATCGTCGTCATCCACACCGCCGCATTCCTCGCCTATGGTGCACACGGCTGGATGCTGCTCGCCGCGATCGGCGGCCGCGCGCTCATCATCTCGCTGTCGGACAACGCCTACCATTACGGTACCGACCTCGAATTACCAAGGGCGGCAATGAATCTGCGCCTCCCCCGCATGCTCGAACGGTTCGCCCTCAGCTTCAACCTGCACGACGTGCACCACCGGCACCCCGGCCTGCGCTGGTACGAGCTGCGCTCCCGTTTCGACGCCGAAGGCGGCCGCTATCACCTCGGCTGGTTCAGCGCGGTCGCCCGCCAGCTCCGCGGACCGATCGAACTGACCTGAATTCGCTCGATCCCGCCGCGCCGGTTAGCGCAGGTCGAGGTCGGTGACGGTCTCGGGGCCGAGAGCGATGCGGGCATGCCAGGTCGGCGGCTCCCACGGATCGGGTGCCATGCCCTGATAGCGGGCCTCGAGGTCGATGTAGCGGGCGCCGCCCACTTCGGCGGCCACGAATCGGTAGTCGTACCAAGTGAGGTCCGATCCGGTCGGCACCTGGAGTTCGGTGCTGTCGCCGGTGCCGTTCGCATCCTCGACTGCTTCCCGATTCTCGAGTTCGCGGACCAGAATCGGCACCGCCGCATAGAGTTCCAGGCTTGCCGCGGTCGTGAACCGGTCGGCCGGATACACGCCGTTCCAGGCGGCCGGATCGGCGAGTACCACGTCCTGGAGCGGCTCGACGACAACGCGGTTCGACGCTGTCGGGGTGGATTGTGCCGCGCTGCAACCGGATTGACCGCGCAACAGTGCGTTCACCATCACCAAGACCGAGGTGGGTTGTCCGGATCCCGGTGCCGCCCCGGTCGACCAGTGCGGTGGGCTGTCCTGGTCGTTTCCGGCCATGAGCTCGATGATCGTGGCTGCTTCGGCGCCGTCGATCGTGGCGCACAGCACCTTCCCATAGCCGCCGATACCCAGCGGGCGCTGGGTCAGCGGGGTCGCGAACGGCCAGCTGGTCGGTGCGGGCAGTTGCTCGTCGTCAACGGGCACCGCGGGCTGGAACGCCAGATCGAGGGCGGTCGGGGTGTACGGCGCACGTCGCTGCACCGTGAGCTGTTCGTCGTCGGGCAGAGCTCGCAAGCGATCGATCACGCCCCCCAACCTGCGCATCTCACCATTACCGGATCGCGCACCGGGCTCGGTGTCCAAGCCGTAGACCGACACACCGACCGGCCCATCGAAGTTCGCGTACACCGACGTGGTCGGCTGGTCCGTGGACGGTGAGAGCTCGCGGTAGTGGTCATCGTTGAACGAGAGTTCGTCGATCCAGGCACGAACCTGTTCGATGCCTTCCGCGGAGAGCCGAGCCCAGTACACGCCGAACGCGCTCTGCTCGGCGCCGTCGTCCACGGTGGTGAAAACCGTACCGTCGCGCCGTAATTCGAAGAAGGGTACGCGCCGGCTCCCCACTCGTTCGGTCTGCAGGAACCCCGGTGACTCCGCGACCGACACCAACACGTCCGCGTCACGCGCGGCGGGCGGATCGTTCTCTCCCCGGCCGAACACACTGCACGCACTGAGCAACGACATCGCGATGAGCATCGCACCGAGAACAACAGATCGGCGGGCCATATCCGAGCCTAACCCCGAGAGTTGTTCCCGCACAGTTCATCCGTGTGATCTTCCACGGCCGGGTGGCCGCCCACTTCCGGTGGGCGCATCATTGATATATCGCCGACTTTCAGACCTGGGGCATCTGTCAGTCGCGCGCCATCGATGCCGCGTATCCAGCGAGACTGCCCATGTTCAAGGAGTCCGCCGGTGAGTCACGCCTTCTTTCGCGCAATACCCGACCCGAGTGGTCGCACGGAAGTACTTCATCCCGAACCCGAGGCAAGCAGTGGGTGGATCGGCCGACAGTTGCGCGGCATGGCTGTCGGGGCGGTCCTGGCACGCGCGGTGGAACGGGAACCGATCATCCGCGAGCGGGCCGACCTTCGACCGGTGCGATGGACGCTCGATCTGTTCCGCCCAGTGTTCATGCGGCCCTGCACAACTCGCGTCGAGGTCGTTCGAGACGGCAGCCGGTTGGCGCTGGTCGATGCGATTCTGATCCAAGACGACCGACCTGTCGCCCGTGCCGGGGCGCTGTTCCTGCGCCCGGGACCGTCACCTGATGGCATCTGTTGGTCGCCTGGTACGACCGCGGACCCTCCACCTGCCGATCGGGAACCCTCGTCCGGTCGGGATCGGGTGTATTTCAGCGAAGAAGAAGGGTGGGGTCCGGATCCGAGCACCCACCACAACGCCACACGCACGGGGATCTGGCACCATCCGATCGCGGTCGTGGTCGGTGAGCAACCGACTCCTTTCCAGTTCGTCGCAGGGCTGGCCGATGTGACGAATGTGGTCACCAACCTCGGCAGCAGCGGACTGGAATTCATCAACGCCGATGCCACGCTCACCTTGACCCGGCTTCCAGAAGGGGACGAAGCAGGACTGGTCGGCCTCGACCGGATAACCCAGGACGGAATCGCGGTCGGCACCGCGGCGATGTATGACCGCAAAGGCGTATTCGGTACCGCGACAGTCAGTTCCATCGCCAATGCCCGAGGTCCCGCGAACCTTGGCGCTATCGGGACTTCGTCGTCCTCGGTTGCCATCGGGTAGACCGCACTATTCGTAGCTGTGCCATCGTGGCGATTTCGCGACTGGGGATCGTAGGCTTGCGCTATGGCACACGACACCGAACAGCCCGTCGATATCAAGCCACGCTCCCGCGATGTCACGGACGGACTCGAGAAAACTGCCGCCCGCGGCATGCTTCGCGCTGTCGGCATGGGTGACGAGGACTGGGTCAAACCGCAGATCGGTGTGGCATCCAGCTGGAACGAGATCACCCCGTGCAATCTGTCGCTCGACCGGCTGGCGAAGGCGGTCAAGCGCGGCGTGCACGCCGGGGGTGGCTACCCGCTCGAGTTCGGCACGATATCGGTGTCCGACGGCATCTCGATGGGGCACGAGGGGATGCACTTCTCGCTGGTGAGCCGCGAGATCATCGCCGACTCCGTCGAGACCGTGATGATGGCCGAGCGCCTCGACGGTTCTGTTCTGCTCGCGGGCTGTGACAAGAGCCTGCCGGGCATGCTGATGGCCGCCGCGCGCCTGGACCTGGCGAGTGTCTTCCTCTACGCGGGGTCGACCTTGCCCGGCAATATCGACGGCAAGGACGTCACCATCATCGACGCGTTCGAAGCTGTCGGCGCCTGCATCAAGGGGCTGATCACCCCCGCCGAGGTCGATCGCATCGAGCGGGCGATCTGTCCGGGTGAAGGCGCGTGCGGCGGCATGTACACGGCCAACACCATGGCCTCGGCGGCCGAGGCACTCGGGATGAGCCTGCCCGGGTCGGCCGCCCCGCCTGCCCCCGACCGTCGTCGTGACGACTACGCCGAGAAGTCCGGCGAAGCAGTCGTCGGGTTGCTGCGCAAGGGGATCACCGCACGCGACATCATGACGATGGAGGCGTTCGAGAACGCCATCACCGTCGTCATGGCGCTCGGCGGGTCGACCAACGCGGTGCTACACCTGCTGGCCATCGCCCGCGAGGCCGGTGTCGACCTCACCCTCGCCGACTTCAACCGGGTCGGTGACAAGGTGCCGCACCTGGGCGACCTCAAGCCGTTCGGTCGGTACGTCATGAACGATGTCGACAGAGTCGGCGGCATCCCCGTCGTGATGAAAGCCCTGCTGGACGCGGGTCTCATGCACGGCGACGTCATGACCGTCACGGGCGCGACCATGGCCGAGAACCTCGCCCATATCGAACTCGGCCTCGACGGCGATGTCATTCGGCGCCTCGATCGGCCGATCCACCGGACCGGCGGGCTCACCATCCTCCACGGCTCGCTCGCGCCCGAAGGCGCCGTCGTGAAGAGCGCCGGTTTCGACTCCGATGTCTTCCGCGGCACGGCTCGGGTGTTCGACGGGGAACGTGGGGCGATGAACGCGCTCGAGGACGGCACGATCGTGGCCGGTGATGTGGTCGTCATCCGCAATGAAGGACCCAAGGGCGGACCCGGTATGCGCGAGATGCTCGCCATCACCGGCGCGATCAAGGGCGCAGGCCTCGGCAAGGACGTCCTACTGCTCACCGACGGCCGATTCTCCGGCGGCACAACCGGATTGTGCGTCGGCCATGTCGCACCCGAAGCGGTGGACGGCGGCCCGATCGCTTTCGTCCGCGACGGCGACCCGATCGTCCTCGATGTCGCCAACCGCATCCTCGACGTCGAGATCGACGAGAGCGAACTCGCCGCTCGCAAGGTCGGCTGGGAACCGCTCCCACCCAAGTACACCTCGGGCGTGCTGGCGAAGTACCGCAAGCTCGTCAGCTCGGCCGCGCACGGCGCCGTCACAGGCTGACCGCCTCGGCCCTGATCCCCACGGCGGGATCAGGGGTCGATGGTCGCTCAGCTCAGGGTCTCGAGCGCCGCTCCGTCGTATGGCCGCACCTCGTCGGTCCGACCGGCCAGGACCTTGGACGCCCACTCCGGGTCCTGGAGCAGGGCCCGACCGACGGCGACCATGTCGAATTCGTCGCGTTCCATGCGGTCGAGGAGGTTGTCCAGGCTGCCGAGCTCGGCGCCCTGGCCCGAGAGCGCACGCAGGAAGTCGCCGTCGAGGCCGACCGAACCGACGGTGATGGTCGGCCTGCCGGTGAGCTTCTTGGTCCAGCCGGCCAGGTTCAGGTCCGAGCCATCGAACTCCGGGAGCCAGTAGCGGCGGGTGGAGGCGTGGAAGGCGTCGACACCGGCCGCGGCGAGCGGGGCCAGGATCGCTTCCAGCTCCTGCGGGGACTCGGCGAGCCGCGCGTCGTAGGCCTCCTGCTTCCACTGCGAGTAGCGGAAGATCACCGGGAATTCGGGTGAGACCACCGACCGGACCGCGGCCACGATCTCGGCGGCGAACCTCGTCCGGGCCACCGCGTCGCCGCCGTAGACATCGTCGCGGCGGTTGGTCCGCGACCAGAGGAACTGGTCGAGGAGATAGCCGTGGGCACCGTGCAGTTCGACGCCGTCGAAGCCGATGCGCTCGGCGGCCGCGGCTGCCTCGGCGAAGGCACCGATGACGTCGTCCAGGTCACGCTGGGTCATCGCCTTGCCGGTGCCCTCGGTGCCGTCGACGCGAATGCCGGAGGGGCCCACGGCGGGCGCATCGGGGTAAGGCGCCTCACCCTGCTTGCGGACCATGCCGATGTGCCACAGCTGCGGCACGATCGTGCCGCCGGCCGCGTGCACGTCCTCGGCGACCTTCGCCCACCCCGCCAACTGCTCCTCGCCGTGGAACCGCGGCACGCGATCGCTCTGCCCGGCAGAATCGTGGCCGACGTAGGTCCCCTCGGTGACGATCAGGCCCACGCCGGCGGCGGCGCGACGGGCGTAGTAGGACCGCACGTCGTCACCGGGGACGCCGCCCGGCGAGAACATGCGCGTCATCGGCGCCATCACGATGCGGTTCGGGACAGTCAGACCGTTCAGCGTGACGGGCCGCGACAGGATCTCGGCCGTACGGGCGACCTCGGACGGGGTGACGATCACTGGCTACTCCTCAGAGCTACTTGACAACATCGATGGTTGAGAACTTCAAGCAATGCCCACACGCTAGAGGCAAATATTTGAGATAGTCAAGTTTCTGCGGATAAGCTGACTCTCATGGAAGAAGCTCCGCGCGTCGATACGGCCCAGCTCATGGAGCTGCTCTCGGTGTCACTCGGCGTCTATTACGGGGACTTCACCGCCGCGGCGGCGAGTGAGAACCTCACCGCGAGCCAGGGCAAAACGCTCACCGTGCTGCGCCGGGGTCCCGTCGCGATGCGCGCCCTGGCCGACACCTTGGCCTGCGACGCTTCCAACGTCACCGGAATCATCAACCGGCTGGAGAAACGCGGCCTCGTGCGCCGCGAGACCAGCGCATCCGACCGCCGCGTCACAAACCTCGTCATCACCCCCGAGGGCGAGCAGGTCACCGATACGATCCGGGCGAAAATGCGCGCCACCCAAGACGGCCTGAAGAGCCTCACCGACCAAGACCGGGACTGTCTTTACGCGCTCCTGGAACGCGTTTTCGTCACCCGAGGTTCACGGCGGGCCGCAGCGTCAGAGGCCTGATCCGAGAACAGGTGCCATGCGTCACGCATTTTTGCGGGCACACGCCTACTCCGGCTCGAGAATATCCGGCGCTCTACGGACATGACGGGGTCGAATACTGTAGAACCGGATCAAACCAGAGGTGCCGATCTCGAAACGACAGACGTTGACCGACGGACTCTCCCCCATCGGTCGGCGTCTGCAGCCGCGACCCGTTCGCAGATCGGCATGCTGCCACGAGGAGACGTCATGGCTACCGACCAGAGTTTGCTGCATCGTTTCGTCATTTCCCAGTTCGACGCTGCCGGGCTGGACCGTGCGCAGCTCATTCGCGACACCGGGGTCCCGGATTGGTCGATGACCGGCGACGACGTGCATCTACCCAGTTCGACGTTCTCCCGACTGTGGGAGGTCGGCGAACATCGTCTCGGTCCGGACGTCGCCCTGCAGGTCGCCCGGCGCTACAAGCTGTCCAGCCTCGGCCTGTACGACTATCTGTTCGCGTCCGCGCCGACCTTGGGCGCCGGCCTGGCCACCTGCGGTCCCTACGTCACCGCGGTCACCACCAATCACCGGTTCGACCTGGTCTCCGAGACCGAGGACGAGTCCACCCTGTATCTCGAGATGCTCGACGGCGAAGGCCGAGGACGGGACCACACCCAGCTGTGGGGCTTGTCGGCCGTCCTGAGCCGCGCACGCCGGGTCGTCAACGATCCATTGAACCCGGTGCGCATCTCGCTGCGTCAGGCCGCTCCCGCGCGTGTCGATGGATTTCGCGACGTATTCGGTTCCGCCACACTGGAATTCGACGCACCGACCGATTCCATGACCTTCCGCGCCACTGACCTGGATCTGCCACTGACCACCGCCGATCCAGTACTGGCCGCGGTCCTGCAGCCGCTGGCCGCCGCGCTGGCACCCCCACCGACCCTCGCCTCGGCCTGGCCCGAACGGGTGGCCGCCGCATTGGACGAGGCCATCGAGGCAGGCGTGGTCTCCCTCGACTGTGTCGCCCGGATCCTCAACATCAGCCCCCGAACCCTGCAGCGACGGCTGACCGAATCGGGTACCACGTGGCGGGCCGAACTGGATCGGGCCCGCAGCGCCAGGTTGTCGCAAGCGGTGTCCACGGGGTCGCTCAGCGGCACCAAGCAGGCCGAGCTCCTCGGCTACTCCGATGCGGGCTCGTTGCGCCGGGCGGCTCGACGCTGGTCGGCGGGTGCACATCCGATCGGGACCATCACGTCCTGAGGTAGGTCGAGGCGATCTGCCAGAAGGTATCCCGCTCCAGCAGCCGGAAGTCCCACCCATCGATGATGTCCCGGAACGCCGTCACTATCCCGGCGACATCGAAATCGTCCCGGGTGGCGGTTCCCTTCGCCTCCAGCGCGGAGATCACGTAGGCGGTGGCGCTCTCCCTCGTAACCGACACCGCACACTCCCATCGTTCACAGACCGACAATACGAACGTAAGTGTCGAATTTCATCGGGACCACGACAAGGACAGAACGCGCCAACCTCGTGCCGAACGCGCCAACCTCGTGCCGACGTGATCCAACGGCCCGGCACTGGGATTCACCCGTTCCGGGTGAGGGCGTCACCGATGTTCGCTGGTTTGCTGGATCTCACCGCCCGCACGGACGGCGGTCCGAGGCGAGGAGCGTTCGTGAACACGTACCCGCCGATCGACGAGCACGGCATCGTCGGCGATTTGCAGACCGCGGCGCTGGTGTCGTCCACCGGGACGATCGACTGGTGGTGCGCTCCCCGATTCGATTCACCGAGCGTGTTCGCCTCGCTGCTCGACAGCGAGAAGGGCGGACATTGTTCGCTCGCCGTCGAACCCACCACCAGCGCGGTGACCGTCCGCCAGCTGTACCTTCCCGATACCGCTGTCCTGTTGACGCGGTTCTCCGGGCCCGACGGTGTGGGCGAGGTCGCCGATTTCATGGAACCGATTCGCGACACCGAACCCGCCGCGCGGCACAGGCTGGTGCGGGTCGTGCGAGTGGTACGCGGCAGTCTGACGTTCACCCTCGCGTGCCGCCCCCGGTTCGACTACGCACGCGCCACCCACACCCTCGATCGCGTCGACGAACGAACCGCCGTCTTCCGTTCCGCCACCGCCGATCTCCACCTGCAGTCCACCGACCCGATCGCCCTGCACCCCGACGGTGCGGACATCACCGCGCGATTCACACTGTCAGCCGGTGAGCGCGCCGCGGTCGTGCTGACCACCGCCCCCGCAGGCGCGGAAGTCTCCTCGGCACCGGTGTGGAAGTCGATCGCCCTCGAGTTCGACCAGTGCCGTCACTTCTGGCAGACCTGGTTGCGCTCGTCCACCTACCGCGGGCGCTGGCGGGACATGGTCAACCGTTCCGCGATCACCCTCAAACTGCTCACCTACGCCCCGAGCGGCGCGCCGATCGCCGCGGCCACCATGGGGTTGCCCGAACAGATCGGGGGCGAACGCAATTGGGACTACCGCTACACCTGGATCCGGGACGCTTCGCTGTCGGTGCGCGCGCTGATCGACCTCGGTTTCACCGAGGAGGCCTATGCCTTCCGTCGCTGGCTGCGCGAACGGGTCGAAGCGGGTGGCACCGCCTCCGGCGAACCCCTGCAGATCATGTACTGCGTCGACGGTGACCCCCGTCTGGACGAAGTGACCCTGACCCATCTGGAGGGATATCAGGGTTCGGCACCGGTGCGGGTGGGCAATGGCGCAGCTGATCAGATCCAGCTCGATATCTACGGCGAGGCAGCCGACGCGCTGGCGCAGGAATCGGATATGGCCGCCATTGCCGGCTGGCGGACATTCACCGGTCTCATCGACTGGCTCGCCGACAACTGGGACCGCCCCGACGAGGGCATCTGGGAAACGCGCGGCGGCCGCCAGGAATTCACCTACAGCCGACTGATGACCTGGGTGGCCTTCGACCGCAGTATCCGCATGGCGACCGAGAACGCCAGACCCGCCGCCGTGACCCGATGGACAGCCGAACGCGACGCGGTCTTCCGGCAGATCGTCGAACGGGGCTGGAGCGACAAACGCCAGGCATTCGTCCAGCACTACGCCACCGAGGTGCTCGACGCCTCGCTGCTGCTCATGCCCCGGATGGGATTCCTGTCCCCGACCGACCCGATGTGGCTGAGCACGCTCGACGCGATGGACAAGGAGCTGGTCAGTGACAGCCTGGTCTACCGATACGACCCCGCGGCATCACCCGACGGCCTGCGCGGCACCGAAGGCACCTTCAACCTGTGCAGCTTCCTCTACGTCGAAGCCCTCGCCCGGACCGGCCGCCTGCAACAGGCCCGCTACGCCTTCGACAAGATGCTCACCTACGCCAACCACGTCGGCCTGTTCGCCGAGGAGATCGGTCCCTCCGGCGAGCAGCTGGGCAACTTCCCTCAGGCTTTCACCCACCTGGCCCTGATCACCGCCGCCATCGCGCTCGACGAAGAACTCGATCGCGCCGAGGACGAGCCGCCGTCGACGACGCGCTGATCCGGCAGGCGTGCCAAACTAGCAACGTGAGCGGGCCGGTGAAGAAAACCAGTGGGGCGCAACCGAACGGGAAGCCGTCGCGTGAGCGAGGTGACGTGATCGGCGGCGGGATCCTGTGGCTGGCGAAATGGTCGCTGTGCATCGTGGCGATCGCGGCGGGCGCGTGGGTACTCGGTACGGTGACCGCCCGGCTCTGGGTGGTGATCCTGCCCGTCGCACTGGCGATAGTGGTGACGACCATCCTGTGGCCGTCGACCCGCTGGCTGACCCAGCACAAGCTACGGCCGGCGCTGGCCGCGTCGATCACCTTGCTCACGTTCGTGGCATTGCTGGCCGGGGTCGTCGCGTTGATCGTGCCTTCGGTGGCCGATCAAGCACCCGAACTCGCCGACAAAGCCACCGCCGGGGTCAACCAGGTACGCAACTGGATCCAGGGACCACCGCTGCGCCTTCGCGACGAGCAACTCGATTCCGCGGTCGAAGCGATCGTGGGGCGACTCCAGTCCAGTGGCGCGCAGATCGCCAGCGGCGTGTTCACCGGCGTGTCTACGGCCACCTCGCTCCTGATCACCGTGTTCCTGGTCTTGGTGCTGGTGTTCTTCTTCCTGAAGGACGGCACACGTTTTCTGCCCTGGATGCATCGGGTGTTCGGCAACCGCAGCGGCCGCCACGTCGAAGCCGTCCTGGAACGCGTCTGGGCGACCCTGGGCGGATTCATCCGTACGCAGGCGATCGTCAGCATGGTCGACGCCGTGCTCATCGGCGCGGCACTGTTCATCCTTGATGTTCCGCTGGCGCTGGTGCTGTCGGTGATCACTTTCATCGGCGGATTCGTCCCGATGGTCGGAGCTTTCGTCGCCGGCGCGCTCGCGGTCCTTGTCGCGCTGGTCGGCAACGGGCTCACCACCGCGCTGATCGTGCTCGGCGTCGTCATCGCGGTGCAGCAATTGGAAGGCAATGTGCTGCAACCGGTCCTGCAGAGCCGCAGCATGGAATTGCACGCCGTTATCGTGCTGCTCTCCGTCGCCGCGGGCGGCTCGCTCTACGGCATCACCGGCGCCTTCCTCGCGGTACCGGTGGTCGCGATGGTCGCGGTGGTGATCCGCTACATCGGCGAGCAGATCGACACTGCCACCGCAACACCACCAGAGGCAGACGAGTCCGATCCGGACGACGCTGTCGTGGCCCCACCGTCGCCCGGCTCCGCCGTATCACCCGATCCCAGCGCATAGCCCTCGTCTGCGGATCGCCGTGGACGTGCTCAGAGCCGGGCGATCACCAAGGCGACGCAACCGATCAGGGGCGGGATCAATTGGATCAGGGCCGGACGCGCCTTACTCGGTGACGATGCCAGCAGCACCACACCGGCCGCCACCATCGAGCCTGCCCCGGCCAGCACCAGCGCGAGCCCGATTCCCTTGTCGCCGAACGCGGTGAACCCCATCCCGATCGCCGCGACAACGGCCAGGAAGAGGTTGTAGAACCCCTGGTTGAAGGCCATCTCCTTGGTGGCCTCCGCGTCGGCCGCGGATATCCCGAACGTCGCTCGCGTCTGCGGTTCGGTCCACCGCAGCGACTCCATCACGAAGATGTAGCCGTGCAGCAGCACTGCCACTCCGATGAAGACCAATCCGATCGCGGTCATCGATCCGCCTCGCCTTTGCCTTTGCCCTTACCTTTACCTTTGCCCTCTGACTTTCCCTTACCTTTGCCCTTGCCCTTGTCGTCGGCTTCGCTCCCGGGATCGTCCGCGATATCGGCCTTGCCACCATTCGCGTTCCCGGCGACATCACTGTGTTGCTGCTGCGGGGCAGGTGCCGATGGTTGGGCGGAGACAGTGCCCGCGGTCAGGAAAGCGGCGAGGATGCCGGTGGCGACGGCGATCTTGTGAGTCGACACGTGTGAGCCCCTTCTCGTGGTGGAAGTGGTACGGCTGTGATCAACCTACGAGCAAAACGGACACATTCCTGGCACCGACCCGCGGACCGACCAGCGACATCATGGCGAATATGCCGTTCGGCGAGGACACTGTGGAGAGACAAGCCAACTCGTCCGCAGGAGGGCACGCGATGGCAAACACTGGGCCGTTCGGCATCGATCCGGAAGACTTCGAACGCGCACTGCGTGGGACGGGAGCCGAACTCAGCGAACTGTTCGGGAAGGCCGCCGGATACCTGGATCGCGTGGATCAGGCCGGCGTCGGTGCGCTGTCGTCGCTGCTCGGTCAGTTCGTCCAGCCGCAGGGCACACGTCCACCGGCGCCGGAGGGCGAAACCACCGGTGAGACCGGCAGCGGAGTATGGGCGATCTACACCGTCGAGGACACCGGTGAGGCCAGGATCGACCAGGTCTTTCCGAACGAGCTCGAAGCATTACGCGCCCACCGCGACAACACCGACGATCGTCGTCGGGTGCGGTTTCTCCCCTACGGTGTGCCGGCAAGCGTGCTGGACTCGCCCTGATCGGGAACCGATGGCGCCGCGTCGTTGCCACTGCAGCGGCGCGACGCGGGCCATAGTGGTCGGATGGGTAACAACGCCACGATCGCTGCCGCGTTCGAACCACTGCTGCGGGCCACATTGGGCCCACACCCTGCGGTGGGGTTCGAATTCTGGGACGGCAGCTCGATCCGGCCCGACGGTGACAGCCCCGGCACGATGCGCTTGCGATCCGAGGACGCGCTGCGCCACCTGGTCTGGGCGCCCGGCGAACTCGGCTTGGCGCGCGCATTCGTCTCCGGCACAGTGGATCTCGACGGCGACATCTTCACGATGCTTCGAGCCCTCCAGTCGACCGCGCCGAACGACGCACGCCTCGGTCCCGGAGCCGCCTGGCAAGCCATCGGCACGGCGCGCCGACTCGGGGCGCTCGGTCGCCGCCCGCGACGACCGCCGGAGGAAGCCCGGCCGCCACGCGGACCATTGCACACCAAGCGTCGCGACGCGGCGGCGATCAGTCATCACTACGACGTCGGCAACGATTTCTACCGGCTGGTGCTCGGACCGAGCATGACCTACTCCTGCGCGCGGTTCGTGCCGGAAGACGACAGCTCTCTGGCGGACGCCCAGCGCGCCAAGCACGACCTGATCTGCCGCAAATTGGGTTTGGCCGAGCAGTCGGGTATGCGCCTGCTCGACGTGGGCTGCGGCTGGGGGTCCATGGCGATGCACGCGGCGTCGACCTATGGGGCGCAGGTCGTGGGCGTCACGATCAGCAGTGCCCAGGTCGAACTCGCCCGCAAGCGGGTCGCCGACGCGGGGCTGTCGGGCAGCGTCGAGATCAGGCTCGCCGATTATCGGGACCTGCGCGGCGAAGAGTTCGACGCCATCTCCTCGATCGGCATGTTCGAACACGTCGGCTCCCGGCGTGCCGCGGAGTACTTCGGCACCCTGCGCGCACTGCTGCGCCCGCGCGGGCGGCTGCTCAACCACGCCATCTCCTCCCCGGGCGGCTCCGTGATGCGGAACAGTTCCTTCGTCGGGCGCTATGTCTTCCCGGACGGTGAACTCCTCGACGTGGGCGAAGTCGTACTGGCCATGGAACGCGCCGGATTCGAGGTCCGTGATGTGGAGGCCCTGCGCGAGCACTACGCGCGCACCCTGCGCCACTGGGTCGCGAATCTGGAAACCGCGTGGGAACAAGCGGTTTCACTGGTCGGCGAGGGGCGAGCACGAGTTTGGCGTCTCTATATGGCCGCCTCCGCGCTGGGCTTCGAGGACGGCGGACTCGGGATTCACCAGGTTCTCGGCGTGGTGCCGGAGGCAACGGGGAACGCCGATATGCCCGCGACCCGGCGTATCTGGGGATAATTACAAGTCGAGGGCCTTCCAGAGCGCGGTCAGCGCGCGTTTGCGACGTGCGGGCGACCACGGGCGCCCCTCGTCGAACCCTGTGAGCACCAGCCCGTCGACCATCACATCGAGGACGTCGCACGCGGCATCGATATCGGGCTCGGTAATGCCCGTGTCGGCCAGCAGGCGCCGCACCCGGCCGTCCCACCAGTCGTTGAACAGATCGAGTTCGGCACGCAGAACAGGGTCGCCACGACTGCCGAGCACGAGCGCCAGCCACACCCTGTGCGTCTGCTCATCGGGACTCAGCACCGCCCATTCGACGAGTGCACGCAGGCCCGCCGCACCCTTCACCTCGTCGAGTACTGCCTCGCCCTCGGCGCGGCGCAGGTCGATCTGACGACGAATCGCGAGGCGCAGCATATTGTCCCGGCCGCCCACGTAGTGGGTCACGACCGAGGTGGACGCGCCGATGCGGTCGGCCACCGCACGAATTGTCACCGCGCCGAATCCCTGTTCGACCGCGAGGGAAAGTACCGCATCACCGACGGCGACGAGTCGGGCCGCGGTATCGACATGTCGAGGCATAGCCACAGCCTACCCGGTTATGTCACACTTGTTGTACAACACATGTTGCACAACTGGGAGGCGGTCATGGAAGAGACAACAGTTGTCATCGTGGGGGCAGGATTCGCCGGTCTGGCCGCGGCACGGGCGCTGCACTCCAATGGTGTGGACGTTCTCGTGCTCGAATCGGCGAATCGGGTGGGCGGACGCGCCTACACCGAGCGATCCGCCGCTGGCACGCCGGTCGATCTGGGTGGCCAGTGGATCGGTCACGATCACGCGCGAGTGACCGCACTCGCGGCGGAATTCGGTATCCGCCTGTTCCCCACCGCTTCGCAGGGAACACCGCTGTTGGTCGACGGCGGTCGCAGGATCGGATCCGCACCGCTGACTACACTCTCGGCCGGACTGGCACTGCTGAGACTGGAGGTGCTGTCCCGCTTGCCTTTCCGTGCGAGTTCGGACCAGGTGATCGTGGCCGACTGGATCGCACAGATTCCCGGCAGCCGGACGCGGCGGTTGCTCGAAGTCGTCCTGTCCGAAGCGCTCGCGTGTGACCTCGACCAGGTGTCGGTAGGGGCGCTCGGGACCGGGATCCGGTCGGCGGGTGGATTGCGGGTCATGCTCGGAACCGCCGGTGGCGCACAGGAATCACTCCTGTCCGGCGGAGCCGGGGGTCTCGCCGACGCACTGGCCACCGAACTCGGGCCGGTGGTGCACCTGAGCCGACCGGTCACGGCCATGACGCGCACGGCCGACGGTGTCCTGGTGGACACCCCGTCCGGACCGATCCGTGCCATCCGGGCGATCGTCACCGCACCGCCGCCGATCGCCGACGCGATCGCGCACGAGCCGCCCTTGCCCCCCGAACGCCTGCGGGCTCAGACCAGCACAGTGATGGGCACGATCTACAAAGCGGTCGCGGTCTACGACACCCCGTTCTGGCGCGAGAACGGATACAGCGGAGAAGTTCTCGACCTGAGCGGTCCGGTTCCCGTCTCGTTCGATATCTCACCGACCGACGGTCCAGGGCATCTGTGCGTATTGGTCCCCGGCCGCGCCGCGCGCGCTCTGGATCGGCTCTCGGTAGACGATCGCCGCAACACCGTATTGGCCTCGCTGGCCGACCATTTCGGTCCGCGGACGATGAACCCGCTGAGCTGGCATGAGAAGTCGTGGCATCACGACCCGCACGTGGGTGGTGGCTACAGCGCGCTGCCGATGCCGGGGACGCTCCACGCCCTGACGCGGGCGGCAAGGCCGACCGGCCCGATCCACTGGGCGGGCACCGAAACTGCGCCACAGTGGACCGGGTATCTCGAGGGTGCGGTGCGGTCGGGAGAACGCGCGGCCGGGGCGATCCTGGCGGAGATCGGGACCCTGCGCGCCGCTACCTGAACTCAGTCCTTGCGACCGATACCCGCCCAGTACCAGGCGCTTTCGGCATCGGCGACGGCGACAGGACGGTCGACGAGTTCGGGTCGCCAGGCGGCTACGGGGACCAGACCCGGCTCGATGAGGGTGGTTCCGGTGAACAGCTCGCTGGTTTCGGAGTTGCTGCGGGGGTGAAAGGAAATGCCCGAAGCTTCCGCGGCGGCCTTGACTCCGGCCATCGCCTCGGGTGCGAAATCCGCGGTGGGATGGGTGATGACCACGTAGCTGCCGGCGGGGACCGCGTCGAGCAGCTCGGCGATGATGTCCTGCGGACGGTCGCTGTCCGGGAAATACATCATGATCGCGACGAGCATGATGGCGACCGGTTCGGTGAGGTCGAGAGTGCTCGCGAGGTCGGGGTGGTCGAGGATGGACCGCAGGTCGTGCAGGTCCGCGTGAATGAAGCGGGTGCGCCCCTGCTGGGTGCTGCTCATCAACGCTCGGGCGTGGGCGAGCACGATCGGGTCTTTGTCGACGTAGACGACCCGCGCATTGGGGTCCAGCTGCTGGGCGACCTCGTGAGTGTTTCCGGCCGTGGGTATTCCGGTGCCGATATCGAGGAATTGGGTGATCCCCGCTTCGCCGACCAGGTGGCGGACCGCTCGGCTGAGGAAGGCGCGGTTGGCGCGCGCCATCGTCTTGATGGCGGGAACATGCTCGGCGATGACATCGCCGAGTGCACGGTCGGCGGGGTAGTTGTCCTTGCCCCCGAGCCAGTAGTCGTAGACGCGTGCTTCGTGGGCGATGGTGGTGTCGACGTCGGTGGACAGCTGGGCACCGAGGGCGTTGTCGGGCATCGGATCTCTGTTCTGATCGGTTTCGGCTACAAGGAGAGGTCGACCGTGGTGGGGGTCGGCCGGAGCGTGTCGAGGAGCTGAGTGGTCTGCTCGGGCGGAAGGGCGCAGACGCACAACCGATCCCAGACACCGTTGAATCGGTCCAGCTCGCTGGGCTTCTCGAGGAACTGGGGGCCCGACAGGTGCAGAAAGTGCGCGATATCGCTCAACTCGGGCGCCGCGAACCGCAGCATGGTGAACGGGGTACCGCTGATAGCGGGGCCGCCGATGTAGTCGGGTAGCACCTGCACAGTGATGTTGGGACGGTCCGCCAGCTCGGCGAGATGTTCCAATTGCCCCTGCCAGATCTCGGACCCGCCGATCGGGCGGCGCAACGCGGCTTCCTCGATGACAAACCACGCCCGGGGCGGATCAGGACGGGTGAGCAGTCGTTGCCGCCGGGCCAGCAATTCGATGCGGCGCTGGATGTCGGTGGCCGGTTGCCGGTCTGCGATCGCGAAGACCGTGTGCGCGTACGAGGGCGTCCACACCAGTTCGGGCAGTAGGTTCGGCGCGTAGCAACGGATCATCGCGGCGGCGTCCTCGAGTGCCAGATAGGTATCCGGTCGCGCGACCGTCAGATCCGGACCGGCCTGCCACCGTCCGGTCCGATTGGCCCGCTGCACGAGTCGCCGGTATTCGTCGCGCAGATCGCCGTCGCGCACGCCGTACGCGGTCAGCAGATCGTCGACGTCGGCGACGCGGAAGCCCACTCGACCGGCTTCGAGTCGGCTGATCTTCGAGTGCGAGGCGCGGATCGCCCGGCCGGCGGCGTCGCCGCTGATGCCGGCCGCCTCACGCAACCGCCGCAGGCGAACCCCGAGTACCCGGCGCAGCAGGGCAGGATCGTCATCCGGATCCTGCCCGGTGCAGGCGCCGGCGACAGCGCTCAAATCCTCACTCACGACCACTCCTGTCGGCAACAAGTTCGCGAACCTGAGTGTGCCACAACCTCTTACATCCCGATGCCCAACGCTCTGCACGTGCAGATGCACGTGCATGGCCGTAGACTCACGAGGGGATCGGTAGGGATTCCCGTTGGGGGCTGGACAATGAAAATGAGTGACATGACTGCGGGATTCGCCGCCGGTTCGTGCGGCAGGGTCGGGATCGCCGAGGTCGTCCGATCGTATGGGATCGACAAGGTGCACAACAGGATCGAGCACCTGCGCGGCACCGGGATGCATTACGCGGCAGCAGCTATCGAACGCGAGCTCGAGGCGCTCGGCTGATCGGGGAACGAGCGCGGCGCCCGGTCGCGCACTAAGGAGCGTCACCATAGATGACGAGCCAGATCGCGCGCCCGAGCGATTCGGCCAATTCCTCCTCCCCGATACCGGTTTCGGCGGCGAAGGCGACCGAGATCGTGCGTTCGACCATCGACGTGAGCACCAGCGCGGTAGCGCGGGGATCGAGCTGCTGTCCGATGTGGCCCGCGGCCTGTTCGACCTCCAGCCGCGCACGCACCAGTTCGGCGAAGGTCGCCACCCTGGAACGCCAGTAGGCACCGACTTCCCGGTCGTAGGAGCCGACTTCGCTGAGGGCGAGCAGCAGATAGCGATGGTCGCAGAAACCGCCGATCATCGCGCGCATCGCTCGCACGACGCCGGCCTGCTGATCGGTGTGCTCGGCGCGCCACCATGATTCCGCCGCTGCGAACAGATCGGTGGTCGCCAATTCCGCCATCCGGATCAGTAGCCTGCTCTTGTCCGGAAAGTAGCGATAGAAGGTGGACCTGGCCGCCCCGGAGGCCGCCGCGATCTTCTGCACGGCGAGCTCGGTGAACGGCGTTCCGTCGGCGAGCAGGTCTTCGACCGCGGTCAGTACGCGACGCTCGAATTCGGCCCGCCGATCGTCGGTGGGTTTGCGCGCCGATCGCGGGACACGGGTCAGCGACGGCATCGGCGATCCGTCGCCGATGCAGCAGCTGATGCGCTGACATTGACCATGCGCCCATTGTGCCCGTAGCGCGGCGGGCGGCCGGGGCGGCGGGGTGGGGGCCGCGCCAATCCCCCTGTCCCGGTTCGCTGTTGACACCTGCGCGCGGCCCGCCTCATCATCAATCGGACATACTGTCCGAGACTCAGTGACCGAGGTGGTTCCCATGGTCGATGCCCCTGCCACCGCGGTCGAACGAGTCGGCGTCGTCGTGGTCGGCACGCGCTGCGCGGGATCGGCGACCGCGGCGACACTGGCGAAGGCGGGCCACGACGTCGTCGTGCTCGACGCCGCCGCTCTGCCGTCGGACACGCTGTCCACCCATCTGCTCTGGCCGGGCGGTCTGGCCGAACTCCAGCGCCTCGACGCGTTGGCAGCAGTCGAAGCCCTCGGCGCGCCACGTCTGACGCGGGCCTACGCACAGGGCGCCGGCTACGGTGTCGGCTCCGGCTTTCCGCCGGTCGACGGCATCGACTACGCGATGTGCGTGCGCCGTACCGGACTCGACGCCGCGCTGCTGCGCACTGCGGTGGCCGCGGGCGCCGACGTGCGGCCGCGCTGTCGGGTGACCTCGGTGGTGTGGGACGGAAACCGTTGCGCCGGTGTGCGTTATCTCGACGCCGCGGGCAAGACCGTGGAGCTCCGGGCCGCGCTCGTCGTCGGCGCGGACGGGCGGCGCAGCACCATCGCCCGGGAGGTGGGCGCCGAACGGCCGTTCCTGACCGTGCCCAGCGGGCGCGACTGCTTCTTCGCGTACTGGCGTGACACCGCCGACGCCCCACGCCACATCGCCGCCCAGTGGCGTGTGGGCGCCGACCTCGGCACCGCCTTCCCGTGTGATGACGGCCTGGTGCTCAGTCTGGTGCAGCCGCCCGCCGTCAGCGACCACGGACGCGGTCCCGGTGCGGCGGAACGCCGCTACACCGAGGCTCTCGCACGGATTCCGGACCTGACCAGCCGACTGAGCGACTGTGAGCGGGTGAGCCGGGTTCGTTCCGCCACCGGCATCTCCTCGTACTTCCGTCGTTCGGCCGGTCCTGGTTGGGCTCTGCCCGGCGACTCCGGACATTTCAAGGATCCCGTCACCGCACAGGGCATCCGCGACGCGCTGCACTACGGACGCACGCTCGCGGAGTCGGTCGTGGAAGCACTCGACGACCCGCACGCACTCGACGCCGCGCTGTCGCAGTGGGAGTGCCGTCGCGTCATCGAGTGTCGCGAGATCTTCCACTGGACCAATCGGCTGGCCCGTGGTGAGAACATGCGGCCCTTGGAGATCGAGCTCTACCGCGCCGCCGTCGGTGATCCGGAGCTGGCGGAGATCACCGTGGGCATCTTCTCTCGCACCCACCGGCCCGCCGAGCTGTACACCCCGACACGCGCGCTCGGTCTCGCGGTCCGCGCATTGCGCCATCAGCGAGCACACCTGCCCGCCGTCCTCACCGACATGGCGCGCGAGATCCGCGACTCGACCCGCGAACGGCGCACCACGCGAACAACTCTGCGTGGCAGCGCACCGCTCGCCGCGCCACCGTCCACGCCGCGCTCTACCCTCACCATCGCAGGTCCAGGAGAACACCATGCCTGATCAGCCGACACCGTTGTCAGCCCCGGTCACCCGCCGCACCGCGTTGCGCGCCGGACTCGTCGCCGGAGCCGCGCTCGCCGTCGCTCCCCCGGTCGCCGCCGCCGGGCCGAGCGCGCGGCGCTCGCCACTGTTGCGCTCCGGCGGCAAGACGGTGGCGATATTCGGTGGCGGCATGGCCGGACTGAGCGCGGCCCACGAACTGGCCGAGCGCGGATACGACGTCACGGTCTACGAACCCGCGTTCCTCGGCGGCAAGGCGCGCAGCATGGGTGTGCCGGGGACGGCGTCACCCGGTCGCCAGGAACTGCCGGGCGAGCACGGGTTCCGCTTCTTCCCCGGCTGCTATCAGCACGTTCCCGACACGATGCGCCGAATCCCGTTCCCCGGCAACCCGAACGGCGTGCTCGACAACCTGGTGCGGGTCGAGGGTACGGTCGCCGGATTCCAGGACCTCCCGCCGATCTTCGCCCCTGTCGAGCTCGGTGGACTGAGCCAGCTGACGCCAGAACTGTTGCACAACAGCATCATCGGCGCGCTCGGGTTCATCCCCGAACTACCCGCGCACGAGCTGGCGTTCTTCGCCAAACAGATGCTCGTGTGGTTCACCTCCAGCACCGAACGGCGCTTCGGCCAGTGGGAATACGTGACCTGGGAACAGATCATGCACGCCGAAGGAAAGTCGCCCGCCTACCGGAAGTATCTGGTGAACGCGCTCACCCGGATCACCGTCGCCGCGAAACCTCAGACCAGCTCGGCACGCACCATCGGCACGATCGGCGAGGCACTCGTCCTCGCCGCGTCCGGCACGATCCCGCAGTTCTCCGGTGGCGTGGACCGTATTCTCAACCGCCCGACCAGCATCGCGTGGATCGATCCGTGGGTCGAGTATCTGCGATCGCTCGGGGTCCGCTTCGTGCTGGGTCATGGACTCGGCGCACTGCGGATGTCCGGCGGCCGCATCGCGTCGGCGACGGTCACCGGCACGAGCGGGAGCACTACGGTGACCGCCGACCACTATCTGTGCGCCATGCCCGTCGACCGCACCGTCGATCTCCTCGATGAGGCGATCATCGACGCCGATCCACGCCTGGGCGGAATGCGAAACCTCGTCACCGACTGCATGGTCGGCATCCAGTACTACCTACGCCGCACGACCGACATACCCGAAGGACACATCGCCGCACTCGGCTCCCCCTGGGCCCTCACCGCCCTGCGCCAAGCGCCCATGTGGGTGGGCGATTTCTCCGCTACCTACGGCGACGGCTCGGTGCTGGAATGCCTGTCGGTCGACATCTCCGACTGGGACACACCCGGAATCCGCTTCGGCCGCACCGCAAAAGAATGCACCGCGCACGAGATCGCCACCGAGACCTGGGCTCAGCTCAAGGCCTGGCTCAACACCGGCACCGACTGGCTGCGCGACGAGGACATCCATTCCTGGCACCTCGACCCCGGCATCACCTGGTCCGGCGGCGACATCCACAACGAAACCCCACTGCTGGTCAACACGATCGGCTCCTACGACAATCGCCCCGACGCGCACTGCGCGATTCCCAACCTCTACTTCGGTGGTGATCACGTGCGCAACCACATCGACCTGGCGACCATGGAGGGAGCCAACGAATCCGGCCGCGCCGCCGCCAACGCCATCCTCGATGCCGCCGACGACCCGAGTCCACGCGCGCAGATCTTCCCGCTGGTATCCCTGCCCGCGTTCGCTGCCGCCAAAGCCATCGATGCCGATCGCTTCCGCGCCGGCCTCCCGCACCTGCTCGACGGCTGAACCTCGTCGACAACGGCCCATTCGCGACCGGGGAATCCCACGTCGACGTTGCGGGCACCGACAGCCGCGTTGGTGCCGGAAAATGGGCAGGTCCGGGGCGACACTGGGAGCCGTGGACATCGACTCCCCGGACAACACCCCGCAGGCGCCCGCGCGGACCAGAATGCCGAAGTGGCTGCCTCGGGCGATGGTGCTGGCCCTGGTGTTCTTCGGGCTGTTCCTGCTCGCCGACTGGGCGTTCCACCGACTGACCGGGCTCCTGATCGTCCTGTTCGTCGCGTTCTTCGTCTCCCTGGCGATGGAACCAGCCGTCGCGGTGCTGGTGCGACGGGGTGTCCCGCGCGGACTCGCCACCGGCCTGGTGTTCGTGGGCACCTTCGCCTGTGTACTTGCGTTTCTCGCCGCGCTGGTGACGCTGCTGGTGGAAACGGCGACCAACCTGGCCCATGAGACGCCGCGCCTGCTCAACGAGGGCGTCGACTGGATCAATCACACCTTCGGTCAGCACTTCACGGTGCACGATCTGAGTCAGCGACTGCTCCACGAGTCCGATCTGATCGAGGGCTACGCCCACACCGCCGCCGACAACGCCTGGGGCGTGTCCACAACGGTCCTCGGCGGTCTGGCCCAGATCCTGACCATCGCACTGTTCAGCGTCTACCTCACCGCGGGCGGCCCGCGGGTTCGGCGCACCGTGTGCTCGCTCCTGCCACCCGCCCGTCAGCAGACCTTCCTGCACGCCTGGGACCTCGCCATCGACAAAACCGGCGGCTACCTCTATTCGCGGGTGCTCCTGGCAATCATCTCCGCGATCGCGCACGGGGTGTTCCTGTCGATCCTGCACATCCCCAACCCCATCGCCCTCGGCGTGTGGTTCGGCGTGATCTCCGCGTTCATCCCGACCATCGGCACCTACATCGCCGCGATCGTGCCGGTGTTCGTCGCGCTGACCGTCGACCCGCTCGACGCGGTGTGGATCCTATTGTTCGCGGTCGTCTACCAGTGGTTCCAGGACTATCTGCTGCAGCCCCGGATCACCGCGCGCACTGTCGACGTCAACGCCGCGATCGCACTGCTGTCCGTACTGGCAGGCGGTGCGCTACTCGGAGCGGTCGGTGCGCTCCTGGCCATCCCGGCCACCGCGACATTGCAGGCGTTCCTGTCCGAGTACGTCAAGCACTTCGCGGTGACCGAGGATCCGCGCATCGAACAGACGACAGCACGCCGGAAACGAACCGCAGCCGCGCCCACCCACGACTGAACCGACCCAATACCTGCGAATCGGGTCCGGGCACCGTTCTCCGAGTGGTAGCGTCGCGCCACCAGTAACACGGTTACTCATGGATGCGGCAGACGTCGAGCCGCACCCAACTACTGCAGCCGCCCGACATCTTCCCGGAAAGGCGGCCCCACCGACGGGGCCGACACCCAACCCATGACCTCCTTGTTCACACGGACGGCGCGACGCTGCGCCGCCGTCGCGGCGATAACGCTGCTGATGCCGCTCGGTGCGGCGTCCACCCAGCCTGCCGCCGGTTCCCCGACGGCGCAGGCAGTGAGCCCGGCCGACTGCCTACCCGGTTCCGTCCCGGAAACCGGACTGCAGGGCGATGTGCCCGCCGCCGACCGTGACAGCGGCCGCACCCGTGACGGATTCCGATGCAATATGCGTCTGCTCGGCAGCTCCGCAGGCCGTGGTGGCGGCATCACCTCGGTGACCTACGACCACTGCGCCTACATCGGCACCTTCTTCCCTGGCAATCTGCTCGGCCCCGACATGGGTGTGCGAGTGCTCGATATCGCCGATCCGACCGCGCCGGTACAGACCACGACCCTCACCGAACCAGCCATGCTCGCGGGGACTTGGGAGAGCCTCAAGGTCAACGCGGCGCGAAAACTGCTGGTGGGCGCGGGTGTTCCCGCACTGACCGGTGCCGGGCTGTTGTCGGTGTACGACATCTCCGACTGCGCGCACCCGCGACTGCTCAATCCGGGACCCGGAACCGATCTGGCGCTGCCGGTGCCGATCACCGCACATGAGGGCGGCTTCTCCCCCGACGGGCGCACCTACTGGGCCTCGGGAACGGCACCCGGTCTGCTCAGCGCCGTCGATCTCACCGATCCGGCGAGCCCACGGGTGATCTGGCAGGGCCTGCCCGGGTTGTCGATGCACGGATTCGGCATCTCACCCGACGGCAACCGGATGTATCTGGCCAACAACATCGGCGGGATGAAGATCCTCGATGTCAGCGCGGTGCAGCGCCGCGACGCCGAACCACGCGTGCAGGAACTGGCCGACATGCCGTGGTCCGACGGCTGGGCCACCCAGCATGCCGTTCCCGTGACCTACCGGGGAACGCCGTACGTCTTCGCCGTCGACGAGGCAGGCTCGGGCGGGGTCAAGCTCATCGATGTCACCGACGAGCGCCGACCACGGCTGACGCAGTCGATCAAACTCGCGATCAACCTGCCCGAGAACCAGGACAGCCTGATCGCCTCGGCCTCGGGCGGCTCACTGTTCGCCTACGACGCGCACTACTGCGCCGCCGACCGGCCGACCGACCCCACCGCCCTGGCCTGCAGCTGGACCTCCTCTGGCATCCGCGTGTTCGACGTGCGCGATCCCGCGGCGATTCGCGAGATCGCCTACTTCAACCCGCCCGCGCGCACCAACGAGAACGCCGAATTGTGGAACTCACCGCACGCGCTCGCCTCGATCATCGGGCCACCGCTGCTGGCGGCCCCGACCGTGGCCCAGGCGATGTTGCAGGGGCAGTTCGATCCGCAGCAGGCCCTCAGTTCGCGCACCGGCACACTGACTTTCGGTGATCTGTCCACGGACTGGTGCTTCTCGCCGCCGGAATGGCGTGGAAACCAGCTGTGGACCACCTGTGCGGACAACGGTTTCGTGGCGCTCGAGCTCGCACCGACGGTGTACACCCCGCCTGCCGATCAGGCATCGACCACCGGGTCATGAACCGGCACAAACTTGTCCGTGTGTCGGCCGTGGCCGGTCTCGCCGTCCTACTGCTGGCGATGGGCATGGCGCTGCGGCCGGTGCTGATCTCGGATGAACCCACGCGGCAGCCGGTGCTGAACGCCACCGAAATCGGCTTCGTGCAGGACATGGTCACCCATCACAGTCAGGCACTGATGCTGGTGCAGCGGCTCGACCCCGGCGTGGAGCCGTCGGTGGCGACGCTGGCCGGCCAGATCGCCGACACGCAGCGCACCGAACTGGGAATGCTGCTCGGCTGGTTGCGGTTGGCCGGCGCACCGGTCACCGCCCCGCATCCGATGGCCTGGATGCACCAGTCCGGGACACACCCTCATCGGGCTGCCGCCGCATCACCCGACTCGGCCATGCCGGGAATGGCGACAACCGCAGAACTCGACCAGCTCGCCGCCGCCCGCGGCCCGCAGGCCGAGGTGCTGTTCTTGCGGCTCATGCAGCGCCATCACTACGGCGGCATCGAGATGGCCGCCGCCGCCGACGCACTGCTCACCGGCGGCGAAGTCGAGCGCACAGCGCGCGGCATGCTCACCGAGCAGGGCCGCGAGGCCGGTCTGCTCGACCTCCTACTCGCTCGACGTAGCGGCTGAACCTCCGCTCCTGATCGTCGAACCACCCCCAAGAATGAAAGTTGCTGACATGTCCGAGTTCACCCGCCGCTCACTGCTGACCGGCGCCGCGGCTGCCGGGCTCGCCCTGGCCACCTCGCGCACCGCCTCGGCCCACAGCGGCATCGCGGTCCGCACCGGCGGCGTGCCGCTGACCAGGCACGAGCGCCGGGCCGTCGTCATCGGTTCCGGATTCGGTGGCGGCGTGACCGCGCTGCGACTGGCGCAGGCGGGCGTCGATGTGCTGATGCTGGAACGCGGCAGAAGGTGGGAGACCGGCCCCAACTCCGAGACCTTCCCGCGCGCTTCTCAACCCGACAAGCGTCTGCTCTGGCACCGCTCCAACCCGGTGTTGTTCGGCCGCCCGATGGTGTTCGAGCCGTACGCCGGTCTGGTGGAGGCGGTGGCCGGGGCCGGGATGACCGCACTGTGCGCCGCGGGCCTCGGCGGCGGCTCGCTGATCTACCAGGGCATGTCGCTGCAGCCCACCCGCGAGGTCTTCGAGACGCACTTCCCGGCCGAGCTCGACTGGGGGCTGATGGACCGGGTTCACTATCCACGGGTCGCCCGCATGCTCGGGCTGGCCACCGCTCCCGACGAGCTGGTCAACCACGAGAACTACCTGGCGGCAAGGATTTTCGCCGATCGTGTGCGCGCCGCCGGCATGCCGCTGTCGAAGATCCCGATGCCCATCGACTGGGACTACGCGCTGGCCGAACTGCGCGGCGAGATGAAGCCGTCCTATACCAACGGCGACGGCGCGATGGGTGTGAACAACGGCGGCAAGAACTCCGTCGACGTCACCTATGTCGCAGCGGCCGAGGCCACCGGCCGGGTCGACGTGCAGACCCTGCACGAGGTCACCGACATCGAACGCGCCCCCGACGGCCGTTGGGTGGTGCGCGTCGACCGACTCGACATCACGGGCACCGTGCTCGAGAACAAGATCATCACCACTCCCACGCTGGTTCTCGCGGCAGGCAGCCTCAACACCACCCGGCTGCTCGTGCGAGCAGGCGCGAAAGGCCAGATCCCCGACCTGCCCGACGGACTCGGCGGCGGCTGGGGCACCAACGCGGACCGAATCTATGTGTGGCGCAACCCGTCCGCCGGATTCGGCACCGCGCAGGGCGGACCGGTCGTATACGGCAGCAAGAACTGGGACGACCCGAACGCGGCGTTCACCGTCATCCAAGCCTCGATTCCACCGCTGACCGTCGACCCCGGCAGCACGATGCTGGTCGGCTACGGCGTGAGCACCGGGCGCGGCGAGTTCGTCTACGAGTCGGGCACCGACAGCGCGACCCTGCGCTGGCCCGGCGACGGCGACCGGGCAATCCAGGACGGCCACATCGACCCCGCCGTGCGCCGCATCGCCGGACCCGACAGCATGCTCCTCGACACCAGCTCGGTATTCCCCTCCACCTGGCATCCACTCGGTGGCGCGAACATGGGCACAGTCTGCGACCTGGACGGCCGGGTGCTCGGCCAGCGCGGTCTCTACGTCATCGACGGCGCACTCATGCCCGGCAACACCGCGGCATGCAATCCTTCGATGACGATCGCCGCCGTCGCCGAACGCGCGCTCGACAACATCGTCCACACCGACGTGGGCACGGTGATCTGAGCCGCCGACACCCGTCGCCGCGCACCGCTGCCCGGTGCGCGAGGTTCAGGATCACGTCGGCCCTCGCACGCCGCCGCATCGGCGAAATGCGCGGGCCGGCGCGACCCGACGTCGCGCACCTGGTGGCCAGGTCCGCGGGCAGCGCGCGGACGAGGTTGGCAGGCCGCAGCCAGACTCCCTCGCGGAGTTCGGCCAGACGAAGCGAGAGCAGCCTCGCGCGCTCGGCCGACGGACGGCCCACAACAGTGATGACGACATGCTCACAGTCACCGCCCCAGAGACGAACAGGCGGCGCGGCGAGCTCGGTCCGACGCGCCCGCAACGCGGGGTCGAGCGTGTAGGCGCGATGCTCACGTACCAGCTCACCCGCGGCCACCATCCGCGACACGGCGACACTGGCTGACAGGATTTGAACCTGTGACCACTTGGCGCGCGTTCCAGTTGCCCGAAACCTACCGATCAGTACCCAATAGTGCTCAGCACCACGCGTTTTCGCGAAGCGACCGTTCTCATCGATTCGCATCAATTCCCATTGATTCCGGTCAAAACTGTGGAGTTTCTGTGGGCTCTCCAGCTCGCCCAATGTGTACTGGCGGACGACGATCCAGGCGGTGCGCTACTACAGTTCAGAGACTCGACCCTCGATCACGGCGAAGAACCGTTGCCGAGCCCGCCTCCCGAATCCGCCACGACTGCGCTACAGCTCCGTGACTCGATCCCGCGCGCCGACGATTCGCAGCAATTGTTGGACCGCTGGATGGTGTCCGCCATCGACGACTCGGCTATCCATGTGGGAAGAACCCGGTGTTTTAGGGTGCACTTCACGAGTCCGGTGCTCACCTTTGCCGGGAGGCACAGGACCCGGCGCAGCGGATCGTCAGCGAGGAAGACCACTTCGGCAGCGGCAGGGAGTTCCAGCTGCTCGGTGTGTCAAACTATCCGCTGGCATTAGGCATACAGGGTTGAGCAGGAAGGCGGGCTGTGGCGAGCCGTGCGGGTCAGGCCAACGAGGTCGGCAGCGTCTTCCGCAACGTCGTTGCCACCCATCTCGCCGTATTCGGGCTCGCCAGCCGCCCGATTCCCGGGTTGGATCTCCCCGACAACGTCTACGCGGTGCGGCTCGATTTCGAGACCGCCGACCCCACAGACGACATCTGTGTGACCTTCTCCGACGGGCGTCGTGCGTTCATCTCCGCCAAGCGAGCGGTAAACGCGGGCGATCCGCTGAAGAAGACGATCGCGGGCTGGGTCGGCCAGGCCCCGCTACTCGGTGAGCAGGATCTGCTCGTCATTGCGGGCGAGGAGTTCACCGGTTCCGCGCGGCAGCTCGACAACGTTCTACAGCGGCGCCGGAAAGGTCAGCCGATGGACACCAAAGCAGAGCAGAGCACGCTCCGTGTGCTGACCGATCTGATCCCTGAAGAGGTTCGCGAGCTGGTCCTCAGCCGAGCACGAGTGCTCACCATCTCGGGAGCGACTGAAACAGGCGAAGCGCGATCGGTACAAGCGGCGATGATGGATCCCATCGTAGGCGGCCGAAATGGCCCCCAGGCAGTCGCCGTTCTTGCCGATCGGTTGCACCAGAGAGCTGGCAAAGCCCTCAGCAGTGATATCGAAGAATGGGTGACCACACTCACCATCGCCAGCCTGGCGCCCACCCCCAACTGGGAAGGCGCAGCAGGAGGCAGAATCGCCGCTCGTCGAGCCGCTGTCGCCGCCTACCTGAAACAGATCGCCTCCAGTGCGGGACGAGTTGATCTGAGCCTGCTTGCGGATGATCTTCCACCGATCGCCGTCGACAACCTCCTCGCCGGCATGCGCGTCCGAGTCGGAGGTTCACGCCAAGGCAGCGACCTGCTGAAATATGTCCGGCGGTGGCGACGTATGTTGCTTATGGGTCAACCCGGCGCCGGCAAATCTGTCGCGCTACGGGAGATCGCGGCGCATTGTGCGACGCATCCTCATGCACCGATTCCCATCCGAGTCGCGTTGCCACGCCTGCTCGAAGGGCGACCCGAACAGATCACTATCACCCGGCTGATCGACGTAGCGATCGCCGACTTCGTGGACATCGACCAGCGGGCACCACTCGCCGAGCATCTGGCCAAGGCCGTCGACAGTGGCGACGTCATAATCCTGGGCGACGGACTAGGTCATGTCTCCCAATCGAGTTTCCGGTTCTCGTCCGATAGGTCCTCGGGTGGGGCATCATGTTCGCCGTGGCGGCGACTGTCGGTGATCGG